>KN173929.1:27210-27714 GCA_000759655.1 Acidicaldus organivorans | reverse complement strand
GTTCCAGGCCTCGCTCGCCAGCCAGCCCTATCTGATCGCCGCAGCCCTGATCGCGGTCTATGTCATTCTCGGCGTGCTTTATGAGAGCTACATCCTGCCGCTCACCATCCTTTCCACCCTGCCCTCCGCAGGGGTGGGCGCGCTGATCGCCTTGATGCTGACCCACAACGATCTCTCGGTGATCGCCATCATAGGCATCATCCTGCTCATCGGCATCGTCAAGAAAAACGGCATCATGATGGTCGATTTCGCGCTGCACGCCGAACGGGACCGCGGGCTCGAGCCGCTCGCCGCGATCCGCGAGGCCGCCCTGCTGCGCTTCCGCCCCATCCTGATGACGACGATGGCTGCCATTCTCGGCGGTCTGCCCTTGATGCTCGAACAAGGAGCAGGCTCCGAGCTCCGCCGCCCGCTCGGGGTGACGATGGTGGGCGGGCTCATCCTCAGCCAGATCCTTACCCTCTATACGACGCCGGTGATCTATTTCTATCTCGACCGGCTGCA
>KN173929.1:25269-27028 GCA_000759655.1 Acidicaldus organivorans | reverse complement strand
CCCCGCCGCCTTTCATCGCACCCTGCTCACCCTCGACAGCCATATCGATATTCCCTGGCCGGAAGGGAAAGATCCTTTTTTTGAGACCGACCGCGCGGTCGATTTCCCCAAGATGCGCCGCGGCGGGCTGCGGGCCGGTTGTTTCGCCGCCTATGTGCCGCAGACGCTGCGCACCCCGGAGAACCGTGAGCAGGCGGTGGCGCGCGCCGAGGCAATGCTGCAGGCGATCCGGGCGTTGGGGCGCACCCAGGAGGGGATCGGGGTGCGGATCACGGTGACCGCCGCCGAGGTCGAAGCGGCCTGGCAGGCGGAGGAGATCGCCGTCATTCCGGTGATCGAGAATGGCCATGCGCTGGGTGGCGATCCGGGTAACCTCGCCCGGTTCCGCGCGCTTGGCGTGCGCTATCTGACGCTCACCCATAACGGGCACAATGATCTCGGCGACTCCGCGATCCCCAAGCGCGAGCTTGCCGATGCGGCAGCGGAACATGGCGGGCTCTCGCCGCTCGGGCGGACGGTGATCGCCGAGATGAACCGGCTCGGCATCCTGGTCGATGTATCGCATGCCGCTAAGACGACCATGATGCAGGCCGCGGAACTTTCGCGGAGCCCGGTGATCGCCAGCCACTCCGCGGCGCGTGCCTTGGGCGATCACCCGCGCAATCTCGACGATGAACAGCTCGATGCGCTGCGGGATCGCGACGGGCTGATCCAGATCACCGCCATGCCGGCTTTTCTACGCCCGCAGGGGAAGTTGGAGACGGTGGGGGTGGCCGATCTCGTCGATCACATCGATTACGTGGTGCAGCGGATCGGGATCCGCCATGTCGGGATTTCCTCGGATTTCGACGGCGGTGGCGGCATCAAAGGCTGGGCCAATGCTGCGGAGACGCCCAATGTCACCGCCGAGCTGCTCGCGCGTGGCTACGGCCAGAACGAGATCCGCGCGCTGTGGGGCGGGAATTTTCTGAGGGTGCTGCGCCGGGCCGAGGAACTCGCCGGCTGAAATCTGGGCAATATCGATAATCTGGGCAATATCGATTGGGGAGAGGATATCGCATGTGGCGAGGGGGTGATCGTTGCCGGATCGTGGCGCGGATTGCGGTGCTGGCGGGTTTCGTCTGCTCTCCCGTGTTGGCGTTCGCCGATGACAACAACCTGCCCCCCGCCGACCCCAACGCGATCGTTTCGTTTCTCTGGGAAAATTCCTCGATTACCACCTCGAATCTGCCCGACCGCTACTATGTCAACGGGCTCGATCTCGGCTATGTCTCGCCGACCGGTGATCTTCCCGACTTCGTGAGCAATATCGGCCGGGCGGTGTGGGGCGATGGCAACCAGCGCATCGCCATCGATCTTTCGCAGTGGATGTACACGCCGGCGGCGACCCATGTCGCGCCCCCTCTTCCCAATGACGAGCCTTATGCCGGGTTTCTCACCGCCGATGCCACCCTCATTCAGGACACCTCCGCCTGGCGCAGCATGCTCGGCGTCGATATCGGCGTGCTTGGACCGGACTCGGGAGCGGAATTCGTCCAGAACAATTTTCACAGCCTCATCGGCCAGGGGCGCGATGCGGGCTGGCACTATCAAATGCCGAACGAGCCCATTCTCCAATTCACCAGCGAACGCGTCTGGCGTATTCCGACGGGGCGTATCGGCGACCTAGAAACGGACGTCCTCCCCAATCTCACCATCGGGGTGGGCAATCTCTGGATCTATGGTTTGGCCGGCGCCGTCGTTCGAATTGGCCAGGGCC
>KN173929.1:16017-25196 GCA_000759655.1 Acidicaldus organivorans | reverse complement strand
TTGCGTCGGATTACGGCGTCGATCGTCTCGGCCCCGGTATGAGCGGCGGGCAGGCCTATACCCCGGTCCGTCCCTTCGACTGGTATGTCTTTGCCGGGGCCGACGGACAGGCCTGGCTTTATAACGCCGTGCTCGCCGGTGAGCCCTTCCAGGCGACGCCGAGCGTGTCAGAGAAGACTTTGGTCGGGGAACTCGAAGCGGGCATTGCCGTCATAGTCCACGGGGTGCGCATCTCTTATACCCAGGTCTTCCAGACCCAGACGTTCTACGGCGAACATGGCGGGCTGCACCAATGGGGTTCGCTCAACGCCCAATTCAGCTTCTGAGGCCGCGGCTTTCGAACCGGTTTCGTTCCCCCTGCTCCACCCCTCTCACCTTTGGCGCGAAAGACGCGCCTCGGTGGCAAGCACGGCATGGAGCAGGACGTTGGCGCCTGCTTCGGCCTGTTGCGGGGTGATCGACTCCCGCTCATTGTGGGAGAGCCCGCCGGCGCAGGGGATGAAAATCATCGCGCTGGGAGCGACGCGCGACACATAGACCGAATCATGCCCCGGCCCCGAAACGATCTCGCGGTGCGTATAGCCGAGATGGGTGGCGGAATCGGCCACGGCTTTGATGCAAGCCGGATCGAACGCCACGGCGGGGGAATGCCAGATCCTCTCGAATGCGATCTCCACATGCCGCGCTTTGGCGAGTGCGGCGATCTCCTCCCCAAGCCGCGCTTCCATCGCGGCGAGGCGGGAATCTTCGGGGTGGCGGAGATCGATGCTGAGGAAGACGCGCCCCGGAATGACGTTGCGGCTCTGCGGATGGGACTCGATCACCCCGACCGTGCCGACGCCGCCCATCTCCCGGGCAACCCCTTCGACGGCGCCGATCACCGCAGCCGCGGCCGCGAGCGCGTCGCGGCGCAGCCCCATCGGTGTCGCCCCGGCGTGATTTTCCTGTCCCGTCACGGTGACGTCATACCAGCGAATGGCCTGAACACCGGTGACGACGCCGATTGCCACGTTTTCGGCCTCGAGCACCGGCCCCTGCTCGATGTGGAGCTCGAAATGGGCAGCGAGCGGATGATCACCTGCTCGCGTGCTGCCGCGATAGCCAATCTTCTCGAGCGCCTCGCCGAACGTGACACCATTGCGATCGGTGCGCGCATAGGCGTAGTCGCGGTCGAATACGCCGCCGAAACCGCCCGAGGCCAGCATCGCCGGGGCAAAGCGGCTCCCCTCCTCGTTCGTCCAGTTGATCACCTCGATCGGCGCGTCCGTTTCGATCCCGTGATCATTGAGGGTACGGATCACCTCGAGCCCGGCGAGGACACCGAGGATGCCATCGAACTTGCCGCCCGTCGGCTGAGTGTCGAGATGGCTGCCGATCGCGATGGGCGGCCGGTTCGGATCGCGGCCGGGGCGGCGGGCGAACATGTTGCCCATCTCGTCAATCTCGACCGTGCAGCCGGCGGCTTCCGCCGCGGCGCGGAACCAGTCGCGGACGGCGCGATCCTCTTCGGTGAGCGCGAGCCGGCAGATACCGCCCGCCGCGGTGGCCCCAAACTGGGCTGTCTCCATGAGAGTGGCCCACAACCTTTCGCGATCGATGCGAAGATCGTTACGTGTGCTCATCCCCATCTCCCTTCCTTCCCTTCTTGCGCGCGCTGACCGCCTCGCCGAGGCCGATCGCGCGGAGCCGGGCGCGTTCCTCGTCCCACCCGGGGCGTTCCTTGACGTAAAGAAAGAGATGGACTGGCCGTTCGAGGAGCGCGGTGAGCTCGGCCCGCGCCCGCGCCCCGATCTCCTTGATGCGCCCCCCGCCTTCGCCGATCAGGATCGCTTTCTGGCCGGGCCGCGAGACGTAGATGATGGCCTCGACCCGCACGCTGCCATCCTTGAGCTCCTTGAAGCTTTCCGTCTCCACCGTCGTCTCATAGGGCACTTCCGCCCCGGTCTGCAGATAGATCTGCTCGCGCACGGTCTCGGCCGCGAGCAGTCGGTCGGGAAGATCGGTGAGATCCTCAGGCGGATAGAGGAACGGCCCCTCCGGCATCGCCTCGGCAAGCGCCTGGCGGAGATCCGCCAGCCCGTCGCCCTTGAGCGCGCTGATCATGAAGACCCGTTCGCAGGGAAGGATGCGGGTGATTTCTTCGGTGAGGGGCAGGAGCTTGCCTTTTTCGATGCGGTCGATCTTGTTGAGGACGAGCCAGACGCGCCGCCCGCGCAGGCCCTCGGCGATGCGGCGCACCTCCTCGGTCAGTCCCTCGGCCGCATCGACCATGAACAGCACCACATCGGCGTCGCGCGCCCCGCTCCACGCCACTTCGACCATCGCCTCGTCGAGCAGGCGACGCGGGCGGAAGATGCCCGGCGTATCGACGAGGAGGATCTGGCTTTCGCCCTCCATCAGGATGCCGAGCACGCGGAAGCGGGTAGTCTGCGCTTTCGGGGTGACGATGGAGAGCTTGGTGCCGAGGAGACTGTTGAGCAGGGTCGATTTCCCCGCATTGGGGGCCCCGACGATGGCGGCATAGCCGCAGCGCGTGGTCATGGTTTCAGCCTTCTCAAGAGATCGGCGGCGGCGTCCTGCTCGGCCGCCTGTTTGCTGCCCGCCCGGCCGCGCCCGCTTGCCTCGCCGACCATCACCTCGATCTCGAAAACCGGCGCATGCGAGGGGCCTTCCTGATGGACGAGGCGATAGACGGGAAGAGCGAAGCCGCGTCCCTGGGCCCATTCTTGGAGGGCCGTCTTGGGATCCTTGGGCGGCGTGATCTGGGCTTCCATGAAGGGCGCGAACAGGGTGCGCACCACGCGCCGCGCCGCCTCGATCCCCGCATCGAGGTAGATTGCTCCGATGACCGCTTCCAGACCATCGGCGAGCACGTTGGCCCTCTCAAGGACGCCGGCCCGCGCATCCTGGGGAGAGACGCGGAGCACGCCGGCGAGGCCGAGATCACGTGCGATTCTGGCGAGCGTGTCGCGGGAGACGAGGTGGGCGAGCCTCCGGCCCAAATTTCCTTCGTGTTCACGCGGGAAACGCTCGATCAGCCACTCGGCGACGAGGAGGCCGAGCACGCGATCGCCCACAAACTCGAGGCGTTCGTTGGAGAATTCCTTGGCCTTGCGGCCGAGGGCGGAACGGTGGGTCAGGGCTTCTTCGAGAAGCGCCGGCTTGAGGAAACGATGGCCGAGCCGGTCCTGGAAAATTTCGGATGAGGTGCTGCCTTCTCTCATGAGATGCTGTGGAAGAGGCGGCTCCAGCGGATCTCGAAGGGCCATTCCCAGAATTCCCACCACGGAGCGAAGGAGTCGATCGAGAAAAAGATGAACTGGGCGCGGCCCACCAGATTTTCCACCGGGATGAACCCAACCGCGCTCATCACCCGGCTGTCGAGGCTGTTGTCGCGATTGTCGCCCATGGCGAACACGTAGCCATCCGGAACGACATATTCCTGGGTATTGTCGAGCGGGCCGTCATCGGAGGCCTTGAGGATGGGATGGGTCACCCCGCCGGGCAGCGTTTCGAGATAGCGCCGCAACACCATTTCGGTCCCGTCTTCGCGCACCGTATAGGTGCCGTCCGGCTTGCGCGGCACTTCAACGCCATTGATGTAGAGTTCGCCCCCCTTCATCTGGATGTGATCGCCGGGCAGCCCCACGATGCGCTTGATGTAGTCGGTGCTGTTGTCCTTGGGCAGCTTGAAGACGACGACGTCGCCCCGGTGCGGCAGGCGCCCGAAGATGCGGCCCGAGAAGAGCGGCGGAGAGAAGGGGAAGGAAAAGCGCGAATAGCCGTAGCTGTATTTGGAGACGAAGAGATAATCGCCGACGAGCAAGGTGGGGATCATCGAGCCTGACGGGATGTTGAAGGGCTCGAAGGCGAAGGTGCGGATGGCGATCGCGATCAGCGCCGCGTAGATGACCGTCTTGACGTTTTCGAGCAAGGTGGCGGGTTTGGCCTCGGGGAGCGGCGGGGCCGCCTTCTTGGCGGGGTTGGCTGGGGTGCGCTCGGGGCTCCGTTTCGACGTCTTCCAATCCATCAACCGCGATCCTTCACTTCTCTTCACCGGCCGCGAGCGGCGAGGCCACGATCATCGCCTGGGCGAACGCATAAGGGTACTCATCGGTCATGGTCAGCAGCACCCGGGCGGTCATTCCGGGAGGTGTCATCGCCGCGAGCCTCCGCAGCGCCCCGCCGGTGAGCCGCATCACCGGCTGCCCGCTGGGAAGCTTGGCCACGCCGAGATCGGCCATGAACACCCCCGCGCGGAACCCGGTGCCGAGCGCCTTGGCGCAGGCTTCCTTGGCGGCGAAGCGCTTGGCCAGGGTGGCGGCTTTTTGCCCCTCCCCGCGCCGCGCGGCAAGGGCGCGCTCTTCGGCGGTGAAGACGCGCTGCTCGAAACGTTCCCCGAACCGGGCCAGCGTCCTTTCGATGCGGCGGATGTCGCAGAGATCGGCCCCAATTCCGAGGATCATCATCCGCCGACTTTCAGCCGCGTGCGCGTTCGACTTCGGAGACGCCGGAGGTGGCGCGCAGGCCCGCGATGAGGTGCGAAAGGTGGCGGAGATCGCGAACCTCGAGATCGAGCAGGATCTCGCAGAAATCCTGCTGGCGGTGGACGATGCGCAGATTGTTGATCGCGCCTTCGTGTTTGGCCACCGTGGTGGCGATATCGGCCAGGACCTTGGGCTCGTTGCCGGCGATCAGGCTCAGTCTTCCGATATGCTTGGCCTGCTCGCGGTTGATCTGGTCGTAGTCCCACTCGACGTCGATGAACCGCTCAGGGGTGTTGGCGAACGAATCCAGCGTGGCGCAGGTGCGGGTGTGGATGGTCACGCCCTTGCCGGTGGTGACGATGCCGACGATCGGATCACCCGGCAGCGGATGACAGCATCCGGCATAGGTCACCGTCATTCCGGCGATCACCCCTTTGACCGCCAGGCCTTTGGTATTCTTGTCGCTCTTCTTGTTGCCGTAGGCGACGAGGCCGGGGGCGAGGCGCGGCGGCTGGGCGGTGCGGCGGAGCTCGGGATAGGCGGCGTGCACCACCTCCTTGGGCCCGATCGCGCCCGAGCCCACCGCGATGTAGAGATCCTCGAGGCTCGCCTGTTTGAGCGTCTTCAGCACCCCTTCGAGCACTTTCTCGCTGCCATCCACCCCTTCCTTGCGGAAGGCGCGGGCGAGCATGGCATGGCCCTCGTCGCGCTGCTGCTGGCGGAGCTGCTGGTGGACGAAGCGGCGGAAGCGGGCGCGCGCCTTGCCGGGGACGCAGAAGCGCTCCCATTGCGGCGAAGGCGTGCCGCCGCGCGCGGTGAGGATCTCGACCTGATCCCCGTTCTGCAGCTGATAGCGCAAGGGAACGAGACGCCCGTTGACCTTGGCGCCGACGCAGGTGTCACCGATCTGGCTGTGCACCGCGTAGGCGAAATCGATTGGCGTCGCGCCGCGCGGCAACGCGATCAGTTCGCCCTTGGGGGTGAAGCAGAAGACCTGGTCCTCGTAGAGCTCGAGCTTGGTGTTCTCGAGGAATTCGTCGGGAGCCTGCGAATTTTCGAGGATCTCGAGCAGATCCTGCACCCAGCGGAACTGCTGGAGCTCGCGCAGGCTCTTGGGCTCGGCCGAGGGGTCCTTGTAGGTCCAGTGCGCGGCCACGCCGTTCTCGGCGATCTCGTGCATTTCCGGGGTGCGGATCTGGATCTCGATTTTTTGATTGCGCGGCTCGCGTAGCGTCACCCCGGTGTGCAGGCTCTGGTAGAAATTGGGCTTGGGCGTGGAGATATAGTCCTTGAAACGTCCGGCGATCACCGGATAGGCGGCGTGCACCGCGCCGAGCGCGGCGTAGCATTGCTCGCGCGTGGGCACGATGATGCGGAAGGCCATGATGTCGGAGAGCTGCTCGAAGCTCACCTTGCGCCGCTGCATCTTCTCCCAGATCGAGTAGGGGGATTTTTCCCGCCCCGTCACCTCGATCACCGTCACCCCGGCCTGTTCGCAGACGGCGCGGAGCTCGGCCTTGATCTCGTCAATGACGTCCGCCCCCTGCCCGCGCAGGAAATTGAGGCGGGCCATGATCGTCTCATAGGCCTCGGGCTCGAGTTCGGCAAAAGCGCGGGTCTGGAGCTCGGTCTTGATCTTCTCCATGCCGATCCGCTCGGCGAGCGGGGCATAGATCTCCATCGTCTCGCGCGCGATGCGCTTGCGCCGCTCCGGCTCGCGGATGAAGGAGAGGGTGCGCATGTTGTGCAGCCGGTCGGCGAGCTTGACGAGGAGGACGCGGATATCGCGGCTCATCGCCAGCACCAGCTTGCGGAAATTCTCTGCCTGCTTGGTGCGGTCGGACTGGAGCTCGAGCCGGGTGAGCTTGGTCACCCCGTCGATCAGCCCGGCGATGTCGGCCCCGAACTCGCGGTGGATGTCGGGAAGCGTAACCGAGGTATCCTCGATCACGTCATGGAGGAGAGCGGTGATCAGGCTCGCCGCATCGAGCTTGTAGCCGGCGAGGATGAGGGCGACGGCCAGCGGATGGGTGATGTAGGGATCGCCGTTGTCACGGAACTGCCCGGCATGCGCCCGCGCCGCGAGCTCATAGGCGGCGATGATCCGCTCGCGCGGCGCTTTGGGATCGTAGGTGGCAACCTGGGCGAGCAGGGCATCGAGCCCGCTCGGGGTGCGCCCGCTTCCCCCCGCGAGGCTCAGACTGCCGCGCGCTAGGCCCTCCGGCAATCGCCACCCTTCCGCTGCGAGATCCCGTCCGCCCTGTCCTCTCATGCCCCTCGTTCCGCGAGAGCGCCCTCCCCTCCAGCGGGAAGCCGCTCTTCAATTAATTGGGCCAATCGAGAGGCAAAGCAAGACGTTTGACGCGATTTGCCGCACCCTGCCGCCGGCAAGCGCCCCGGATACGCGCTCCCCCGCAAGCGTCTGGAGGGGCGGTGTTTCAGCGGTCCTGCTGGCCGGAAAGCTCGGCTTCGATCGCTGCGGTGAGGTCGTCGGGGGAGAGCTCGTCGAGTTCGGAGGCGGCCACGGCGGCCTCTTCCTCGGGCGAGACGTCGTGCATGCCGAAAATGTTCTGGTCGGTCGGCACGATGTCGTTGACCTGATCCTCTTTCGGCTCCTCGGGCTCCGGCACCCGCACCAGCGAGCGGATGAGATCATTCTCGAGCCGCTTGAGATCGATCGTCGCCTCGGCGATCTCGCGCAGCGCGATGATCGGGTTCTTGTCGTTGTCGCGATCGAGGGTGGGTTCTTCGCCCGCATTCAGGGCGCGGGCCCGCTGCGCCGCGAGCAGGACGAGTTCGAAGCGGTTGGGAACCCGTTGGATGCAGTCTTCGACCGTAACGCGCGCCATACCTCACCACTCCCTTTGAGCGAGTGCGCTATATGGGGAAGCTTTCCCCGAAAATCAACCGCCCCTCTCCCGCTTTCACACGAGCGAGGGGTCTCGCTTCCCCTCTCCGGGCCAGACGCCTTCAGGCGAACCCTTCGAGCACAATCTTACCATGGGTGTGGCCGCTTTCGATCATGCGATGGGCGCGGATCAGGTTTGCCGCGTTGATAGGGCCGAGATGGTGGCGGAGCGTGGTGCGGATCCGCCCCTCATCGACGAGATCGGCGAGCCGTTCGAGGATGACGTGCTGGGCGATCATGTCGGGGGTGCCGAGGAGCGGGCGGGTGAAAACCGCCTCCCAGTGCAGCGAGGCCGATTTCGGCTTGAGTTCGCGAACGTCGATCGGGGCGGGATCGTCGATCAGGCCGACATGTCCGAAGGGGGCGACGAGGCGGGGGATGGCGGGCCAGTGGCGGTCGGAGTCGCGGGTGACGAAGACGTAGTCTGCGCCCTTCAGCCCGAGACCACGCAGTGCCGCCACCATGTCGGCGTGGTGGTCGATCAGCTCGTGCGCTCCGAACGAGGCACACCAGTCGCGGCTTTCGGGACGGCTCGCGGTGGCGATGATGCGAAGCCCGGTGAGCGCCCGGGCGAGCTGGAGCGCCATCGTCCCCACCCCGCCCGCTCCGCCGATGACGAGCAGCGACTTCCCCGCGCCGCCCCCCTCGGCCAGTCCGAAGCGCTCGAACAGCATCTCCCAGGCGGTGAGCGCAGTGAGCGGCAGGGCGGCGGCTTCGGCGAAGGAGAGCGAGGCCGGCTTGCGCGCCGCGATCCGCTCATCGACCAGGGTCAACTCGGCGTAGCTTCCCGGCCGGTCGATCGAGCCTGCGAACCAGACCGCATCGCCGACGCCGAAATGCCGCACCTCGGGGCCGATGGCGCGCACGATCCCGGCGGCATCGAAGCCGAGCACCCGCGGCTCGCCGACCGGGTCGGAATGGCGGCGGAGCTTGGCATCGACCGGGTTGACGGCGATCGCCTTGACCTCGACGAGGAGGTCATGGCGATGGGGGACGGGTTCGGGCAGATCGGCATCGATCAGCGCGTCCTCGGCCTCGACCGGACGGGCATGGGTATAGACGACGGCCTTCATGCGGACTTCCTCCCTGGGGGATTTCGTGTTCGGGCGCCCCAATCCTTGGGATCCATTCTCGCGAGAGATGTGGGCGCGAAATCCCACCTCTGACAAGAGACTACCTCTGACAAGAGACCAGCTCTGAGGAGAGATTGACGAAAAGGTGAAAGGAGGGCGCCCGGGGACTATTTCGATCCGGGAGGCGTTCAGCCCGAAAGCCCGATCCGCAGCAGAGCGTTGCCGTGACGGGCGAGCCAGGCACGGGCCGCGGCGCGATGGGGGGTGAGGGTCCCGACCAGCGCCCAGAAACGGCGGCCGTGGTTCATATGCCGGAGATGGGCGACCTCGTGCGCCACCACGTAGTCCTGAACGAAAGGCGGGGCCATGATCAGCCGCCACGAAAAATTGAGCTTGCCTTCTGCCGAACAGCTTCCCCAGCGGCTTTTCGGATCGCGCACGCTCACTGCGCGCAGCATGAGCCCAAGGGGCGCCGCCTTGGCCCGGGCGAGCGCGCCGAGCTCCCGCAGCGCCCGCTCCTCGAGGAAGGCCCGCACCCTCCGGGGAAGAAAGGCGATCTCACCGCTGACGCAGAGCCGGTCCTCTTCCAGCCACACCCCGCCGCGGCGCTCGGGGCAGTGGGTGATTTCGTAGATCCGGCCACTCAAGGGAATTCGGGCTCCCGGCTGGAACGGAACCGCCTCCGGCAGGGCGGCAAGCCGCCTCTGGACC
>KN173929.1:12085-15936 GCA_000759655.1 Acidicaldus organivorans | reverse complement strand
CAGTCCCGTTCCCGGCTGAGGAAATCGAGCCCCGCCTGCTCGGAACTCCCCTCGGGCAGGGTCAGCACCACGGCGCGGCGGGCAGGATCGATGCGGAGCGTCATCCGCCGCGCCCGCGCGCTCCGCCGCCAGATGACGGGGATCTCCTGATCGGGCGCGCCAGAGGGGGGGAAGCCGGAGGCGGGAAAAAGGAGGGCTTCGCCCGCGCCTTGGGGGCCTGAGCGCAGCGGACGGCCATTGCCGCCGCTCACGCTTGCGTCCTCTCAGCCCTCGAGGGCGCGGCGGTAGAGGTCGAGCAGGGTTTCCTGCTCCTCGATTTCGGCAGGATCCTTCCGCCGCAGCCGGATGAGTTCGCGCAAGACCTTGACATCGAAACCCGCTCCTTTGGCCTCAGCATAGATGTCGCGGATATCCTCGCTCAAGGCCTTCTTCTCTGCCTCGAGCCGCTCGATCCGCTCAACCAGGCTGCGCAGCCGCTCGGCGGCGATCCCGCCCGTCTTCGCCTTGGCCTCACCCTCATCCCGCACCACCGAAAGCGCCATTCGCTCTCTCCCCAATTGCTGAGCTCGCACTCGTCGAACGTGAACGCTCGTCCCCGTCGTCGAAACCAGGCCGGCTCACATTCCCCCGAGACTTGCATTCCCCCGAGATCTGCATTCCTTCGTGGCCCTGGCCTCCGGCCGGGGGAAGCCCGGATAGGCCGCCCGCGCGGCGTGGTCAACCGGCCCGTCCCGACCGCAGGGGGAAGGCTCAGTGTCCCGTCCCCGCACGCGCCTTCTCGAAGGCCGCCTTCTGCTCGGGGCTTGCCTCCTTCTGGTATTTGGCCCGCCATTCCTCGTAGGGCATGCCGTAGATGATCTCCCGCGCCTCGGCATCCGAAAGCGCGATGCCGCGCGCTTCGGCGGCTTCGCGATACCAGCGGGAGAGGCAATTGCGGCAGAATCCGGCGAGGTTCATGAGGTCGATGTTCTGGACGTCGGTGCGCTCGCGCAGATGTTCGAGCAGGCGGCGGAAAGCCGCGGCCTCGAGCGCCTCACGGGTGGCAGGATCGAAACTGGGAGTGGACATGACGGCCTCCTCATCACCGCGCGGGATCACCCTCCCACGCTCTCCAACCAATGACCAAAAGACGACGTCTCTCGGGGCAAGGGCGGCGAGTCCCCCTGCCCTTTCCCCTTTAGATGGCATGAGAGGCGGGTGGCGCGAAGGGGGCGCTTGACCGCAGAGCAGGATTGCCGCGACAACGAAGCCGGAGGACGAGAGGGGAGGAGCGGCGATGCCGGGCCAGAACGGGACATGGGGGGAAAAGACGGCGGGGGAAAAGGCGGCGCGCGACGTGCTCGATGCGGTGCTCAGGCGGGCGATCGCCGCGGCCGATCCGCGCGAGATCCTTCCCCGTCATCTCCCCCCCCTCCCCAAGGGCCGCGTGGTGGTGGTGGGTTGCGGCAAATCGGCCGCCCTCATGGCCGCTGCGGTGGAGGAAGCCTGGCCGGAGGTGCCGCTCGAGGGGGTGGTCGTCACACGTTACGGACACGCCGTCCCCACCCGTCGCATCCGGGTGATCGAGGCGGCCCATCCGGTTCCCGACGAGAACAGCCTGCGCGGCGCCCGTGAGGTCCTCGCCGCCGTCCAGGGGCTCGGGCCCGATGATCTGGTGCTCGCCCTCATCTCGGGCGGCGGCTCGGCCCTTCTCACCCTCCCCGCCCCCGGGCTTACCCTCGAGGACAAACGGGCGGTCAATGCCGCGCTGCTCGCCTCGGGCGCCACCATCCACGAGATGAACGTGGTGCGCAAACATCTCTCCGCGATCAAGGGCGGAAGGCTTGCCGCCGCCGCTGCGCCGGCACGGGTCATCACGCTCGCCATCTCCGACGTCCCCGGCGACGATCCCGCCATCATCGCCTCCGGTCCCACCGTTCCCGATCCCTCCACCTTCGCCGAGGCCCGCGCCATCATCGCGTGTTACCGGCTCGAGATGCCGGAAGCGGTGCGCCGCCATCTGGAGCGGGGCGAGGGCGAGACGCCGAAACCGGGCAGCCTGCCGCACGCCTCCTTCACCCTGATCGCCACGCCGATGATGGCGCTCCGCGCCGCCCGCGAGGCGGCCCAGGCGCACGGCGTCCCGGCGCTGATCCTCGGCGATGCGCTCGAGGGCGAAAGCCAGGCCCTCGCCCTCGCCCTCGCCGGGATCGCGCGTTCGGTGCGCCGGCATGGCGAACCCGCCCCCGCCCCTTGCCTTCTCCTCTCCGGCGGCGAGACCACGGTGACCTTGCGGGGCGGCGAAAAACCGGGCCGCGGCGGGCGCAATACCGAATTCCTCCTCGCCCTGGCGCTCGCCCTGGAGGGCGAGCCCGGCATCTGGGCGCTCGCCGCCGACACCGACGGCATCGATGGCACCGAGGATGCGGCTGGCGCGATCATCGGGCCGGACACGCTCGCCCGCGCCCGCGCCCAGGGTCTCGACCCGCGCCGCTTTCTCGAACGCCACGACAGTTATTCTTTCTTCGAGGCCCTCTCCGGTCTCGTCCGCACCGGCCCGACCCTGACCAACGTCAACGACATCCGCGCCATCCTGATCACGTGAGCGTGACGCCGAGGAGCCCCGCATGAGCCGACCCGAACTCAGGCGCCACCGGCGCACCAAGATCGTCGCCACCCTCGGCCCGGCAAGCTCCACGCCAGAGGTCATCGGCCGGCTCTTCCGCGCCGGGGTGGACGTCTTCCGCCTCAATTTCTCGCACGGCACGCATGAGGATCACGCCGCGCGCATCCAAGCGATCCGCGCCCTCGAGGAGGAGACGGGACGGCCGATCGGCATCCTCGCCGACGTCCAGGGCCCCAAGCTCCGCATCGGCCGCTTCGCCGCGGGCCGCATCCATCTGCAGACCGGCCAGACCTTCCGCCTCGATCTCGACCCCACCCCCGGCAATGCTGAACGGGTGGAACTCCCCCATCCCGAAATCATCGAGGCCGCCCAGATCGGCACCACGCTCCTGCTCGATGACGGCAAGCTCCGCCTGCGGGTGACCCACAAACGGCCCGATCACCTGATCTGCGAGGTGCTGGTGGGGGGCGTGCTCTCCGATCGCAAGGGCGTGAACGTCCCCGACGTGGTCCTGCCCATCCCGGCGCTCACGCCCAAGGATCGCGAGGACCTCGCCTTCGCCCTTGAGGCCGGGATCGATTTCGTGGGGCTCTCCTTCGTCCAGCGGCCCGAAGACGTCAGGGAGGCGCGCGAGCTCGTCGCGGGACGGGCGGCGATCCTCACCAAGCTCGAAAAACCGCAGGCACTCGAAAATCTGGAGACGATTCTCGGCCTTTCTGATGCGGTGATGGTGGCGCGGGGGGATCTCGGCGTCGAGCTTCCGCCCGAGGAGGTGCCGCTCGTCCAGAAACGCATCGTCCGTCTCGCCCGCAATCTCGGCAAGCCGGTGATCGTCGCCACCCAGATGCTGGAGAGCATGATCAACGCGCCCGCTCCCACCCGGGCCGAAGCCTCCGACGTGGCGACCGCGGTCTTCGAGGGGACGGACGCGGTGATGCTCTCGGCAGAGACGGCGGCCGGCCAGTTTCCCTTCGAGGCGGTGAACATGATGGACCGCATCATCGCCCGGGTGGAGCAGGATGAGAGCTGGCGCGAGGCGATCGCCCAGAGCCGCCCCGAGCCCGAGCCCTCCTCGGCGGACGCCATCGCCCAGGCGGCGCGCGTGGTGGCCCACACCATCGGGGCGCGCGCCACCCGCCGCGCCGTGCTGCCTGAAGAGGCGAAAGCGGCGATGGCGCGCGCCCCGATGGTGTGGGCCACCACGCGCGCCATCGCCGCTTTCACCTCTTCAGGCAGCACGGCGCGG
>KN173929.1:10409-11961 GCA_000759655.1 Acidicaldus organivorans | reverse complement strand
CCCAATCCTTGGCCTCACGCCGGAGGCGGCGATCGCCCGTCAGCTCACTTTGGTGTGGGGCGTGCACGCGCTGATCTCGCCGCTCACCCATACTATGACCGAGACGGTGGCGCGCGCCACCCGGCTTGCCTATCGCGAGGGCTTCGCCCGGCATGGCGAGGAGATCATCGTCGTCGCGGGCGTTCCCTTCGGCCAGCCCGGCACCACCAACGCGCTCCGCGTTGCGGTGGTCAAATGAGCGGCGCAGGTCCAGGATGCGGCGTCCGCCGCGATGGGGAAGACGCTTGCCAGGCGAGGCGTTAAGGTCCATCTCGTGAGAAAGGGGCCTTCCGGGGCCAGACCGCCGGGGGCCAGAGGAGCGCAACATGGGTAGCTTCAGCATTTGGCATTGGCTGGTCGTCCTGCTGGTCATCCTGCTCCTGTTCGGCACGGGCAAGGTGAGCACGCTGATGGGCGATTTCGCCAAGGGCATCAAAGCCTTCAAGAAGAACCTGGCCGAGGACGACGAGCCCAGCCTGCAGGCGGAGCGCGACCGCCCGGCCTCGATCACCGGCCCTGCCGGTGAGGCAACCAAGGAGCGCGAGGGAAGCGCCGCCCGGCAGGGCTGAGGCGTTTTGATGGGCGGAGCGGCGGGGCCTCTCCGGCAGCGGAGTGTCGCGGCGCTGACCGTCGAGGCGCTCGCCGCGCACGGGATCTCCACCCTCTACGCCCTCCCCGGCGTCCATAACGACCCGCTGTTTGACGCGGTCTTCGCCACGGAAGGCCGGCTTCGCCTGATCCACCCCCGCCATGAGCAGGCGGCGGGGTACATGGCGCTGGGGGCGGCGCTGGCCACGGGAAAGCCGCAAGCCTTCGCGGTGGTGCCGGGACCGGGACTGCTCAACGCGGGGGCGGCCCTCCTCAATGCGCGCGGCACCGGCGCGCCGGTGCTCGGCCTGATCGGGCAGATCCCGCTTGCCGCGATCGACCGGGGCTTCGGCCATCTCCACGAACTCCCCGACCAGCTCGGCCTTCTGCGTCATCTCACCAAATTCCAGGCGCGTCTGACCGATCCTGCGTCTGCGCCGGAACGCCTCGCGCATGCGCTCTGCGCCGCGCTCACCCCGCCCGCCGGGCCGGTTGCGCTCGAATGCCCGATCGATGTCTGGCCGCGGGAGGGGATCGCCCCGTCCATCTCGCCCCGGCCTGTGCCTTCCCTTTCCCCCGATCCGGCTTCCATCGAGAAGGCAGCCCGCCTCCTCGCGGCGGCCGAGGCACCGCTCATCCTCGCCGGCGGCGGGTCCTGGGACGCTGCTTCCGAGCTTCGTGCGGTTGCCGAGCGGCTCGGTGCGCCGGTGGTGACCTTCCGCCGCGGCCGCGGGGTGATCCCAAGCGCGCACCCGCTGGCCGCTCCTCTCCCGGTCGGGCATCCGCCGAGGGCGAGGACGGATGTGGTGCTCGCCGTCGGCACCCGGGCGCATTGGCCGTTCACGGTCTGGGGCGACGATGCGGCGCTCAAGATCATCCGCATCGCCGCCGAGGCCGAAGCGCTCGAACGCCCCCTCCCGCCCGA
>KN173929.1:5358-10170 GCA_000759655.1 Acidicaldus organivorans | reverse complement strand
CAGCACTCCCTGCCCGTGCCAAGGCCCCGCGCGGCGACCTCGTCCCCGCCAAGGCGTGGTTCGCCGAAGCGCTCGCCCGTGACCTCGCCCCGCAATGGGCGTTTCTGCAGGCGATCCGCGCCGCGTTGCCCGAGGAGGCGATCGTGGTCGAGGACGTCACCCAGCTCGGCTTCGTGGGCCGTCTCGCCTTTCCGGTGACGGCGCCGCGGCAATACCTCTCCCCCGGCTATCAGGACAATCTCGGCTGGGGGTATGGCGCGGCGCTCGGCGCCAAGGTGGCCTGTCCGGATCGTCCGGTCGTCGCGCTGCTTGGCGATGGCGGGTTTCTCTATCAGGCGATGGAGCTCGCCACCGCCATCCGTCACGGGATCGGGGTCATCGCCATCGTGTTCGATGACGGGGCGTTCGGCAATGTGCGGCGGATCCAGAAGGAGCACTATGGCAACCGCCTGATCGGCTCCGACCTCCACAACCCCGACTTCGTCCGCTTCGCCGAGAGTTTCGGCGGGCGCGCCCTCCGGGCGAGCGCGCCCTCCGAACTCGAAGCGGCCTTGCGCCGGGCGGTGGCGGAGGGAGGGCCCGCTCTGATCCATGTCCCGCTCGGCGAATTGCCAAGCCCCTGGCCCTTCATCCTTTTGCCGCGGGTGCGCGGCGGGGATGGGCATCATCCCCGCTTCTGGCCCTGACCCTTTGGGCGAGCGGCGGAGAAAGAAGGACGGGATGGTTGCGAGGCTCCGCGTTTCGCGCTACGAGAGCGCCAACGGACCCGTAGCTCAGTTGGATAGAGCGTCGCCCTCCGAAGGCGAAGGTCGTGCGTTCGAGTCGCGCCGGGTCCGCCAATCTTTTTCCTCTGGATATGTCCCTGATTACGGCATGATCGTGCGCCGCGCCTCCCTGCGGCGAGGGGGCGGCGAGGCGTTCGGCAACTTGGGAACCGACAACGTGGGGGCCGACAACGCGGGGACATCAGCGGCGTGAGACTTCCTCCCCTCGCCGAGACCTTGCGCCGGGCCGATCCCGACCGTTTTCTCACCACGCTTTTCGCCCCCGTCCCCCATCGCCCCGCTCTCTGGGCGCTCTATGTCCTCAACCACGAACTCGCCCGGGCGCGGGACGTGGCGGCAAGCCCCGAGCTTGCCCTGATCCGCCTGCAATGGTGGCGGGAGGCCCTGCAACGGGGAGAGCGCGGCCACGAGGTCCTCACCGCTCTCGGCGCCCTGCTCGCCGCCGGACGAATCACCCTCGATGATCTCGATCCGCTGATCGAAGGCCGCATGCGCGAGATCGAGGAGGGCGTTCCCGACATTGCGGCCTTCTTCACCCTCGCCGATCTCACCGCCGGGGCGCTCGCCGCCGCCACGGCGCGGCTGCTCGGGGCCGATGCGAGCGGGCGTGAGGCGGCGCGGTGTCTCGGCCAGGCCTACGGCATCGCGGGTCTCCTCCGCGCCGTGCCCTATCATGCCCGCCAGGGCCGCGTCCTTCTGCCGCGCGCTCTCCTTGCCGATCATGGCCTCGCGCCGGAAGAGGTGCTCGGCGGGCCCGGGAGCGAGGCCGTGAGGGGCGTGGTGCGGGCGCTCGCCCGGCAAGAGCAGGAGGCGCTCGCCGCCGCCCCCCTCCCTCCCCGCTTTCCGCCGGCGCTCCGGGCCGTCGCCCTCCTCGGAATTCTGGCCCGGCGCGATCTCGCCCGCCTCGCCCGCCGCGGCGAAAGCCGCCGGCAGTTCGGCGATCGACTTGCGGTGATCGCGGCGGGTCTCGGGCTCCGCCGGGCCTGATCTGCCGGGTCTGGTCCGCGGAACGGGGGGCGTCTTTCGTCCTCGCCGGAAATCATGCCATCATGGCCCCAAGTGGAGAGGAGGACCGCCATGGGAGAGTATGTCCAGATCCCGGGAGAACGGGGTGATTTCGCGGCCTATCGCGCCCTGCCCGAAGGAGGCAAGGGGCCGGTCATCGTCTTGTTGCAGGAAATCTTCGGCGTGAACGCGCATATCCGCGAGGTCGCCGATCTCTATGCCGAAGAGGGCTACGTCGTTCTCGCCCCCGATCTCTTCCATCAGTTCGCCCCGCGCATCGAACTCGGCTATGACGAACAGGGCCGCGCCACGGCGTTCAAATACTACGAAAAATTCGACATCGACTGGGCGGTCGCCGACATCGCGGCGACGGTCCGTTTCGCGCGCAGCATGCCGGAGGCAAGCGGGCGTTCAGGCAAGCCACAAGTCGGCGTGCTCGGCTTCTGTCTCGGCGGAAGACTCGCTTTCCTTGCCGCGGCCAAGGCGGGGCCCGATTGCGCCGTCTCCTATTACGGCGGCGGGATCGAGAAATCGCTCGATCTCGCGCCCCATATCACCATCCCGATGGTGCTCCATTTCGGCGGCAAGGACCGTCTCACGCCGCCCGAGGCCATCGAAGCGATCCGCGCTGCCTTCAAGGATCGCCGCGACGTCGAGATCTACGTCTATCCCGACGCCGATCACGCGTTCAACCGCCGTGGCGGGGCGAATTATCACAAGCCCTCCGCGTTGATGGCGCATACCAGGACGCTTGCCTTGTTCCGCCGCGTGACGGGACCGGATTACGACCTCTCGGCCCTGTGGGACAAACATTGCGAATATGAATTCGCCACGCGCGATGTGGATGCCACCATGTCCACCATGGTGGCCGAGCCTTATGTCAACCACATCCCGACCATGACCGGCGGGTATGGCTACCGTCACCTCCGCCATTTCTACGCCAACCATTTCATTTTCTCGAATCCGCCCGATACCAAGCTCATTCCGATCTCGCGCAC
The DNA here is from genome assembly GCA_000759655.1 of Acidicaldus organivorans. Taxonomy (GTDB): domain Bacteria; phylum Pseudomonadota; class Alphaproteobacteria; order Acetobacterales; family Acetobacteraceae; genus Acidicaldus; species Acidicaldus organivorans. The sequence goes on along the minus strand of KN173929.1, from coordinate 7,382 downwards.
GGTCGGGGTCGATCGGGTGGTCGATGAAATGATTTTCTGTTTCACTCATGACCGGGAGATCGACTGGATGCTCCCCGGCATTCCGCCCACCGGCAAATATGTCGAGGTGCCGCTGGTGGCGATTGTCAATTTCCGCGGCAACAAGCTTTACAACGAGCACATCTACTGGGATCAGGCCTCGGTGCTGGTCCAGATCGGGCTGCTCGATCCGGCCAAGATCCCGGCGGTGGCGGGACGGGAGACGGCGCTCAAACTGCTCGACCCTTCCCTTCCCTCCAATACGCTGATGAAAAATTGGCGCCCGCCAGAGGAGTGAGCCCCTCGGGATCGATACAGAAACGGCCCCTCCCCTCTCGGGGGCGGGCCATTTTCGTCGGGAAGCGGAACTTTCTCTCAGCGGATCGCGCTGATCTGGATCACCGGCGTGATGTCGGTATAGTTGGGCACGTCGGCCATGATCTCCTTGCCGTGCGGGCCGAAGGCGTTCTGGAAGGCCTCGACGCTCTCGAAATAGAGATGGCCTGCGCCAACGAAAGGTGGAGGGCTTCCCGGCGCCCCACCGCCGATCCCTTCATCCACCTCGACCTTTTTTAGCGCCGCGCCGAGTTTCGCCACCACCATCGGAATATGGCGGGTGACGTAGTAGTTCATGTCGAACTTTTTGTTTTCGCCGTGCGGATAATAGACGCTCACCTTGATCATCGTTTCCTCCCTTTTCGTGTCAGGCAGAACGTTTAGCAGTGACGCGGCGGGGCGAGCTTGAAATCGGTGAGTTCGCCATGCATCACGAAATCGCCGAAATCCATCTCGAGATCATCGGCCACGCCATTTTCCCAATACCGCATCCCGACCTCATAGTCGGGCTCCTCGGCATCCGGCGTGCGGTCGAAGAAGGCGACATGCACCCGCCCGCTGGGCAGCGCGGCGAGGGCGGCGATCCGGTAGGGCGAGGGCGGCGACCACGAGGTGATGGTGATCGCCGTATCCTGCGCGCCGGTATCGGAGGTGCCGTCGAAGAGCGGACGGGTAAGGAATTTCTTGCCCTCCTCGGCGGCGGCGATGATGGTCGCGGTATGCCACATCGGGAAAAGCGTGCCGGGCGGCAATTTGACATCGGCCGGCTTGGGCAGCGAATAGTGGACCTGCCCCGCCCCGCCCGGCCGCTCCAGCGCCGCTTCGCCGGAGGTCTCCTCGGTGGTCGCGGTATCGGTGGTCTGGCGCATGCGGAAGCGCATCTTGAGCCCGTCCTTCGACTCCCAGGTCGCGTAGTCGGAGGCCATGCGCACATCCTGGCCGTCGCGGTTGGTGATCACCATGTCGAGCCGCTGCTGCACCGCCCAGCCATCGCAGGAGTCGATCACCTCATAGCTCATCGTGCCGCTCGCCCCGATCACGTCGCCGCCATGCGTGGTATCGAGGGTGAGGCGGTAGAGGGCGCGATGGGCGGCGAGATTGTGGGCGATGCGGGTGAGGAGATCGGCCTGGGCGGGCGGCGGCTTGGTCTGGGGCTCGGCCCAGCCGATCACCCAGGGCTCGGCGGTGAAGGCGAGCGCAGTGGCCATGAACAGGAGGAGACGACGCATCCGCAGGAACTCCACATCTTGAGGCCCGCCCCGCCGGCCGGAGCAGAACCCCGCGTTTCTAGAGTTTGGCGCCCTCTTTCGGCGGCGGCAAGTCGAGCTTGAGGGAAAGTTCACGAAGCCGCTCGGGCGGCACCGGCGCCGGCGCCCCCATCAGGAGATCCTCGCCCTGCTGATTGAGCGGGAAGAGGATGACCTCGCGGATATTGGGCTCATCGGCGAGCAGCATGACGATGCGGTCGATGCCGGGCGCCGCGCCGCCATGCGGCGGAGCCCCGTAGCGGAAGGCGTTGAGCAGGGCGCCGAAGCGGGCCTCGACGTCCTCGCGCGTATAGCCCGCGATCTCGAAGGCCTTGATCATGATGTCGGGGCGATGGTTGCGAATCGCCCCCGAGGAGAGCTCGATCCCGTTGCAGACGATGTCATACTGATAGGCCTTGATCT
>KN173929.1:3894-5322 GCA_000759655.1 Acidicaldus organivorans | reverse complement strand
GGGGATGCGCGGGAAGGGCGGCGGGGTGACGGCGCGACCCGCCCCGAACTCTTCGAACACCCCGGCGATCACCGGCTCGATCGCGGCGAACACCTCTTCCTGGGTGACGAAGCTCATCTCGAAATCGAGCTGGTAGAACTCCCCGGGCGAGCGGTCGGCGCGCGAGGCCTCGTCGCGGAAACAGGGAGCGATCTGGAAATAACGGTCGAACCCCGCCACCATGCAGAGCTGCTTGAACTGCTGCGGCGCCTGGGGAAGCGCGTAGAACTTGCCGGGATGAAGCCGCGCCGGGACGAGGAAGTCGCGCGCCCCCTCGGGCGAGGAGGCGGTGAGGATCGGCGTCTGGAACTCGATGAAGCCCTGCGCCTTCATCCGCTGTCGCAAGGAGTCGATCACCGCGCTGCGCAGCAGGATATTGCGCCGCACCCGCTCCCGTCGCAGATCGAGGAAACGGTAGCGAAGCCGGAGCTCCTCGGGCGGGTTTGCCTCGCCGGCGACCGGGAAGGGGAGCGGATCGGCGGGGGAGAGCACCTCGAGACGGCGGACGTCGATCTCGATCTCGCCAGTGGGAAGGCGCGGATTGACCGTCTCGGCGGGGCGCAACACCACCTCGCCCTCCACCATCACCACGCTCTCGAGCCGCACCCGCTCGGCCTCGGCGAAAGCAGGGCTTCCCTGGCTGAACACGCACTGGGTGATGCCGTAATGGTCGCGGAGATCGATGAAGAGCAGGCCGCCATGGTCGCGCTTGGCATGCACCCAGCCCGAAAGCCGCACGTGCCGCCCGGCGTCCTCGCGCCGCAACGCGCCGCAGCTATGGGTCCGGTAAGGCGAAGAAATGTCCACCATGACGCTGATCCTCGTATCGGGCCGCAGGAGAGGGGCCGGCGGGAGACAAGACGGGGGGGGTCCGCTTGTCAAGCGCGCTTTGCCCCGAATGCCGAGCCCCTCCCGCGGCCTTCCATCTTGCCTTGGGAACGGAAGCTTTCGATAAGCCCGCCATGAGCCGCAAGCCCTCTCCCCCCTCGCCCCCGCCCCGCCTTATCACCACCACCGAGGACCTCGCCGCCCTTTGCGCGCGTCTTGCCGAAGAGAGGTTCATCACCGTCGATACCGAGTTCATGCGTGAGCAGACCTATTGGCCGGTGCTCTGCCTGGTCCAACTCGGCGGGGCTTCGGAGATCGCGCTGATCGACCCGCTCGCGCCCAACATCGATCTCGCCCCCCTTGGCGAACTGCTCGCCAATCCCCGGGTGCTCAAGGTCTTTCACGCCGGGCGGCAGGACATCGAAATTTTCGTCCAGCGCTTCGGCGCGGTGCCCACGCCACTTTTCGATACACAGATCGCGGCGATGGTGGCCGGCTTCGGCGAACAGGCGAGCTATGAGACACTCGCCGCCTCCCTCGCCGGGGTGCAGATCGAGAAGG
>KN173929.1:0-3815 GCA_000759655.1 Acidicaldus organivorans | reverse complement strand
CGCACCGGTTCAGCGACTGGTCGCACCGGCCGCTGAGCGCGGCCCAGCTTGCCTATGCCGCCGCCGACGTGATCCATCTCCGGCGCATCTATGAGCGGCTCTCGCAGCGTCTCGAGCGGGAGGGGCGGATGGCCTGGGTGGAGGAGGAACTCGCCGCGCTCGCCGATCCCGAGAGTTACCGCGTCGATCCAGAGCGGGCCTGGCTGCGGCTCCGTCCCCGCAGCAACAATCGCCGCTTCCTCGCCATCGTGCGCGAACTCGCCGCCTGGCGGGAGCGCGAGGCGGAGCGGCTCAACCTTCCCCGCCAGCGCCTCGTCAAGGACGAGACGCTACTCGAAATCGCCGCCCGCCTGCCCCGGACCCCCGCCGAGCTCGCCACCGCCCGCGGCCTTTCGCGCAGCTTCGCCGAGGGCAGGCTCGGCCAGGGGCTGCTCGCCGCCATCGCCCGCGCCGAGAGCCTTCCCGAAGAGGCCTGCCCCGAGATCGTCCGCGCGCCCTCGTCGAATGGAATGGCGGGGCTGATCGCGCTGCTCAGGGTCCTGCTCACTGCCCGGGCCGAGGAATACCGCGTCGCGCCGAGGCTGATCGCCTCCAGCGAGGATCTCGAGCGTCTGGCGCGTGAAGAGGCCCCCGACATCCCGGCGCTGCATGGCTGGCGGCGTGAAGTATTCGGCGAGGCCGCGCTCGCCCTCAAAGCAGGCGGGCTTGCCCTGGCCGCCGCCGGCAAGCGGATCCGCCTCGTCCCCCTCCCCGGCGCGCCGCACCCGCCGGGCAAAAAGGAGGGGGACGGAGAAGGCGGGGAAGGAGAAGAGGAAAGTGCTGGCTGAAGGCGGTGCGGCGCGGCTCAGCCGAGGACGGCGACGCCGGGCAGCGTCTTGCCTTCGAGCCACTCAAGAAAGGCCCCGCCTGCGGTCGAGACATAGCTCAGCTTCTCGACCACCCCGGCCTGACGCAGCGCGGCAACCGTGTCGCCCCCGCCCGCGACGCTGAGCAGCCCGCCGCGCGCCGTGGCCTCGGCCACTTTCACCGCGAGCGCCACCGTGCCACGGTCGAAGGGCGGCACCTCGAAAGCGCCGAGCGGACCGTTCCACACCAGTGTCTTCCACCGGCCGAGATGCTCGCCGATCCGCGCCACCGTCTCCGGCCCGACATCGACGATGATACGCTCCCGCGGCACCGCCGAGACCGGCACCGTCTCGGCCGCAGCGCCGGGGGCGAGTTTGTCGGTGACGACGACGTCGAGGGGAAGCAGGATCTCGGTGCCCTTCGCCTTGGCCGCTGCCAGGATCCCGCGCGCCGTCTCATGCATCTCGGGCTCCTGCAGCGACTGGCCGACGTCGATGCCCTGCGCGGCAAGGAATGTGTTGGCCATCGCCCCGCCAATGACCAACGCATCGACCCGGCTCAGGAGGTTGCTGAGCAGGTCGAGCTTGGTCGAGACCTTCGCCCCGCCCACCACGGCGGCCACCGGATGGTTCGGGTGCTCGAGCGCGGCGGAGAGCGCTTCGAGTTCGCGCTGCATGAGACGCCCGGCATAGGCCGGAAGATAGTGGGCAATGCCCTCGGTGCTGGCATGGGCGCGATGGGCGGCGGAGAAGGCATCGTTGACGTAGATGTCGGCAAGCCGCGCCAGCGCCTTGGCCATTTCCGGGTCATTGGCCTCCTCGCCCGGATGGAAGCGGGTGTTCTCCAGCACCAGCGCCTCGCCGGGCGCGAGCGCCGCGACCGCCCGTTCCGCAACCTCCCCGATGCAGTCCTCGACGAAGCCGACCGGGCGGCCGAGCACTTCGGCGAGGGCGGTGGCGACCGGGCGGAGTGACATTTCGGGGACGCGCTTGCCCTTGGGGCGGCCGAAATGGGAGCAGATGGCAAGCCGCGCTTTCTTCTCGAGGAGCTCGCGGATGGTGGGCGTGAGGCGTTCGAGGCGGGTGAGGTCGGTGATCCGCCCCTCATGCATGGGGACATTCAGATCGGCGCGCAGGAGAACCCGCTTGCCGGCGACATCGACATCATCGAGCGTGCGAACCATGCTCCCTCCCCTTCCCTAGAAAAGGTTTCCACCACACTCCCCCCAATGATTTCCCGCCCGATGATTTCCCATCCGATGGTTTTCCGTCTGACGGACCGGCGGGCCCGGCGCGGGCGCAACGGTTTATAGCGGGAACGGGGCGCACTTCAACGCCCCTCAGCGAAAATCGCGTAAGAGGCATCGAAGGGCGCCCCGGGAAAGTGGCGTCAGCGGAAGAGGCGGCGGACGCTCAGAACAGGCCGCCGAGATCGGCGAGCAGCGCGGTGTGATGGTCGGTATCGCCGAACATGAGCTCGATCATGGTCATGCGCTTGAAGTAATGCCCGACCCTGTATTCCATCGTCATGCCGATCCCGCCATGGAGCTGGATCGCCTCCTGCCCCAGCTTGCGGCCGAGGCGGCCGATTTCCGCCTTGGCCGCCGAGACGGCGCGGCGGCGCTCGGTGCGGTCTTCGGCGCCGGCCATCATGGTGGCGTAATAGACCATGCTGCGCGCCTGCTCGACCGCGATCAGCATATCGACGGCGCGGTGCTGGAGCGCCTGGAACTGGCCGATGGGGCGGCCGAATTGCTGGCGGGTCTTGAGATACTCGAGCGTCGTCTCCTGCATCGCCGCCATCACGCCGAGCGCTTCGGCCGAGAGCGCAGCGAGCGCCTCATCGACGGCGCGTTCGATGGCAGGGAACGCGCCCCCCGGCTCGCCGAGCGGCTGGGCGGGCGCGGCGTTTAAGGCGACCTCCGCCGCGCCCGTCGCATCCTGCAGCCGGTAGGTCCGCCGGCTCACCCCATCCCCCTTGGCATCGACGAGGAAGAGCCCGATTCCCTCGGGGCTCGTGACATCGCCGCCCAAGCGGGCGCTCACGATCAGCGAATCGGCGACATCGCCGCCGAAGACGAGCGTTTTCGACCCCTCGATCACCCAGCCGCTTCCCTCACGGCGGGCCCGGGTCCCGACATGGGCGAGATCATAGCGCGATTCGGGTTCGGCATGGGCGAAGGCGAGTTTGAGTTCGCCCGAGGCGATGCGGGGGATGAGATCGCGCCGCTCCGCCTCCGCCGCGCCATGACGGAGGAGGCCACCGCCGAGGACCACGGTGGGGAAATAAGGCTCGAGGATGAGGCCGCGGCCAAAGGCCTCCATCACGATCATCGTCTCCACCGGCCCGCCGCCGAAACCCCCTTCGGCTTCGGCGAAGGGAAGGCCGAGCAACCCCATCTCGGCGTAACGTTCCCACATCTCGTGGTTGAAGCCACCCGCCTTGAGGTATTTCTTTCGCTGTTCGAAATCGTAATGCTGGGCGATGAGCTTTTCCACGCTCTCGCGCAGCATGGCCTGTTCCTGGCTGAAGTCGAAATCCATGTCTTTTGTCCTCAGAGGCCGAGAATGGCCTTGGCGATGATGTTGCGCTGGATCTCGTTGGAGCCGCCATAGATCGAGATCTTGCGCCAGTTGAAGTAGGTGGGCGCCACCGGCGGGGCATAATCAGGCCCGATCACCGGCTCATTGCCGCCTTCCTGTGGCGGCTGGTAGGGCATGGCATAGGGGCCGACTGCTTCGAGCAGAAGCTCGGTGGTCGCCTGCTGGATCTCCGAGCCCTTGATCTTGAGGATCGAGGAGGCGGGATCGGGCGTGCCCGGCGGGCGGGTGCGCTCGCGTGCCACCACACGGAGCTGGGTGATCTCGAGCGCCTTGAGCTCCATCTCGACCTCGGCGATCTTGCGGCGGAACACCGGATCATCGATCAGCCGCCGCCCGCCGGAACGTTCACGCGCGGCGATCTCCTTG
>KN173928.1:13267-16998 GCA_000759655.1 Acidicaldus organivorans | reverse complement strand
GCCGGGTCCGCCCCGCATCGGCCTCGTCTGGGCAGGCGCCCCCCGCCCCGAGGAGCCGCGCGCCCACTACGCCGACCGCCGCCGCTCGCTCCCGTTGCGTGCCTTCGCAGGCCTCGCCGCTTTCGCGGAACGGGCGCGCTTCGTGAGCCTCCAGCTCGGCCGCGCCGCCGGCGAGAGCCCACCGGAGGGGCTCGTCCTCGAGCGGCCGCTCGAAGAGGGCGATGACTTCCTCACCACCGCCGAGGTGATGCAGGGCCTTGATCTGGTGATCAGCGTCGATACCGCGCCCGCCCATCTCGCCGCAGCGCTCGGCCGGCCGGTCTGGCTGTTCTCGCGCTTCGACGGCTGCTGGCGCTGGCTCCGCGCCGGGGCGGAAAGCCCCTGGTACCCCACGCTCCGCCTCTACCGCCAGCCCGCTCCCGGGGCCTGGGCGCCGGTGCTGGAGGCCCTATGCCGCGATCTCGACGATTGGCTCGGAGAGCGGGCCTGAACGATGGGGAAAGGGATGGGCAAGGGAGGGAAAAGCATGAATTCAAGGGGTTCCCCCCTCAAAAAACCGCTTTACGAACTTCAAATCGGGGTTTTTGATTTGATCGGCGTCAAAGGGTGGTAGTCTGCGGCGCCCTAAATTATCTTTCGAAACATGAGTGGTGACGTCTCACCACCGAGGAGGTTCGAAGATGAAACGGTTTCTTCTGACAGCTGGCGTGCTCGGCATGATGATGGCGGGCGCTGGGCTCGCACAGGCCGGGCAGGGCGCTTGCGCCAATCTCGCCGCCGGCAAGCCGCCCACCATGCAGGGCAACACCGAGATGGCGGCGGGCAAGCCGCCCACCATGGAAAACAACACCCAGCTCGCCGCGGGCAAGCCGCCGGCCATGCAAGGCAATACCGAACTGGCCGCGGGCAAGCCGCCGGCCATGGAGAACAACACCCAGCTCGCCGCGGGCAAGCCGCCCACCATGGAGAACAACACCCAGCTCGCGGCTGGCCGTCCGCCGAGCGAGGAAGACAACACCCAGCTCGCCGCGGGCAAGCCGCCCACCATGGAGAACAACACCCAGCTCGCGGCTGGCCGTCCGCCGAGCGAGGAAGACAACACCCAGCTCGCCGCGGGCAAGCCGCCCACCATGGAGAACAACACCCAGCTCGCGGCTGGCCGTCCGCCGAGCGAGGAAGACAACACCCAGCTCGCCGCGGGTCGGCCGCCGGGCATGGACAGCAACGCCCAGATGGCTACCGCGGGCTGCCAGTAATCGCGAGCAGTAATCGCGAGCCGAAAGAAGCGAGATCTGGTTCGAGTGCAACGGAAGCCGCCCTTCGGGGCGGCTTATTTTTTCTCCCCCTCCTTCGGACCCGCCTGACGCAGCAACGACGGCGAACGGTCAGAAGGGGAACCGTCAGGAGAGAGGGATCGCATCGCAGGGCGTGCCGCTTCGCCCTCCGGCGCCTCCCGCAGCTTGCGGCGCCGAAGGCGGCGGAGACAGGATCTCGAAGATTTGATGCAAACTCTCCCCACCGCCGCTCAGCGAAAACTCCCACACGCCGGGGGCCTCGTCTTCCTCGCTCTCGAAGCGGAAGCCCACGAAGCGCGGCCCGGTGAGCGCGGGAAGATCGAACGTCTCCTCGCTCACCCGCGTGCCATCCGGCCCCGGGCGCGCCGGATGGCGGATATGCACATGAACCGGCACGGCAGGGCCGTCGAAAACGAATCCGAAGAGGCGGCAAGGGGCGGGTGGGATCCGGCGCGTTTCCTCACGGAGAACCGGAAGCGGGATCCGCTCGAGCAACGCATCCCCTTCAGCGCCTCTCGTTCCCCCATCCGCGAACACCCCATAAGCGAGGATGCGAAACCCCTCCGCCGCCCTTCCCGCGCCGCAGCACGCGATGAAGCCAAGCGCGGCGAGGAGGGGAACCGCGCCCTGGCGGACACGGCGAAAGCCCCGCTTCGTTCTCGCAGCGGTGCCCTTCGATCGCCTCTTGCATCTGAGAATAATTCTCATTAGAAGCCTCTGCATCGTTCATTCCTCGACCAACCCTTCCTTTCAGGAGACCCGCGATGACGCGATCCGTCCTCTTCCTTCTGCCCTTCGCCTGGCTTGCGGCGAGCGCCACGGCACGCGCCGATGACGTCTTCCGCCAGGACATCGAACTCAAGGATCACGTCTTCGCCCCCTCCGAAATCACCGTCCCCGCCGGCAAGCCGATCGAGTTCCATATCAAGAATCTGGATGCGACCGCCGAAGAGTTCGACTCCTCCGCCCTCAAGGTCGAAAAAGTGATCCCCGCCAAGGGCGAGGGCGTGGTCCATATCCACCCGCTCGCGCCGGGGCGCTACAAATTCGAGGGCGAGTATCACGAGAAGACCGCCCACGGCGTGGTCATCGCCCGCTGAACGCGAAGCGAGCCATCGCCAACACGCAATCAGGAGACCGGCCCCATGCTCGCTGCCTGGCTGATCGTCTTTCGTGAAGTGATCGAAGCGGGACTGATCATCGGCGTGGTCCTCGCCGCCGCCCGCGGGGTGGCCGGCCGCGGCCGGATGGTCAGCGCTGGCGTCATCGCCGGGCTGGCGGGCGCGGGGTTGCTCGCCGCCGGCGCCGGCTGGCTCGGCGAGGCCTTCTCCGGCAACGGCGAGGAGATCTTCGAAGCCGCGGTGCTGGGCTGCGCCACCCTGATGCTGGGCTGGCATACGGTATGGATGGCGCGTCACGGGCGGGCGCTCGCCGCCGAGGTCAGGAGCGTGAGCCAGGCCGTGCAACGGGGCGAACGCCCGCTCACCGCGCTCGGCATCGTGGTGGCGATCGCCGTGCTGCGCGAGGGCTCCGAAGTGGTGCTCTTTCTTTACGGCGTGGCGCTGGCCGGCGGGGCGACGGCAGGGGGCATGATCGCGGGCGGCCTGCTCGGCGTGGCAAGCGGGGCGCTCGTCACCCTCCTCATCTATCTCGGCCTCGTCGCCATCCCGCTCAAGCACATGTTCCGCGTCACCGGCGGTCTGATCACCCTGATGGCGGCCGGCATGGCGGCGCAGGCGATCGCCTTCCTCCAGCAGGCGGGACTGGCCGAGATCTGGACCGTCCCGCTCTGGGACACGAGCAACTGGCTTGCCGAAGATTCGATCGCCGGACGCCTGCTGCACACGCTGGTGGGCTACACGGCAGCCCCCGATGGGCTTCAGCTCGCCATCTACGGCCTGACGCTCGCCGTGATTTATACGCTGAGCCGCCTGCTTGCTTACGCGCCACCCACCCGCACCCCGCTCGCCTCGGCCTCCTGAGCAGAGTTCAGGTGACGGGCGGATCCCACGCGGGGGCGAAAGCGGGGGAGACGAAGCGCTGGTCCTTGGGCAAGGCGCGGATCAGGGCGCGGTCCTCGTCATCGAGGGTGACGTCCCAAGCGGCGAGATTGGCGAGCTGTGACTCCCGCCGCCCCGCCTTGGGGATCGCCACCACGTCCTCCTGATCGAGGAGCCATTTGAGCGCGACCTGCGCCGGACTCGCTCCATGCTTCTCGGCGATGCGGAGAAGCGCCGGATGTTCGGCGAGCCTTCCTTGGGCGAGCGGGCAATAGGCGGTGACGAAGAGACCGTGGGCGCGGGCGTAAGAGAGCACCCGCGACTGGTCGAGCAGCACGTGATACTCGATCTGGTCACAGACGATGGGGGCGCCGATCTCCTCCACCGCGCGGCGCAGGAGGGCAACCGGGAAATTGGAGACGCCAATCTCGCGGAT
>KN173928.1:9550-13165 GCA_000759655.1 Acidicaldus organivorans | reverse complement strand
CCGCCCCGCCTCGCGCAACGCCATCATCGTCTCCAGCACCGCGCCGAGATCCATCTCCGGGGCGGGCCAATGGATCAGGTAGAGATCGACATAGTCGAGGCCGAGGCGCGAGAGACTTCCCTCGAGCGCCCGGCGTACGCCCTCCGGCGTGAGATTCTCCCACCACACTTTGGTGGTGATGTGGAGCTGATCGCGCGGCACGCCCGCCGCCCTGAGGGCACGCCCGATCGCCTCCTCGTTGCCATACATCTCGGCTGTGTCGATGTGGCGGTAGCCCAAGGCGAGCGCCTGCTCGACGGCGCGCTCGCACGCCGCGCCCTGGAGCCGGAACGTGCCGAGCCCGAGCCGGTCGAGGCGGAGGCTTCCGCGCGCGAGGGTTTTCTCCATCATTCCTTCTCCCCTCCGTTCCTCACTTTCTCATTTCTCATTTCCGGGCGGTGAAATCGACAATCGCGGCAAACCCACTTTCGGTGCCGAAGGCGAGGTGATTCCCATCCGGGCTCCAGGCGAGCGCGGTGACCGCCCCCCGTCCTGGCGCGGCCACGGGGAGGATGCGTTTGCCGTCGATCTCGGCGAGCACCACCAGCCCATCGTCGAACCCGGCCGCCACCACGTTCATCCGCGGATGGCAGGCGACCCGGGTGCAGAGGACGCCATCGCCCCCCGCCAGTTCGAGGGGAGCCTTGCCCATCGGCCCGCCGCCGGTGAAGGGCCAGAGCACGACCGACTCGGCGCCGCTCGTCGCCAGCCATTTGCCATTATGGGTGAAGGAGAGCGACTCGGTCTTCGCCGGATAGCCGCTCATCCGCATGTGCTCGCCATCGGAGAGACGGAAGCCGTGGAGCGCATTTTCCTGCATGGCGGTGACGATGACGTCGCCATCCGGGGAGAGGGCGATCGCGGTGTGGCTCCCCTTCCATTCGAGCCGCCGCGGCTGGCTGCTCTGGGAGGCGACGAACCAGAGGCTCACCCCGTTGTAGTGGGAGGCGGCGATCCGCTTGCCCTTGGCATCGAACACGATGCCGCTCACCGCGGAGGGATGATCGAGCGTCTTGAGGAGCGCCCCCTTGCCGTCCCAGAGATAGACCACCCGGCCCACCACCGCCGCCCGCACCCCGGCAGGATGGCTCGCCACATGCTCGACCCATTTGCGGGGCACGTGGAGAAGCTCGGTGACGTCTCCTTCGGGGGGAACGACGAAGAGCTTGCCGTCATCGCCGCCGGAGAGGAACGCCGCCCCCGCCACGTCCGGGGCAAGCGCAAGCGCCGCCCCCCGGTGCACCTCACGGCGCACGAAACTCCCTGCGGCGCGCGGGGCGAAGACCACCCCCCCATCACCGAGCGCGAAAGCGGCCCAATTGCCGTCCCGGCTGAAGGCGGCGGCGACGACATAGGCGCCGAGCTCCTCGCTCCGCCCGCGCTCGCGCAGCAGGCGGTCGAGATCGGGAGCCTCGAGGGCGGGGGGCATCTCAGCCCACCTGACAGGCTTCGAAGCCGCGGCGGAGCTGCGGACGGTTGAGATTGCGGCCGATGAATACGATGCGCGAGCGGCGCGGATCATTGGGCCGGGGCGGTATGAAATTGCCCTCGGCCATCATGTGCACCGCCTGGAAGGCGAAGCGGCGCGGCTCGCCCGGGTGATAGAGGATCCCTTTGCTGCGCAGTATGTCCTGACCCTGGGTGGTGAGCACCGTGGTGATCCAGGCGTTGAATTTCTCGGGGTCGATCTCGCGTTCGACCTCGAAACTCATGCTGACGAGCTCCTCGTTGTGCTGATGGGCGTCATCTTCGAGGAAGTCCGGATCGCGCTCGAGGATGCGGTTGAGGTCGAAGGCGCCGATGTCGAGGAGCTCGGCGACCGGCACGTTGCCGCGCGTGGCCCGGAACTGGCGGGCGAAGGGATTGATGGCGCGCACCCGCGCCTCCACTGCCGCGAGCTCTTCGGGGCTCACCAGATCGGTCTTGTTGATGACGATGACGTCGGCGAAGGCGATCTGCTCGGCCGCTTCGGGGCTGTCGGCGAGCCGGGCGAAGAGGTGCTTGGCATCGACCACGGTGATCACCGCATCGAGCCGGGTGCGGCTGCGGACGAACTCGTCGGCGAAGAAGGTCTGGGCGACGGGGGCGGGATCAGCGAGCCCGGTGGTCTCGATGATGATGCCGTCGAAACGGTCGCGCCGCTTCATCAGCCCGTTCATGATGCGGATCAGATCGCCGCGCACCGTGCAGCAGATGCAGCCATTGTTCATCTCGAAGACCTCCTCGTCCACATCGACGACGAGGTCGTTGTCCACCCCGAGCTCACCGAACTCGTTGACGATGACGGCATAGCGCCGCCCGTGATTCTCGGTGAGGATGCGGTTGAGGAGCGTCGTCTTGCCTGCTCCCAGATAGCCGGTGAGCACCGTCACCGGCACGAGCCCGGAGGTCGTCTCCGCCATGCGTCTTCTCTCCATCCCATTCGGATCGTGACCCTGAATATAGGTCGGGAAGCCCCCGCCCGCCACCGGGCACTATCGGGCAGGGGCTTCCCGGTCCGTGGTCTTCAGCCGGGGAGGGCGATCCTCACGACCCGGCGAGGGTGAGAGGAAGGGTGAAGACGTGGTTGTTCACCGTGGTGAGCTTCAGCACATAGGCGCCCGGCTCGAGATGGGTCGTCCCCGGCAGGGTGATGGTCGCCATCGCTCCCACTCCGGCCACGATGCCGTTCGGCCCCGACTTGAACTGCTGGTAGTCGAAGTCGTTGGCGATCGACCCCTTGGGTAGGCTGGAGAGCGTCTTCATGTCCCAGTGCTCGACCGGCGCGCCGCCCGCGGCGGGAAGCAGCACGGCGTCGATCACGTGCGAGGGGGCCTCCGGCGTGCCGGCATCGAGATAGGCGTGGAAGCGGACGGTCCCGTCGGCCATGATCGCGCCTTCAGAGAGCGAGATGTGATGCCGGGTGGGGCTCACCGGCCCGCCATGGAACGGAGTGACCACCGAGCCGCGATAGTAGGAGTAGGTGCCGACGTCGAAGGCGACGACGAAGGCGAAGAGGGCGAGCGCGAGATTGCGGTAGCGCCCGAGATCGAGCGGCAGCGGCAGGCTGCCCGCCGTCCAGCGGAAGAGGGGACGGGCGGCGAGCTCCGGGTGGCGAGCGAGCCGGACATTGTCGAGGGCGTAGGCGCCGCCGCCGGCGAGGAAGAGGGTGGTGCCCATGGCGAGGTTGCAGGCCGCCATCGTCCATTCATCGATGCAGGTCGCGCCTTGCCAGCCGAACATCAGCATCAGAACCACCGAGAAGCCCATCGAGACGAAGGCGCTCGCCCGGGTGAAGAGGCCGAGCATGAGAAAGAGCCCGGCGAAAAGCTCGGCGGCGCTGAACAGGATCACGCCCGCATAGAGCAGCGGGAAATGGTGCAGCATGAAGGCGATCACCTTGTCCATGCCGAGGATCGCGCCCGGCATGGCGGTGTGGAATTTGTGCGCCATCCAGTTGTGCCCGCCCCAGGCATCGAGCTTGGAGGGGGCGTAGATGAAGCGGCGGGAGCCGCCGCCCCAATAGATGAAGCCCTGGATGAACCGCACCGAGAGCAGGCCGAGACCAGCGAGCCGCCAGCCTTCATCGGCGGTGCT
>KN173928.1:3604-9277 GCA_000759655.1 Acidicaldus organivorans | reverse complement strand
CGGGGCCCTGGCCCCGTTGGCCTGTGTTGTCCTCCGTCGTCGTTCATGGCCGTTTTCTCAGTCCTTACTCAGTCGGCCTTCTTTCGCCGCCCTTGTAGGGGGCGAAACCATAATGCTCGAAAATGGCGAGCGCATCGGGTGAGCGGATGAAGTCGAGCCAGGCCCGCGCCGCCTGCGGATGGGGCGCGCCCTTGACCACCGCCCCGGCATAGATCGCCGTGACGTTCTGCTCGGCGGGGATCGGGATGTCGGTGATCGGATGGCCCGCCTGTTCCTGGAAGACGGCCTCCGACTTCCAGGTCACCCCCGCATCGGCGCGGCCCAGCATCAGCCAGAGCGGGGTTTCGCGGTGATGGATGTGGGTGAGATAGGTGGTGCCGTCCTTCACCTTCTGCTCATAGACGGTATCGGCGAGCGTCTTGCCGCCCGCCTTTTCGAGGGCGAGCCGGATCTGGCGGGCAATCCCCTCGTATTCGGGGTTGGGCATGGCGAGCTTCACCTCTTTCCGGCCGAGATCAGCCAAACCCTGGATATGGGCCGGGTTGTCCTTCGGCACCATGATGGTGAGCTGATTGGTGACATAGGGAACGGCGGGGCCTTCCAGAAGACCCTGCTTGATCAGGGCCTCGATTTTGCGCAGCCCGGCGAAATAGGCATCCGCCGGCACCGTCCAGGTCATGTTGCCCGAAGTGATGGTCCCCTTCGCCTCGATCTGCTTGACCAGCATCCCCGGCGGAATGGTCTCGTAATAGATATGCCCCTTGTATTCGGGGTGCTTCGCCTCGAACGCCTTCACCAGCGGCGCCATCGCGAAATAGTAGTTGCCGCCAACATAGAGGACGAGGCGGGCCGTCATCGGGTTGCCGTGGAAGTCGGGGAGGTTGTCCACCTCAGGCACGGTGAACTCGAAGCCCTTGTTGGGGGCGTCATCATTGGCCCCGCCTTGCCATGGCGGATAGACGCCGGTCTCGGCGGCGGAGGCGGCAGAGGCGGCGTAGATCATGCCAAAGAGAGCAAGGGCAGTTCTGGTTTTCATGGATGTCCTCATCATCGGCGTGAAATCGGAAAAGAGCTTTCTACGCCGCAGAGATTGCGCCGCTTCGCCCCAGATTTCCAAACGAATGTGACGGAAAGATTTATAAGAAAAATCGAACGATCAAGAGGCGGGGGAGGGAGGTGGCAGCGAAGGCCGCCCGGCGGCGGCCAGGCCGGCGTCCCCTCTCGCGGGGTTCAATCGGTCTCGCCGTGAGCCAGTGCCGCGGTGCGCAGTTCGCGGGCGCGGGCGAGGATCTTGGCCTCGATGTCGCCCACCGTCGTCTTGCTCACCGGCGCGTCCTGCCAGCTTCCGTCCTTGCCGCGCACCTGGTGGAAGAGGGCGACCCGGATGCCATCGGCCCGCAGCTGGCGGCCAAGGATATAGACCACGGCGCGGAACCGCTCATCGGGAGCAGAAGGCGGCTGATACCAATCCGTCATGATCACGCCGCCGAACGGATCCTCGGAGGCGAGCGGCATGAAGGAGAGCGTGTCGAGCGCGCCGCGCCAGAGATAGGCGTTGACGCCGACCCCGGCATTGGCCGGGGTGTTGCCGGTGCCCTGGCCGGACGGGGCGCCGCTCATCGGAAGCGAGGCGCCGCCGTGACAGGCGGCGAGCGCGAGGACGAGGAGGGGGGCGATGAAGGCAAGCGGCCCGCTCCCGCTCCGCCCCTTTCTTCTTCCGCCCCATTCCGCTCCGTCCCATCCCGCTCTTCGGCAGTGCCCGGCAAGCCGCGCCATGCTGGTCTCCTTTTTTTTCGTGCGCGGCGACGGTTTAGGGGAATTTTTCCGCCCCCGCCAGCGCCCCGCGAACCGGCTGGTCGCCGGCAAGCGCCCCGATCGCCGCAACCCCCGCGATCGGGGCAAGGCGGAGCGCCCGCCCCCTCGCCCCATCGATCCCGCCAAGCGCGATCAGCGCAAGCCCCGACCGCTGGCCCCCCGTCTCGCGGCTCAGGGAGAGGAAGCGGAGCAGGCCGAGAGAAGGGGCACCGGGGTGACTTTGCGTCGGAAAGAGCGGGGAGAGGAAGACCGTCCGCGCCCCGCCGCGCCGGGCGCGGATGAGTTCGGGGGCGTCATGCGCCGAACTCGTCCGCCACGCCCCGCCTGCGGGATGCCGGCGGACCCACCCCCGCGAGAAATGCCGCCCCCGGAGACCGAATGGAAGACCAGGAGGGAAGGGAAGGGGAGGAGCCGGCGCGTTTCCCGCGATCAACAGCACGAAGCGGCGGGACTGACAGAGCCGCCCGACCCGCCGCGCCACATCTGGCGAGGCCCCGCGCAGCACCACGCCGGCCAGGCGGGGCGGCAGCCGCGCGAGCAGGGGAGCAGGGTCGAGCAAGCGCCTGGGATCAGAGAACACCCAGATCGTGGGGGCGGCGAGACGGCGCCGCGCCTTGACCGTGCGGGCCAGCGCGATGAGTCTAGCGTCCATGACCGAGCCTCACCCGAACACCGATCCCGCGGAGGTCGCGGCTGTGGCGACGCGTCTTGCTGCGCTGCGAGAGCGTATCGCGGCGGCCGCCCGCCAGGCGGGGCGGAGCCCTGAGGAGATCACCCTGGTGGCCGTCTCCAAGACGGTGCCCGCCGAACGCATCGCCGCCGCCATCGCCGCGGGTCAGCTCACTTTCGGCGAGAACCGGGTCCAGGAAGCGGCGCGCAAATTCCCCGCCCTCCGCCGCACGGCCCCCGGCCTCAAACTCCACCTCGTCGGCGCCCTGCAGACCAACAAGACGCGCGAGGCGGTGCGGCTCTTCGACGTGATCGAAAGCCTCGACCGGCCGCGACTCGCCGACGCGCTCGCCGCCGCTGCCGACAAGGAAGGCCGCCTCCCCCGCCTCTACGTCGAGGTCAATCTCGGCGATGAGCCACAGAAATCGGGCATTCCCCGCGCCGAGGCGGATGCTTTCATCGAGGCCTGCCGGGCGCGGTTCGGCGAGGCGCTCGTCGGGGTGATGGGGATCCCGCCGGTGGGGGTCGATCCACGGCCCCATTTCGCGTGGCTCGCCGCCTGCGCCCGCCGTCACGGACTTCCCGTCATCTCGATGGGCATGTCGGAAGATTTCGAAGCAGCGATCGCCGTCGGGGCGACCGAGATCCGCCTGGGCCGCGCCCTGTTCGGCGAACGCCCCGCCGCCTTGCGCTTGCCATCCCGGCCGGAGACGGACTAAGGCCTCCGCCAACGCGCTGCATCCCCCCAAGCCGGGAGATCTCATGGACCCGATCCTGCCTTTCATCGTTTGCCCATTGAACCCAAGCCCTTTCATCCCCTGCCGCCCCTCTCCAGAAGGCCGCATCTTTCGTTCCGCGCCAGGCCGGAGCCCGCGATGAGCGCAACCGCCTCTTCCCCCGCGGCCCGCAAGCAGGGGCTTCCCCGCCTCGGTCTCCTCATCGCCGTGCTCGGCGTGGTCTACGGCGACATCGGCACCAGCCCGCTCTATACGCTGCAGGCGAGTTTCGGCTTCCTCGATCCCCATCACATCGGGGCTGAGGAGGTGCTCGGCATCCTCTCCCTCGTCGTCTGGACCCTCTTCCTCGTCGTCACCGTCAAATACGTGCTCCTCGTCATGCGCGCCGACAACCGCGGCGAGGGGGGCATCCTCGCCCTCATGGCGCTCGCCCAGCGCGTCTCGCGCTTCGAGAGCACCAAGCGGGGGCTTGCCATCATCGGCATCATCGGGGCGAGCCTCTTTTTCGGCGATGGGGTGATCACGCGGGCGATCTCGGTGCTCTCGGCGGTGGAAGGGCTCGAGGTCTCCACCCCGGGCCTCGATCCTTACGTGCTCCTGATCTCGGTGGTGGTGATCCTCGGCCTCTTCCTCATCCAGTCGCGGGGGACGGAACGGGTCGGCCATTTCTTCGGCCCGGTCATGGCGGTCTGGTTCGTGGTGATCGGTGCGCTCGGCATCGCGCAGATCGCCGCCAATCCCTCCGTCCTTTCCGCCATTTCACCCGTTCATGCGCTCCGCTTCTGCCTCGCCTATCGCGGGCTCGCCTTCGTCATTCTCGGCGCGGTGGTGCTCGCGGTGACCGGGGCCGAGGCGCTCTATGCCGACATGGGGCATTTCGGGGCCCGTCCGATCCGGGTGAGCTGGCTTTTCTACGTCTTCCCCTGCCTGATCGCCAATTACCTCGGCCAGGGCGCGCTGGTGCTGCGCGACCCGAGCGCAGTGGCCAATCCGTTCTACCTCGCCGTCCCCGCCCCCTTTCGCCTGCCGATGGTGGTGCTCGCCACGGTGGCGACGGTGATCGCAAGCCAGGCCCTCATCTCGGGGGCCTTCTCGATGGGGCGGCAATGCATGCAGCTCGGCTTCCTGCCGCGTCTTACCGTCCGGCATACCGGCGAGACCGAAGAGGGCCAGATCTACATCCCGCAGATCAATTATTTCCTCGCCGTGGCGGTGATCATCCTCGTGCTTTCGTTCAAGACGAGCGCGGGCCTCGCCTCGGCCTACGGCATCGCGGTCACCGGCACTTTCCTCTGCACCGCCATCCTCGCCATGGTCGTCTTCCGCCGCGCCTTCCACTGGCCGCGGATCGCCGCCGGCGTCATGTTCGGCTTCTTCATGCTGCTCGATGGCACGTTTTTCGCCGCCAATTCGCTGAAGATCATCGAGGGCGGCTGGGTGCCGATCCTGATCGCCATCGTGCTGATGGCGCTGATGACCACCTGGCGGCGCGGGCGCGATCTCATGTTCGCCAAGTGGCAGCAGGACAGCCTGCCGCTCGCCACCTTCATCGCGCGCCTGCCCCAGTCCCGCACCATCCGGGTCCCCGGCATCGCCGTCTTCCTCACCGGCAACCCGGACTACGTGCCGGGGACCCGGATGGTGCGGGACTGGGGCAGGCGCGCGATCTCATGTTCGCCAAGTGGCAGCAGGACAGCCTGCCGCTCGCCACCTTCATCGCGCGCCTGCCCCAGTCCCGCGCCATCCGGGTCCCCGGCATCGCCGTCTTCCTCACCGGCAACCCGGACTACGTGCCGGGGGCGCTCCTGCACAATCTCAAGCACAACAAGGTGCTGCACGAGAGGGTGCTGTTCGTCACCGTGGTCAATGTCGATGAGCCGGAAGTGGCGCCCGAGGAGCGGATGAGCGTGGAGGATCTCGGGCATGGCTGCTACCGGGTGATCCTCCGCTATGGCTTCAAGGAAAGCCCCCACATCCCGCGCGAGCTCGAAAAGCTCAAGGATCAGGGCATCCCCTTCGATCCGATGCAGGTGAGCTATTTCCTCGGCCGGGAGACACTGGTGCCGGCACTCGTGCCCAAGATGCCGCGCTGGCGGATGTGGCTCTTCCTGGTCATGGCGCGGAACGCGATCTCGGCCACCGAGTTCTTCCGCATCCCGCCCGACCGGGTGGTGGAGCTCGGGGTGCGGGTGGCGATTTGATCGCCTGCCGCCAAGGCCCTATAGAGGAGCTGCGGTCCGCGTAGCTCAGCAGGATAGAGCACAGGATTCCTTGTCGTCGAACTGGGCGCCGCGCGCGGAAACGGCGCGGCGGATCCGCTCAAAGTCGGGGAAAGCCGGGCCTTGCGGCTGGCCGATCCCGAGCCAAGCCTCCCGAGGGGGAGGAAGGTGTAGAGACTGGACGGGCGGCACCTAAGGCAGAGCGTCTCTGCTAGGGTGAAGGGACAGTCCGG
>KN173928.1:2256-3522 GCA_000759655.1 Acidicaldus organivorans | reverse complement strand
ACCACGAACGCAGGGGGCGAAAAACCTCCCGCGGCGGCGTAAGCCGAAGTGGTGCGAATCCTGGGGTCGTGGGTTCGAATCCCGCCGCGGACGCCATCTTTCCGGCGTGCGATCGATAGGAACGGCTGAAAGAAAGGACCCGCCACGCCGCGGGGGCAAGCGCGGGCGCCTGCCATCGCCCCCCGGATACGGCTTGTCTCAGAGACGGGAAGCTCAGCGCGGCAGCAGGATGAAGGCCGTGCCCGGGGCGTTCATGCGCCCCGCCCGTTCCGCCGCCTCATCCCCCCAGCCGAAGAAAATATCGGCATGGAGCGGCCCCTTGAGGCTGCTCGCCGTATCCTCCGCCACCATCAGGCGGGCGAGCGGCTGTTTGCTCAGCGGATCGGTGGTGGCGACGAAAACCGGGGCGCCGAGCGGCAGGGCGGACGTATCGACGGCGAGGGCGGCAAGCGGGGGCATCGGCACGCCAAGGCTGCCGGGCGGTCCGAGATCGGGCGAAAGCCCGGTCACTTCGCGGAAGAAGACGTAGTTGGGGTTTTGCTCGATCAGCCGCTGCTCATCCCCCGGATGGGCGGCGAAATAGGCGCGCAGCTCACGCTCGGTGAGGTCCCCGTCGGCAGGCAGGGCTCCGGCTTTGGCGAGAATCTGCCCGATCGGCACGAAGGGCCGCCCATTGCTCGCCGCATAGACGACGCGCGCCAGCGTGCCGTTGGGAAGCGCGACCCGCCCCGCCCCCTCGGTCTGCAGGATGAGGAGATCGAGCGGCGAGGCGAGCCAGAGAATCGCGAGATGGGCCCGGCCCAGCGCGCCGAGATCGATCTCGGCGCGGGTATAGTAGGGCACGAGACGGCCGTTCACCACCCGCCCGGCGATCCGCCGCCCGGGCGGCGGATCGCCGGGCGGGTGGTGAACGGCCGTCTCGTGCCCTACTATACCCGCGCCGAGATCGATCTCGGCGCGGGTATAGTAGGGCACGAGACGGCCGTTCACCACCCGCCCGGCGATCCGCCGCCCGGCAAGATCGGGAGAGAAGGCTTCGAGATCGGCGGTGACGAGATCGGGGGGGCGGGAGAGAAGCGGGGTCTGATAGGGCCCCTCGGGGCTGCGCGCCCCCTTCACTTCGGGCTCGTAGAAGCCGCCCAGGCTCATTGCGCCGCTCGCCCCGCCCACCCGGTAGATCCTGAAATTCTGCTCGAAGAAGGACCGCGCCGCCGCGGGCGAGGAGGGAAGGGCGCGTGCCGCGGTGCACGGGCCGCGCCACGCCCC
>KN173928.1:0-2178 GCA_000759655.1 Acidicaldus organivorans | reverse complement strand
GGCGGTACCGCCCTTATCGCGGGCCAGCCCCGCCCCGCCGAGCGGCGTGTCGGGCGGGACGGTGAGGAGGCGGTTGCAGGCGCCGAGAAAGGCGGGAAGCCCCGCCGCGGCGCTCGCCTCGTCCCAGCCGGGAAGGGCGGAGAAGCGGGCCTCGGTGAGCGTCACGCTCGAGGGCGGCGCCCACTTCCGGGACGAATGCCCCGCCGCGGCGCTCGCCTCGTCCCAGCCGGGAAGGTCGGAGAAGCGGGCCTCGGTGAGCGTCACGCTCGAGGGCGGCGGGGCATTCGTCCCGGAAGTGGGCGCCGCCCCGGGCGGCGGCCGGGCGCAGGAGGCTAGAAAGACCCCAAGCGCAAGGAGCGAGGGGCGGAAAGCGCCGCGCCGCATCAGCCCGCCTCCACCGCGACCAGCCGCCAGGTCGGATCGCCGGTGGCGAGATCGCGCTCGAAGGTCCAGATATCGGTGATTTCGGTGACGGCCTCGGTGCCGTGCGTCACCTGTCCGTTGCGGGCGCGGGTGAAGTTGATCTGATCGCTCACGAAACGGACAGTGACGCGGGCGAGGCTCCCGGTAAGGCTCGCGCGCAGGATCTCCGTCTCGACGAAGCCCTTGATCTCGGCCACCGCCGTCTCGCCCGCCGCCTCGCGCGCCGCGATCGCCTGTTCAAAGGCGGCCATCGGCACGGGGCCGAGCAGGGGAGCGAGGGCCCGACGGTCTCCCGCGGCGAAGGCCCCCACGATCAGGCGAAAGGCCCGCTCCGCGCCTTCGAGAAAGGCGGCAGGGTCGAAACGCGGATCGAGCCGCTGCATGGCGCGCAGCACCTGTCCGGTTTCGCTTTCGGGGGGTGGAATAAGGCGGCGGTGGGCAGGCGGCGGTGGAGCGGGCTCGGCCTCGCCCTCGATGATCTTGCCCTTCGGGGTCTCAGGCGGGGCGGGGTGCTCGAACCCGGTGCGCCGTCCGAGCACGCTCCAGAGTCGAAGCGCGAGGAACAGGGCCACCATGCCGATGAAGACGATATCGACCGGAAAACCGTGACTGTTCATCGGTTATGCACGCCCCATCCGTTCTGATCCCATCCTGCGGCGAAACCGCCGCCCTTTTGGTGCACCGCGCAACGCGCTCTGCATTTTCGCGACCCTGCTCCCCAAATGGCCGGGCACGTCTCACCCCTTCCCGCGCAACTGGGCGGCAAGCTCGTCGAGATCGGCCCCCAAGGGGCGCGCCCCGAAATGCCCGATCACCGCCGCCGCGGCCCGCGCCCCGAGCCAGCCGCTTTCGGCAAGCCCCAAGCCCCGGCAGTAGCCGGCAAGGAACCCGGCCGCATAGGCATCGCCCGCCCCGGTGGTATCGACCACGCGCGCCGGCGCCGCAGGCACCATCGCCCGTTCCGTCCCCGCCACGATCAGGCTTCCCCGCTCGCTCCGGGTGAGGACGGCGAGCGGCACCCGCGCCGCGGCGGCTTCGGCGGCGGCGGCGAAATCGGCGGTCTCGAACAGGCTGGTGATCTCCGCCTCGTTGGCAAAAAGGATGTCGATCCCGCCCAAGAGGTCGAGGAAGGCGGCGCGGTGGCGCCCGACACAGAAGGGATCGGAGAGCGAGAGCGCCACCTTGCCTCCCGCGGCGCGGGCGATCTCTGCCGCCTTGCGGAAGGCGGCCTGCGCGGCGGGAGGATCGAAGAGATAGCCCTCGAGATAGATCACCCGGCTGCGCGCGATGAGCTCCGCCTCGAGATCGGCTTCCGAAAACCCGGCAGCGGCGCCGAGATAGGTGTTCATTGTGCGCTGCCCATCGGGAGTGACCAGGATGAGCGACCGCGCCGTCGACTCCGCGCCTTGCGCGGGCGGCGTGTCGAAACGCACGCCGCTTGCCCTTATGTCGTGGCGGAAGACGGCACCGAGTTGATCCTCGGCCACCTTGCCGGCGAAGGCCACTCGCAGCCCGAGCCGCGCCGCGCTCGCCGCCGTGTTGGCCGCAGACCCGCCGGAGCTCTCGACGCCAGGCGGCATCGCCGCGTAGAGCGCTTCCGCCTCGTCGCGGCCGATGAGGCGCATCGTCCCCTTGGTCATGCCCCGCTCGGTGAGAAAGGCGTCATCGACCGAGGAAATGACATCGACGATGGCATTGCCGATGCAAAGGAGGTCGAACTCTGTAGGGGACGGGGCGGCGGGGGAAGAGGCGGCG
>KN173927.1:3157-3876 GCA_000759655.1 Acidicaldus organivorans | reverse complement strand
GGTCGCATGGGGAGAGCATGGCGGGGGTGGTGCTCGCTGACAAATCCCCCGTCATGCGTCGAAGGCAGAGGTGGCTCCTGCTTTTTTCAAGGCCCTCGCCAGCGGAGCCCCGCTTCGCTATCTCTGCCGCGAGAGCGCGGCCCGCCTGCCGCGCCACAGGGAAAGGCTGGACCCGATTTCATGACCCTCCGTAACGTCGCCATCATCGCCCATGTCGATCACGGCAAGACCACCCTCGTCGATCAGATGCTGCGTCAGGCCGGGGTGTTCCGCGCCAACCAGGTGGTGATGGAGCGGGCTCTCGACCGCAACGATCTCGAACGCGAGCGTGGCATCACCATTCTCGCCAAGTGCACGAGCATCCTCTGGCGCGACGTGCGGCTCAACATCGTGGATACGCCAGGGCACGCCGATTTCGGCGGCGAGGTCGAGCGCATCCTCAACATGGTCGATGGCGCGCTCGTTCTGGTCGATGCCGCCGAGGGGGTTCTGCCGCAGACCAAATTCGTGGTGGGCAAGGCGCTGAAGCGCGGGCTGCGGCCCATCGTCGTCATCAACAAGGTCGATCGCGCCGATGCCCGCCCCGACGAGGTGCTCGACGAGGTCTTCGATCTCTTCGCCGCGCTGGGGGCCGATGAGGCGCAGCTCGACTTCCCCTATCTCTACGCCTCGGGCCGCCAGGGCTGGTGCGACCCGACCCTGGACGGGCCGCGGCGCGA
>KN173927.1:1887-3056 GCA_000759655.1 Acidicaldus organivorans | reverse complement strand
CTTCGCCATGTTCCGCCCCCGCCGGTGAAGGCCGAGGGGCCGTTCGCCATGGTGGCGACCATCCTCGAATACGACTCCTTCCTCGGCCGGGTGCTGACGGGGCGGATCGAGCAGGGCCGGGCGCGGGTCAACATGCCGCTCAAGGTGATGCGCCCGGACGGGACGGTGGTGGAGACCGGCCGGCTCGCCAAGCTGCTCGCCTTCCGGGGGCTCGAGCGGGTGGCGATCGAGGAGGCGGAGGCGGGCGACATCGTCGCCGTCGCCGGGCTCGCCGAGGGGACGGTGCCGGATACCATCGCCGCGCCTGAGCTTGATGCGCCGCTTCCGGCCATTCCGGTCGATCCCCCGACCCTCACCATGACCTTCCGCATCAATGACGGGCCCTTCGCCGGGCGGGATGGAACCAAGGTCACCTCGCGCCAGATCCGCGAGCGGCTTTTGCGCGAGGCGGAAGGCAACATCGCCATCCGGGTGCGCGACAGCGAAGAGACCGAAGCCTTCGAGGTGGCGGGCCGCGGCGAGCTCCAGCTCGGCGTGCTGATCGAGACGATGCGGCGCGAAGGGTTCGAGCTCACCATCGGCCGCCCTCGCGTCATCACCCGGCGCAACCCGGAGACCGGGCAGCGTGAGGAGCCGCTCGAGGAAGTGGTGATCGACGTCGATGAACCCTATGCCGGGGTGGTGATGGAGAAGCTTGGCCGCCGCAAGGGCGAACTCGTCGAAATGCGGCAGATGGGGGGCGGCAAGGTGCGCCTCGTCTTCTCCATCCCTTCGCGCGGGCTGATCGGCTATCACGGCGAGTTCCTCACCGATACGCGCGGCAGCGGCGTGATGAACCGCATCTTCGCCGGCTTNCCCTATCTCTCCGCCTCGGGCCGCCAGGGCTGGTGCGCCCCGCCCCTGGACGGGCCGCGGCGCGCNNCAGGGGGTGCTGATCTCCAACGCCGAAGGCGAGGCGGTGCATTATGCGCTCTTCTATCTGCAGGAACGGGGCACGCTTTTCATCGGCCCCGGTGAGCCGGTCTATGTCGGGATGATCATCGGCGAGCATTCCCGCGACAACGATCTCGAGGTCAACCCGCTCAAGGAAAAGAAGCTCACCAATATGCGCGCCGCCGGCAAGGATGACGCGATGCTGCTCACCCCGCCGCGGCGGCTCACCCTGGAGC
>KN173927.1:1082-1451 GCA_000759655.1 Acidicaldus organivorans | reverse complement strand
CCAGCCCCTCCTTTCGGCGGCACTTTTGGGGCTTTCCTTCAGCGACCCTGCGCGGAGGCCGGGCCTCACCCTGGGGCTTGCCGCCCTCATCGCCCTGTTTTCAGCAAGTCAGGACATGCTGATCGATGCCTGGCGGATCGCCACGTTTCCGCCCGAGCAGCAGGGCATGGCGCTCGCCGCCTATGTCTGGGGCTACCGGGCCGCGCTCCTCGTGGCCGGGGCGCTCGTCATCAAGCTCGCCGATCTCTGGGGCTGGCAGGCGAGCCTCGCTCTGGCCGCCCTGCTCTCGGGGAGCGGGCTTCTCGCCACCCTCGCCGCGCCAGAAGCGGCGGGCGTGGCCTCCGGCGAAAGGGAACGCGGCGAGGCTGC
>KN173927.1:705-1002 GCA_000759655.1 Acidicaldus organivorans | reverse complement strand
GGGCGGGCGCTTTCCCTGGCTCGCCCCCTTGCGCGATCTCTTNCGCCCGCAAGCGGGCCCAGCGCAGCCCCGAGATGGCGTGAGCGGCGGCGCTTCCGCGCGAGCCTCTTTCCCCTCCCGCCGTCTGCTCGGCCTGATGGCGGTATTCGGCTTCGCCTCGGGCCTGCCGCTGCCGCTTTCGGGCTTCACGCTGCGCCAGTGGCTGACCGAGGCGGACCTGCCGCTTGCCCTGATCGGGCTCACCGCGCCAATGGGTCTTGCTTATGCGCTCAAAT
This sequence comes from Acidicaldus organivorans, assembly GCA_000759655.1. Classification (GTDB taxonomy): domain Bacteria; phylum Pseudomonadota; class Alphaproteobacteria; order Acetobacterales; family Acetobacteraceae; genus Acidicaldus; species Acidicaldus organivorans. The sequence goes on along the minus strand of KN173927.1, from coordinate 727 downwards.
TTCTCTGGGCGCCGCTCTTCGA
>KN173927.1:0-635 GCA_000759655.1 Acidicaldus organivorans | reverse complement strand
CGCCCGCCCCCATGCGGCGCGGCTCCTCGCCTTCATCGCGCTGTTCAAACTGGGCGAGGCGGTGGGCGGGGTGATGCTCGCCCCCCTCTACCGCCATCTCGGCTTCGACCGGGCGCAGGTGGCGCTCGCCAACGGCCCGCTCTCGCTCACGGCGACGATTGCGGGGATCAGCCTGGGCGGCGTGCTGGTCGCCCGGCTCAGCCTGTGGCGGGCGTTGGTTGCGACCGGCCTCACCCAGGCGCTGACCATGGCGATGTATCTCGCGCTCGCCCTCTCGCCCGGGGCGCGTGGGATGCTCTATGCAACGACGGTGGTGGAGGCCTTCGCCGAGGGTTTGGCGGATGCGGCGTTCCTCGCCTTCCTCTCCACGCTCTGCCGCCCGCGTTACGCCGCCACCCAATACGCGCTGCTCTCCTCGCTTGCCGCCTTGCCGCTTCGGACGCTCGCGGGGCTTTCGGGATGGCTTGCCGCCTCTCTCGGCTTCGTCCGTTTCTATGCGCTCGCCATGCTGCTCGGGCTTCCCGCCCTTCTGATCCTCTTATCGCTCCGCGACATTCTCGACCGTCCCCGGCAGGGCAACATTCCGCTTGTCTTGGCCGACGGAGATGGGTAGCCCAGTTTCATGAGCCCTGCCG
>KN173926.1:6706-8106 GCA_000759655.1 Acidicaldus organivorans | reverse complement strand
CTCGTAAACATAGGCCCCCTCCGCCGTGCGCAGCGCAAGCAAGCGCCCTTCCGCCGCAACCAGGAGAGCGGCGCGGGGAAAGAGGAGCGGCTCGCCCAGGCCAAATGCGATGAGGAGAAGCCCGGCGAAGCGAAGCCGGCTCCGCCAGAGGCAGAGCCAGAGAAGGCCAAGCGCGATGAGAACGAGCGCCCCCGCTCCGAAGGCGGGGACGGGCAGCGCCGCGGCGGGCAAGGCCGCGACCGTCCGCGCGATCCACAAAAGCCCGCCGATCCCCGCTCCCATCGCGTCGAGCGCCGGCGCTTCAAGACCGATTGGCATGAGGGCAAGCGCGATCACCCCCGCCGGCATCACCCAGAACGCGGCGAGCGGCACCGCGAGCAAATTGCCGAGGATGAAATAGAGCTGGATCTGCCCGAAACGGGAGGCGGCGAAGGGGGCGGAGGCGAGGCCCGCCAGGAGACTCGTCAGCACCAGCATGACGAGATGACGGAGGAGCGCCGAGCGCAGGCGGAACAGCCAGGGCCAAAGCGCCTCGTAGCCCGAGATCAAGGCGAGCACCGCGGCGAAGCTCATCTCGAAACTCACCCCGAGCAGTTCGGCGGGGCTTGCGAGCAGAATGGCCGAGGCGGCGATCGCCCAGCCGCGCAGCGAGACGGCGCGCCGTCCGAGCAGGAGGGCGAGCGTGACCAGCGCGGCCATCGCGAAGCTCCGTTCGATCGGGACATGGGCGCCGGTGATCTGCATGTAGAAGAAGCCGAAGGCGAGCGCGGCGAGCGCGGCGAGCGGCTGCACCGGCAGATGGAGCGCCGTCCATTCGCCGAGGGTGAGGAGGAGACGGGCCGCCCAGAAGACGAAGCCCATCACGATCCCCATATGCAGCCCGGCAATGGCGAGCAGATGGGCGAGCCCCGCATCGCGGAAGGCGGCGCGATCGGCCTCGGGCAAGGCGTGGGCGTAGCCCGCGAGCAGCGTGGCGGCGATCGCGCCCCGCTCGCCGGGAAGCACCGCGGTGATGCGGGCGGTGATTTTCTGGCGCAGCGTCTCGACCAGCCGGGTGGGCGCGGGCGGAGGCGGGGCGAGGAGCTCGACCGGCCCCATCGCCCGCCCATACCCGCCGATGCCGTGGAAGAAATCCTCGCGCCGGAGATCCCAGGCGCCGGGATAGGCCGGGCCGGGCGGCGGCATGAGATAGGTGCGGAGCCGGATGCGCGCCCCGATGGCGAGGCTCTCGGCCTCTCCCCCCAACCGCAAGCGGAGGGCGCGGGCAAGGGGCGGGGCGCCGTCGATTTCCGCCCCCTCCAGCAGGATGCGCCCGCCCTCGGCGAGCGGCTCGAAACTCGCCACCTCGCCGCTCACGCTCACCACCCGCGACGGAAACCGGGTCAAGGGTGGGGCGCGAA
>KN173926.1:4090-6561 GCA_000759655.1 Acidicaldus organivorans | reverse complement strand
GGGGGGGGGGGGGGGGGGGGGGGGGGGGGGGGGGGAGCCCGCCCGCCCCCCCCCCCCCCCCACCNGCCCGCGCCGAGGAAAACGGCAAGCCAGAGCGCGAACCGTCCCCGCTCCGCTTCCACCCATGCCCAGAAAAGCGCGGCAAGCCGCTCTCCCCGTCCGGCTGCGGCGCCCGCCAGGGAGGCGTTGGGGGGCATGAAGCGGGCGAGGTCCGGCAGAGGCTCGGGCGCACTCACCCCTCGTCTCCCCGCCCCGATTGCGCGGCGCGGGGAGAGCGACTATCCCACCGCCTCAGGCAGGCCGCCCTTTGAGCAGAGGTTATCCCGTTCATGACCGTCATCACCCGCTTCGCGCCCAGTCCCACCGGCCTCCTCCATATCGGCGGCGCCCGCACCGCCCTTTATAATTTCCTCTTCAGCCGCCATCACGGGGGAAAGTTCCTGCTCCGCATCGAGGACACCGACCGGGCGCGGAGCACGGAGGAGGCGGTGCGGGTGATCCTCGAAGGGCTCGAGTGGCTCGGCATCACCCCGGATGAGCCGCCCCTCTTCCAATCGACCCGCTTTGCCCGCCATGTCGAGGTCGCCCACCAACTGCTCGCCGCCGGCAAGGCCTATCGGTGCTACTGCACGCCGGAGGAACTCGCCGAGATGCGCGAGCGGGCGCTGCGCGAGGGGCGCGCGCCCCGCTATGACGGGCGCTGGCGCAACCGCGACCCGAGCGAGGCCCCCCCCGGCGTCGCCCCCGCCATTCGGCTCAAGGCGCCGCAAGAGGGCGAGACGGTGGTGGAGGACCTGGTGCAGGGCACGGTGCGGGTGGCCAATGCCGAGCTCGACGACATGATCCTGCTGCGCAGCGACGGCACGCCCACCTATCTGCACGCGGTGGTGGTCGATGACCACGACATGGGCATCACGCATGTCATCCGCGGCGACGACCACCTCACCAACACCTTCCGCCAGATCCAGATCTACCGCGCCATGGGCTGGGAAGTGCCGCGCTTCGCCCATATCCCGCTCATCCACGGGGCGGATGGCAAGAAACTCTCCAAGCGGCACGGCGCGGTGAGCGTGCTCGAGTTCCGCGAGCAGGGCTATCTGCCGGAGGCGCTCTGCAATTACCTCCTCCGCCTGGGCTGGGGGCATGGCGATCTCGAGGTAATCTCGCGCGAGGAGGCGATCCGCCTCTTCGACATCAAGGATGTGGGCCGCGCCCCGGCCCGCATGGACTACGCCAAGCTCACCCACCTCAACGCGGTCTGGCTGCGCCGGGCGGATGATGAGCGCCTGCTCGCCGAGATCGAGGCGAGGCTCGCCCTGCGCTTCGGCCCGCTCACCGAGACCCATCGCGCCCGCATCCGCGCCCTTCTTCCCGAGCTCAAGGAGCGGGCCAAGACGCTCAACGATCTCGCCGAGGCGGCCTCCTTTCTCATTACCCGGCCCGAATTCGAGCCCAAGGCGGCAGCGCTGCTCGATGCGTCCCGCCGCGCCCTGCTCGCCCGTCTGGCCGCGCGTCTCGCCGAAACCCCGTTCGAGGACCGCGCCACGCTCCACGAGACGCTTCGCCAGTTCGCCGAAGCGGAAGGGTTGAAGCTCGGCGAGGTCGCCCAGCCGCTCCGTGCCGCGCTCACGGGCCGCACCACCAGCCCCCCGATCGATGCCACGCTCGCCGCGCTCGGCCGCGAGGAGACGCTCGCCCGGCTGAAAGCCCTGCCGCCGCTTGAGGAAGCGGTGGAAACGCTGCGCGATCGCGGTTAAGCTCGCGGCGATCGCGATGAGAGGCCGAGGGGACGAGAGGCCGACAGATGAAGGGCGGACAGATAAAGGGCCGACAGGGGAGGCGGAGATGAGGGGACGTGCCGGCATGACTTTTCTGACGGCGAAGGCCCGTGCCGGGCTCGGGGCGGTGGCGCTGGCCGCGCTCGGCCTTTCCGCCTGCAACATGCCGCCGCCCGGCGCACCGGGCCCCGCCATGCCGATCGTCCATCTCGGGCTGATGCCGGTCGAATCGACCGCCTGCCTCGGTCCGGTGCAGGCGAGCAGCAACGCTCCCATCTTGCGTGATGCACGCCTGGCCGCCACCGGCGGCACCGCCAAGCTCACCGGCTGCATCCTCAATCCCGGCCCGCTCGCCTACCGCGCCATCATGGTCGAGATCACCTTCTTCGATTCGGAGGGCCATGTGCTGAGCTCGGTCACCCATGACGCGACCATGCTGCCCCCCTATTCGGCGAGCCCCGCCGCCCAGTCCGGGGCGCCGCGCTGGCTGATCCCGATCGACGTCGAGGCCGATCCCAACGCGGTGCAGGCCGAGGTGGTGGTCCATGCCCTGGTCTGCCCAGGCAGCTCACCGCGCGGCTGCACCGAGGAGCACGACACGGCGGTGGTCAATGTCTCGATCGCCAAGAGCTGAGGGCGCGTGAGCGAACCCCTGCGTCATCTCCTCACCATCGAGGGGCTCGGGCGGGAGAC
>KN173926.1:2323-4014 GCA_000759655.1 Acidicaldus organivorans | reverse complement strand
GATCGCCCGCCTGCTCGATCTTGCCGAATCCTATGCCCTCCTCAACCGCTCGGGCAAAACGGCGCGCGATCAGTTACGCGGCGTGACGCTGATCAATCTCTTCTTCGAGGACAGCACCCGCACCCGCACCAGTTTCGAGCTCGCCGGCAAAAGGCTCGGGGCGGACGTGATCAACATGTCCGTCTCGCAGTCTTCGGTGAACAAGGGCGAAACGCTGCTCGATACCGCGGCCACGCTGAATGCGATGCGCTGCGACCTTCTCGTGGTGCGCCATGCGCTCTCTGGCGCGCCGCATCTCCTCGCCCAGAAGGTCGATGCGGCGGTGATCAATGCCGGGGATGGGCTGCACGAGCATCCGACCCAGGCGCTGCTCGATGCGCTGACCATCCGCCGCCACAAGGGAGGGCTCGCCGGTCTGGTTGTCGCCATCTGCGGCGACATCGCCCATTCCCGGGTGGCGCGCTCCAACATCCACTTGCTTGCCGCCTTCGGCTGCGACGTGCGCCTGATCGGCCCGCCCACCCTCATCCCCGCCGGCATCGAGCGGCTCGGCGCCCGCGTCTTCCATGACATGCGCGAGGGGCTCGCCGGGGCGGACGTGGTGATGATGCTCCGGCTGCAACGCGAGCGGATGACGGCCAATCTGGTCCCGAGCGTGCGGGAATATTTCCACTTCTACGGGCTCGATGCGGCCAAGCTCGCGCACGCCAAGCCCGATGCGCTCGTCATGCATCCCGGTCCGATGAACCGCGGCGTGGAGATCGACAGCGCCATCGCCGACGATCCCGAGCGCAGCGTCATCCGCGAGCAGGTCGAGATGGGGGTCGCGGTGCGGATGGCCGTGCTCGATACGCTGGCCCGGGCGCGGCAGGGGGGGCGGAATTCGGCGTGATGGGCGATCTCCTCTTCGTCAATGTGAGACTGGTCGATCCCGCCTCCGGCCACGAAGGCCCGGGCGAGCTTCTCGTCCGCGAGGGGCGGATTGCCGATTGGGGCCCGAGCCTCGGCCGCCCGGAGGGGGTGGAGATCGTGGAGGGAGGCGGGCTCGTCCTCGCCCCCGGCCTGATCGATCTCCGCGCCGCGCTCGGCGAGCCCGGTTTCGAATATCGGGAGACCATCGCCTCGGCGGCGGAGGCGGCCGCGGCGGGGGGGATCACCCAGCTCGCGGTGCTTCCCGACAGCCGCCCGGCGGTGGACGATCCCGCCCTGGTGAGCTTCCTCCGCGCCCGCGGCGAGGCGCTCGGCACGCTCACCCTCCTCCCTTATGGCGCGGTGACCCGTGGCTGCCGCGGCGAGGAATTGGCCGAGCTCGGCCTGCTGGCGGAGGCCGGGGCGATCGGCTTCACCGACGGGGCGCGGGCAATCCATCCGGCCCGCCTGATGCGGCTTGCCCTCACCTATGCCCGCCTGTTCGGGCGCCCCATCATCCAGCATCCCGAAGACCCCTCGCTCGCCGCCCAGGGAGGCGCGAGCGAAGGGGAGCTCGCCACCCGGCTCGGCCTTCCCGCCATTCCCGCGGCGGCCGAGACCATCCTGGTCGCGCGCGACATCGAGCAGGAAATAGGGCGGCGCCGTGTCGCAGGTGACGCGAAGCCCTTCCGCCTTGGCCGCGCGGATCAGGGCAAGCGCGCGCGACATCGAGCTCGCCCGTCTCACCGGCGGCTGGGTCCATTTCTCGCGCATCTCCACGG
>KN173926.1:0-2067 GCA_000759655.1 Acidicaldus organivorans | reverse complement strand
ACCTGCGACACGGCGCCGCCCTATTTCCTGCTCGATGAGAGCGAGATCGGCGCCTTCCGCACCTATGCCAAACTCTCCCCCCCGCTGCGTGCGGCGGCCGAGCGTGAGGCGGTGCTCGCCGCGCTCGGCGAGGGGGTGATCGACTGCGTGGTCTCCGATCACCAGCCGCGCGATGCCGACGACAAGCGCCTGCCCTTCGCTCAGGCCGCGCCCGGCGGCGCGGGGCTCGCCACGCTGCTTGCCGGGGTGCTGACCGGGGCGCGCCAATTGGGCCTTGGGCTTGCCGCGGCGCTCGCCCCCGTCACCTCCCATCCCGCACGGCTCTTCGGGCTCGAAGGCGGCACGCTCGCCCGCGGCGCGCCCGCCGATCTCTGCCTGTTCGATCCCGACGCGCCCTTCGAGGTTGAGGCAGGACTGCTCCCCGGCAAGGCGCAGAACACGCCCTTCGATGGCCACACCCTCCATGGCCGGGTGCGGGCCACCTACAAGGCCGGGCGGAAAGTGTTCGGCTGATGCTGCCCGCAACCCTCGTCCTCCTCCTCGGTGCTTACCTCCTGGGGTCCATCCCCTTCGGCCTCCTCTTCACCCGGCTTGCCGGGCTCGGCGATATCCGCCGCATCGGCTCGGGCAATATCGGGGCGACCAACGTGCTGCGCACCGGCCGCAAGGGGCTCGCCGCCGCCACCCTCCTGCTCGACGGTGCCAAGGGTTTTCTCGCCGCCATCCTTGTGGGCCATGTCCTTCCCGGAAGCCATCCATTGCTCGCCTGGCTCGGTGGGCTGGCTTCCGTGCTGGGCCACGTCTTTCCGCTCTGGCTCGGCTTCAAGGGAGGCAAGGGGGTGGCGACCGGGATTGGTGCCTTGCTCGGCGCCTCTTTCCCGGTGGGGCTCGCCGCCGCTTTGCTCTGGCTGCTGATGGCCGCTGCCTTTCGCATCTCCTCCCTCGCCGCCCTCACTGCATTTGCGCTGGCCCCGTTCTTTGCCGCGCTCTTCGATTCGGGAGAGGCCATGGCGGTCGTCTTCGCAATCTCCGCCCTGGTCTTTTCCCGCCACGCCGAAAACATCCGGCGTCTCCTCGCCGGGACCGAGCCCCGCATCGGCGCGCGTAAATAGCCCACCCGGTCGATGAGCCCACCCGATGCGCTCGCCCGTCTCCGCCTCGCCCGCACCCAGGGCGTGGGCCCCCTCCTCTATCACCGCCTGATGGCGCGGTTCGGCTCGGCGGAGGCCGCGCTCGCTGCCTGGCCGGACATCGCCCGCGGCCGCCGCGCCGCCGCCCCCTGCCCGGAAAGCCGCGCGGTGCGGGAGATGGAGGGGCTTGCCCGGCTTGGCGGGCGGTTTCTCTTTTTCGGCGAGCCCGCCTATCTGCCCGCGCTTGCCGCCCTCCCCGACGCCCCGCCGCTCCTTGCCGTGCTTGGCGATCCCTCCCTTCTCTGCCGTCCCGCCGTCGCCGTGGTCGGGGCGCGCAGCGCCTCGCTCAACGGGCGGACCCTCGCCCGCGATCTCGCCCGCGACCTCGCCGGGCGCGGCCTGGTCGTCGTCTCGGGGCTTGCCCGCGGCATCGACCGCGCTGCGCATGAGGGTGCGCTTGAGAGTGGGGCGACGGTGGCCGCCATCGCCGGCGGGCTCGACCGGCCCTATCCGCCTGAGCACGCCGCGCTCCAGGCGGAGATCGCCGCGCATGGGGCGGTGGTGAGCGAAGCGCCGCTCGGGACGGCGCCGATCGCCCAGCATTTTCCCCGACGCAACCGGATCATCGCGGGGCTTTCGCTCGGCGTGGTGGTGGTCGAGGCGGCGCTCAAATCGGGGAGCCTGATCACGGCGCGGATGGCGCTCGAGGCCGGGCGCGAGATCTTCGCCGTCCCCGGCTCGCCGCGCGACCCGCGTTGCCGGGGGAGCAACGACCTCATCCGTCAGGGGGCGCATCTCACCGAGGGGATCGATGATGTGCTCGACCACCTCCCGCCCGCCTTCGCCGCGCCCGCGGCAGAAGAGAGAGGGAGCCTCCGCAAGCCCCGCAGGCCGCACGCTCCCACCCCATCCCTCTCTTCCGGCGCACCCGCCCCGG
>KN173925.1:531-3978 GCA_000759655.1 Acidicaldus organivorans | reverse complement strand
CCTTTCCGCCCCCCCCCTCTTTTCCACCCAAGCCGGGACGAATGCGCCCTTCTCCGCCGCGCAGCCCAGGGTTTTCGCGCCGGGGCTTGCGGCGAAAGCGCGGGAGGGTCATCTTTCGGTCATGGTTGGCCGGATGACGGGATGACGCTTGGCGGGGTGATGGACATGGATGGCGGGGCCGAGGCACGGCGGATCACGATCTACTCGGAAGCCGATTTCGAGGGACTGAGGCGGGCGGGACGGCTTGCCGCCGAGACGCTCGACATGATCACCCCCCATGTGCGGCCAGGGGTCACCACGGGCGAACTCGACGCGCTCTGCCACGATTTCATCACCGCGCATGGCGCCATCCCCGCCCCCCTCAATTACCGGGGCTTTCCCAAATCGATCTGTACCTCGATCAACCACGTCGTCTGCCACGGCATTCCCGGAGACCGGAAGCTCGAGGAGGGCGACATCATCAATATCGACGTCACCGTCATCCTCGATGGCTGGCATGGCGATACCAGCCGGATGTTTGTCGCGGGCACGCCCTCGACCCGCGCCCGCCTGCTGATCGATGTTACCTACGAGGCGCTCTGGCGCGGCATCGAGGCGGTGCGGCCGGGGGCCACGCTCGGCGATGTCGGGCACGCCATCCAACGCTTCGTTGAGGGCAAACGGATGAGCGTGGTGCGCGATTTCTGCGGCCACGGCATCGGACGCCGCTTCCACGAGCCCCCCAACGTGCTCCATTTCGGCCGCCCCGGCGAGGGCGTGGTGCTCCGCCCCGGCATGGTCTTTACCATCGAGCCCATGGTCAATGCCGGCCGGCCCGAGGTGAAGATCCTCGAGGATGGCTGGACGGCGGTGACGCGCGACCGCAGCCTCTCCGCCCAGTTCGAGCACATGGTGGGGGTGACCGAGACGGGCTGCGAGATCTTCACCCGCTCCCCGGCCGGGTTCGAGAAGCCGCCCTATCCGGCCGGCGGAATGCGGCTCCATCACCTCGAATGGGGCGCGGGCCCGCCCTGCGCCATCCTGCACGGCCTGTTCGGCGAGGCGCGCAATTTCACCTCCCTCGCCCGGAGGCTCGCCCGCCATTTCCGGGTGATCGCGCTCGATCTCCGCAACCACGGCGAAGCCCGCGCGGGCCCGCCTCCTATCCCGCCATGGCCGCGGACGTCGCCGAGACGCTCGCCGCCCTCGATGCGCGGCCCGCCCATCTCATCGGCCATTCGATGGGGGGGAAGACGGCGATGTATCTCGCGCTGACCGACCCCGGCGCCGTCTCGCGCCTCGTCGTCGCCGATGTCGCCCCCGTGCCCTATCCGCCGCGTGAGCACCGCGCCATCCTCGCCGCGCTCGCCGCCCTCGACCTCCGTCCCGGCATGAGCCGGCGCGAGGTCGATGCCGCGCTCGCCCCCGCCATTCCCGATGCCAAGCTCCGCGCCTTTCTCCTCCACGGCCTCGTGCTCGAGGGCGTGCCCCGCTTCCGCTTCGCTGTCGAGGAGCTCGCCCGTGACGTGCCGGCGCTCGAGGATTTCCCCATCCCCGACGGCGCGCGCTTTACGGGGCCCACCCTGTTCGTGGTGGGCAGGCGCTCTCCTTATGTGCGCCCCGAGCACCGCCCCCGGATCGAAGCCCTCTTCCCTCAGGTCCGCTTCGTCACCCTCCCCGAGGCCGGGCACTGGGTGCATTCCGACGACCCCGAAGGGTTCCTCGCCGCGGTTCAGGATTTCCTGCTCGCCCCCGGCTGAGCGTCCCCCCTGCCCTTGGGCGCCTCCGCCGCGGGCGGGCGGATCCGCTTCGCCTCATCGGCAAGCCGCCAGAGATACCAGGAGACGGTGGTGCGGAACGGGGCGAAGGGCGCGCCCCATTCGGCAAGCGCGCGCGGACGGGGCTGCAGGGCGGCGCCGGTGAGGTGCCGCCAGCCCTCGCGGATGCCGAAATCATCCACCGGCAGCACGTCGGGCCGGCCCAGGGTGAAGATGAGCAGCATCTCCACCGTCCATCGCCCTACCCCGCGCAGGCCGGTCAGTCTTGCGACCAGCGCCTCATCGGAAAGCCGCGCCGCGGCCTGTCGCGAGGGCACGACCCCTGCCGTCGCCTTGGCGGCGAGGTCTTTCAGCGCGGCGATCTTGGACTGGGAGAAGCCGATGGCACGGAGGTCGGTTTCGGGGAGCGCGGCAAGGGTGGCGGGATCGGGCAGCCTCCCGCCGCAACGCGCCGCAAGCCGCCCGAGAATGGCCTCGGCAGCGCGGCCGTGGAGCTGCTGATGGGCGATCGCCCGCAAAAGCGCCTCATAGGGGCTCTCGCGGCGTGGGGTGAGGCGGGGCGGGCCGAAGCGCGTGATGAGGGGGACGAAGGCGGGCTCGAGCCGGATCAGGTGGCGGAGCGGCTCGTCGGCGGTTTCTGCCATGCGCGCCTCCCGCTCAGGCTAGCCGGAAGAGGAGCGCGGGGCGGACGCGCAGCATGGCGGCGAGCAGCCCGAGCCCCGCGCCCGCCGAGAGGAGGAGCGCACCGGCGAAGGCGAGCGCCAGCGGCCCCGCCGTCAGGTGGAGCGGGAGGTCGAAGACGAAGCGGCTCAAGCCGAGGCTCGCTGCCCCGCCCGCCGCGAGGGCCACCACCCCCGCCTCCGTTCCGGTGAGGAGGCATTCAGCGAGCCAGGCGGCGAGGATCTCCCCTCTGCCGCCGCCCAAGGCGCGCAGGATAGCGACCTCGCGGCGGCGCGGGCCGAGTTCGGCGGCCCAGGATGCGGCGAGCACCAGAGCCCCGGCGGCGAGGCTTGCCGCGATCATCAGGCGGAGCGCGGTATCGAGCGTTTCGACCCACTGGCGGAAGACGCCGAGCACGAGGGCCATCGGGATCACGGTGAGGTGGGGAAAGGCGCGCGCGATCTCGCGCATCACCACCCCGTCGGGGGGCAGGGAGGGCGCAGCATAGAGCGCGGCGATGTAGCCGTGCGGGGCACCTTCGAGGCTCGCCGGATCGGCGATCATCACGAAATTGATGCCAAGCCGTCCCCAATTGACCGCGCGCAGATTGGCGATGGAGAAGGTGAGGGTGCGGCCGAGCACGTTGAGGGCGACCGGATCGCCGGGCTTGAGCCCGAATTCGCGGGCGAGTTCGGCATCGAAGGAGAGGAGCGGGGGGCCGTGGTATCCGGCGGGCCACCAGCTCCCTTCGGTGATGCGATCGGCCGCGGGCGGGGCGGCGGCGTAGGTGAGGCCGCGTTCCCCGCGCAGCACCCAGGCATCGCGCGGATGGCGGGCGAGCAGCGCCTCGGGGCTTTGCCCGGCGAGGTGGACGATGCGGGCGCGAAGGGCGGGGACGAGGTCGAGCCGCGCGCCGGGGGCGAGGCGGGCGATGAGATCGGTGAAGGAGGCCCGCTCGCCGGGCTGGATGTCGATGATGAAGAAGCGGGGGGCGGTGCGCGGCAGGGTGGCCCCGATCTCGGTCTCGAGG
>KN173925.1:0-487 GCA_000759655.1 Acidicaldus organivorans | reverse complement strand
GGCGGGCGATGAGATCGGTGAAGGAGGCCCGCTCGCCGGGCTGGATGTCGATGATGAAGAAGCGGGGGGCGGTGCGCGGCAGGGTGGCCCCGATCTCGGTCTCGAGGCTCGCCCCCGTCTCGGCGATGACGGTGAAGGCGATCAGCCCGAGCCCGAAGGTGACGAGCGGCGAGGCCGAGCGCGAGAGCGGGCGGCGGGCGCGGGCATGGAGCCGTCGCGCGGCAAGCCGCCACCAGAGCGGCCCGCGCGCGGCGGCGAAGAGCGGGGCGGAGGCCCGCTCGATGAGGCGCATCGCCGCCGCCCCGCCCCCGATCGCGGCGATGAACCAGAGGGGGAGCGCGACCTCGGGGGCGCTGGTGAGAAAGAGGAGGGCGATGAGCAGGGCGCCTGCGCCCCATCCGGCGAGGCGGAGACGCCGGGCGAGGGGGGCGGGAAGCAGCGGGCGGGGCGTCTCCTCCTCGCCGCCACCCCCTTCGCGGAGCAGGAG
>KN173924.1:1969-5505 GCA_000759655.1 Acidicaldus organivorans | reverse complement strand
CCCTCCCGCCCGCCCGTGGCGGAGGCGTGGGCACGATAGAGAATAGGCATTCTTCTTCCCTCCGGTTCCAACCACTCCCTCCGCGCGCCGCGGCGAGGAGAGGCGTGGGCGAGATGTGGGGCGCGATCCCCCGCCTGCCAACCCCGCGCCCCTGATCGCACGGCCGGTCCGCTCCGCGCCCATCCATCTTGCCGCCGGCCCCGCCCCCGCTTTAAACTCCCACCCAAATCATCCAGCCAACGGCAGCCTCGCCCCAAAGGTATCGGGATCCTCGCGGCATCGGGATCCTCAGGGATGTCGGGATCCTGGGGGCATCGGGAGGAAACATGAAAATCACCCGCGTCACGCCGCATCACTTGAGCGCGCGGCTTTCACAACCCTTCGCCTATTCCCGGAGCTGGTATGACCGGCGCGAGGCGCTCCTCGTCGAGGTCGAGACCGATGCCGGGCTTATCGGCTGGGGCGAGTGCTACGGCCCGCCCCGTCTCACCGGCCCCGCCGTCGCCGTCCTCGGCGAGCGCCTCGAGGGGGCCGACCCGCTCGCCGTCGAGGCGCATTGGCGCACGCTTTATGCCGCGTTCCGCGATCATGGGCAGAAAGGCGTGCTGATCGAGGCGCTGAGCGGCATCGACATCGCGCTTTGGGATATTCGCGGCAAGGCGCTCGGCGTTCCGATCCACCGGCTCTGGGGCGGGCCGGTGCGCCAGAGCGTGCCCGCTTATGCGACCGGGCTCTACCGCCGGAGGGAAGGTGACCCGCCCCGCTATCTCGCCGAAGAGGCGGCGGGCTACGTCGCGTCTGGGTTCCGGGCGGTGAAGCTCAAAGTGGGGTTCGGGATCGAGGACGACCTCGCCGCTGCCCGCGCCGTGTGCGAGGCGATCGGGCCCGATATCGGCCTCATGGTCGATGCCAATCACGCCTATGACGTGGTGGCGGCGATCCGGCTTGGCCGCGGGCTCGAGCCGCTCGACATCGGCTGGTTCGAGGAGCCGGTGCCGCCTGAGGACATCGCAGGCTACCAGCGGCTGCGCGCGGCGCTTTCCATCCCCATCGCCGGCGGTGAATGCGAGTATACCCGCCATGGCTTCCGCGCGCTCTTCGTCGCGGGCGCGCTCGACATCGCCCAGCCCGATATTTGTGCCGCGGGCGGCCTCACCGAGGTCAAGAAAATCGCCGATATGGCGGAAGCCTTCGGGGTACGTGTCATCCCCCATTGCTGGGGAACCGGCATCGCGATCGCCGCCGCCTTGCAGCTCCTTGCCGTGCTTCCCCCGCTCACCCCGCCCGCGCTTGCCGACAGCCCGCCCTGGCTCGAGTTCGACTGCACCGAACATCCGCTCCGCCAGGCGATCCTCACCGCGCCGCTTCGCCCCGAGGGCGGGGTGATCCGCATCCCCGAGGGGCTGGGGCTCGGCATCGAGATCGACCGCGCCGCGCTCGCCCGTTTTCGCGAGGGGAGGTGAGGCGATCGATGCGTGAGGGAAAAACGGCATGACATCCACCGGAACAGAGGGCAGGGCGGGAGAACGCGCGGAAAAGGAGGGTGTTTCTGCCGCAACCGGCACTACGGCGGCCGCCTCCCGCCACGGAATGAACCCCTGGCTTTCGGTGGCACTCCCGCTCTTTCTCGGCCTTTTCGTCGCCTATCTCGACCGCATCAATCTCTCGGTGGCGCTGCCCGCCTTGCGTGAGGCCCTCCATATCGAGGGCGCGGTGGCGGCAAGCGCGGCGCTCACCGCCTTCCTCGCCGCCTACGCGCCCGCCAACATCCTCGGCGGCCTCCTCACGCGACGTTTCGACCCCAAAACCGTTGTGATCGCCTGCCTCCTCCTCTGGTCGGGAGCGACGCTCGTCACCCCCTGGGCAGGCGGGCTCTCCGCCCTCCTCCTCTGCCGCGCCGTGCTCGGCCTCGCCGAAGGGGTCTATTGGCCGCAGCAATCGCGTTTCGCCCGCGCCTGGTTTCCGCCCGCGGCGCTGAGCCGCGCCAACAGCCTGATCCAGTATTACGGGCAATATGCCGTGCTCGCCCTCGGGTTTCTCCTTCTCACCCCGCTTTATCACGCCGCAGGCTGGCCCGCGCTGTTCTGGGCAACCGGCCTGCTCGGCCTGCTCCTTCTGCCGCTCTATGGGCGGCTTCTCCCCGCAACGCCGCCTGGGATGCGCCGAAAGGGGATGCGCGAAATGGGGGCGAGCGGGATGGGGTCGAGCGGGGTCGCGACGAGTGGGACGGGGGCGAGTGGGGGCCAGTCACGCTTCGGCTGGCAGGCGGTGGGCGGGCCTTCCTTTCTGCTCCTGATTTTCAGTTACATCACCCAGGGCATGCTGTTTTGGGGGATCACGCTTTGGATCCCGCCGGCCGTCTCGCGCCTCGGCTTCACCGGACCCGCCCAGGCGGGGGCGAGCGCGCTTCCCTATCTCGCCGCCCTCCTGCTCGCCTGGCCGATCGCGCGGCTTGCCGATCGCAGCGGGCGGCGGGTCGAGATCGCGGCCCTCGGCCTGATCGGCCCCGGCCTGCTCGTCGCGGCGCTGCCGGCGCTTGCATCGCCCGCGCTCACCCTTGCCTTCATCACGCTCGCCATGGGGTGGTACGCGGCGAGCTACACGCCCAATCTCTGGGCGATCCTGCAGGAACGGGTGGCACCCGAGGCGGTGGGGCCGGCGGCGGGGCTGATCAACGGGCTCGGCGCCGGGGGCGGCGGGACGCTCGCCGGGTTTCTGGTCGGACTGATCGAGGCCCGCACCGGCTCCTATCTCGCCGGCTTCGCCCTGCTCGGCGCGCTCAATCTCGCCGGCGGCGCCGCCCTGCTCGCTTATGGGCGCATGACCCGCACCAAGGAATGAACCTCCGCCCCGAGGCGCAATCGCGCGGCGAGGAAAATTTCGCCCCCAGCCCCTCAGAGTGGTTAAGACTGCACTAAATTCCCCTTGACGTCATCGCGTGGCGATAGGAATACATCCCCCGCGATGAGTCTCCTGAAGCCCCCTCCTGCGAAGAAACCCTCCCGCAGGATCCCCCTTCCCTCCCGGGTGGCAGGGAAGGGGCGCGATGAGATGTCCCCACGCCCCGCACCCAAAGGGAACGCTCCCGGAAAGGGATCCCCGCTCAAGGAGGGGACGAGGCTGAGGGCCGCAAGGGAGGCGGCCAGGGGAGAGCGGGCCAAAGGGGAGAAGGCCGAGATCGTCCGGCTCGCCGAAGCGGCCGCGGCAGCCTCGCCCCATCCCGGCCCGCTCCCGGGCGAGACGCCGGAGGCCACGCTGATCCGCCTGCAACGGGTGATCGTCGCCCAGAAATGGGACATCGAAGGGTTCGCCGAGCAACGCGACGAGCTCCTCGCCCGCCTCGAGCGCCTTGAGACCGAGCTCGCCGCCAAGGACCGCGACGTCGCCGCCGCCGAAGAACGCCGCCTGGCCGCCGAGCGCGAAGCGGCCCGGCTCCGCGCCGAACGCGACCAGGCCGAGCCCCTCCTCCGCGTCGCCGGGGAGACGCTCGCCGCCCTCGCCCCCCTCCTCGAATCGACCACCTGGATCGTGGCGCG
>KN173924.1:0-1892 GCA_000759655.1 Acidicaldus organivorans | reverse complement strand
CCCGGTCTTCGCCCATCTTCTTACCGGGCTCGGCCTGCTCGATCCGGCCCACTATCTCCGCCAATGCGCCGCCGCCGGCGAGAAAGTGCGCGCGGACGAGGCGGTGTGGCACTATCTCGACCGCGGCGAGGCGCTCGGCCTCTCCCCCCATCCGCTCTTCCACCCGGTCTTCTACCGCGCCCAGCTTCCGCCCACCCTCACCCCCCCCAACCTCTTCGCCCACTACCTCATCGCCGCCTGGCGGGAGGGTTATCTCCCCCATCCGCTGTTCGACGCGGCCTACTATGTCCGTCACGAGGCGGGAGAGACGGCGGGCCTGCTCAATCCCTGGCTCCATTTCGTGAAGGTGGGGGCGGCGCTGGGACTCGCCCCGCATCCGCTGTTCCTCCCCCGCTATTACGCCGCCCAGGCGGGGCTCGACGAGACGGACAGCCTCGCCCTCCTTCGCCACTATCTCGAAGAGGGGGGACGCGCCGGCCTCTCGCCGAGCCCGCTCTTCGATCCCGGCTTCTACCGCCGCCGCTACCCGGACGTGGACCCCGGCATCGACCCGTTGCTGCACTATCTCGCCCACGGCGACCTGCAGGGGCGGATGCCCAATATCGGCTTCGACCCCGAATTCTACCGCGCCCAGGTGAGCGAGGGCATCCCGCCCTTCCGCTGCACCCTCGCCCATTTCGTCACCGAAGGGGAGGAGCGCGGGCTCGCCCCGCATCCGCTGTTCGACCCCGTCTTCTACCGCGAGGTCCACCCCGACATCCGGCGGGCGATGAAGAACACGCTCCTCCACTACCTCGAGCACGGGGAGCGGGAGGGGCGCGCCCACCACCCCCTGATCGACCGCGACCATTTCCTCGCCCAAGCCTGGCCCCTCACCGGCCGCGGCCCCGAGCCGCTCCGCCTCCTCGTCGAGGATGAGCGCTGCCGCCGCCTCTCGCCGAGCCCGCTCTTCGATGCCGCCCATTACGGACGCGCGGTGAGCGCCGAAGAGCTCGGCCCGTGGAGCCTCTTCGAGCACTTCCTGCGCGCTGCCCGCCGCGGCCCCGGCGCCCCGCCAGCCGATCCCCACCCGCTGTTTTCAGTGGCGTATTACGAACGGCAGGTGGACTGGCGCGCCCGCAGCGCCGACCCGCTCACCGACTATCTCCGCTTCGGCGCCAAGGAGCGCACCGCGCCGCATCCGCTGTTCGACGCCGAATTTTACCTCACCTACAACAAGGACGTGGCCCGCGGCGGCGGCAACCCGCTGCTCCACTACCTCCAGCATGGCGGGCGGGGCGTGGAGCGGCGCTGGCCCCATCCGCTCTTCGTCCCCGAATTCTTTCTCGAACAGCTCGGCCGCGTCCCCGAGGAGCCGCATCTCCTCGCCTTCCTCGCCCTGCCGCCGGAGCGCCTGGTCAATCCCCATCCGCTCTTCGACTGCGCCTGGTATCTCGAACAGCGCCCTGACCTCGCCCAGGCCGGGATCAACCCGCTGCTCCACTATGTCACCACCCCGCCCGGCGAGGCGGCCAATCCCCATCCTCTGTTCGACGAGGCGTTTTATCTCACCCAGAAGCCGGAGCTCGCGGGCGGGGAGACGCCGCTCCTCTGGCACTATCTGACCGAGGGCTACAAGGAGCACCTCTCGCCCCATCCCTTCTTCGATGCGCGTTATGTCGCCGAGCAGAGCCCGGATCTGGTCAAGAACGGCATCCCGCCCCTCTACCGCTATGTCGCCGAGAAGGGCTTCCGCGAATTCAACCCGGTGCCGTGGTTCGATTCCATCTCCTACTGGATCACCCTGAAGGCGCGCGGCGAGGACAAGCAAAACCCCTTCGTCCACTTCCTCCGCACCCATCCCGGCTTCACCCCGCCTGCCCCGCCGGCGCGTTTGGCAAGCATTGCCCGGG
>KN173923.1:5560-6994 GCA_000759655.1 Acidicaldus organivorans | reverse complement strand
GAGACGGGGGGCGGGGCGATTGAAGCAGGGGGGCAAAGGGTGTATGCGGCTCGGCATGGATGCGCTCGCTCCCTACGCCACCCGGGCCGATCAGTCGCGCGGCCGGCTCCACAATGAGCCGGAGGCGCCGCCGCGCAGCCCCTTCCAGCGCGACCGCGACCGCATCGTCCACTCCACCGCCTTCCGCAAGCTGCAATACAAGACCCAGGTCTTCGTCAACCACGAGGGCGATTTCTTCCGCACCCGGCTCACCCATTCGCTCGAGGTGGCACAGATCGCCCGCGCCATCGCCCGCACCCTCCGCCTGGATGAGGACCTCACCGAGGCGCTCGCGCTGGCCCATGATCTCGGCCATCCCCCCTTCGGCCATGCCGGGGAGGAGGCGTTGCGGAGCGCGACCCAGGCCTGGGACGGGTTCGACCACAATGTCCAGTCGCTCCGCGTGGTCACACGGCTTGAGCGCCGCTACGCCGCCTTCGACGGGCTCAATCTCACCTGGGAGACGCTGGAGGGGCTGATCAAGCACAACGGCCCGCGCCATCCGCCTCACCCGCCCGAGATCCTCGAACTCGACCTCGCGCTTGATCTCGGGCTCGGCCTGCAACCCTCGGCCGAGGCGCAGGTCGCGGCACTGGCCGATGACATCGCCTACAACGCCCACGACCTCGATGACGGGCTGCGCGCCGGGCTGTTCACGCTTGAGGAGCTCGAGGGACTGCCGGTGGTGGGCGAGGCGCTCGCCGCGGCGCGGGCGGCGGGCGCCAGGGAGCCCGGGCGGCTCCGCCATGAGATGATCCGCCGCGTCATCGACCGTTTCATCCGTGATCTCACGGAAACCTCCGCCGCCCGCCTCGCCCCCCTCCCGAGCCCCGGCGCGGTGCGCGCCCAAGGAAAGCCGGTGGTGGGGTTCAGCGCGGAGATGGCGGCGGCCAATGAGGCGGTGCGGCGCTTTCTCTATGAGCGGATGTACCGTCATTTCCGGGTCAACCGGATGACGCGCAAGGCGATCCGGCTGGTGCGCGAATTATTCGAGGCGTTTTTCGAAACCCCCGCCCTTCTTCCCGGCGAGTGGCGGCATCTCGCCGAAGAGGCAGGAAGCGAGGCGGGGCGCGCCAGGGTGGTGATCGACTACATCGCCGGCATGACCGACCGTTACGCGATCGATGAGCATCGGCGGCTTACCGACATCACCAGCCTCGGCTGAGGCGGGGCGCGGGATCGTTTCGGTATCGTTGTGAAGTTGACGAGGCGGGAAAGGAGGGCTGACGCGAGAGGCCGATGAAGACGGGCGAGGGGTTTGATCTCTGGGAAGAGGTGCGGCGGCGCATCATCGAGGAGCTCGGGTTGATGCTGCCCGGGCTTCCCGAGGCCACGCGGGCGCGGATCGAGATCTCGCCCCCGCGCGATCCGGCGCATGGCGATCTTGCCACCAAC
>KN173923.1:5199-5471 GCA_000759655.1 Acidicaldus organivorans | reverse complement strand
GCGGCGCTGATCGTCGCCTCTGAAGCGAAGCGCCCGCCGCGCGCGCTCGCCGCCGAGCTCGCCGGGCGCCTTGCCCGCCATCCCGAGCTGATCGCCGCCGCCTCGGCCGCGGCGATCAGCGCGGGATGGCGGGCAAGGCGCCCGCCGCGCGCGCGCGCCGCCGAGCTCGCCGCGCGCCTTGCCCGCCATCCCGAGCTGATCGCCGCGGCCGAGGCGGCGGGGCCCGGCTTCGTCAATCTCCGGCTTGCCGATCGGGCGTTGCAGCGCCTCCT
>KN173923.1:2452-4934 GCA_000759655.1 Acidicaldus organivorans | reverse complement strand
CGGGGGCGGGGTCGCGGTCAATGTCGAATATGTCTCGGCCAACCCGACCGGGCCAATGCATGTCGGGCATGCGCGCGGCGCGGTGGTGGGCGATGCGCTGGCCCGCCTCCTCGCCCATACCAATCACCTCGTGACCAAGGAGTTCTACATCAACGACGCGGGCGCCCAGGTCGAGGCTTTGGCCTGGGCGGTCTATGCCCGCTATGTCGAGGCGCTCGGCTTCGCCTTCGACGAAAGCGTCGTTCCGGGCGGGCTCCAGTATCGCGGCGCCTATCTCATCCCGCTCGGCGAGGCCCTGGCCCGCGAATTCGGCGACCGTTACGCGCCCGAAGGGAAACTCGCGCCCCCCGAAGAATGGATGCCGCTCTTCCGCGAACGGGCGGTTGCGGCGATGATGGAGGAGATCCGCGAGGATCTTCGTCTCCTCGGCGTGGAGCACGACGTGTTCACCTCCGAGGCCGCGCTCGCCCGCGCCGGGCGGACGGCGGAGGTGCTCGCCGCGCTCGAGGCCAAGAGGCTGATCTACGAGGGCGTGCTCGAGCCGCCCAAGGGGCATCTTCCCGAGGACTGGGAACCGCGCCCGCAGCTCCTCTTCCGCTCGAGCGCCTTTGGCGACGTCTGCGACCGCCCGCTGCGCAAATCCGATGGCAGCGCCACCTATTTCGCCAACGACATCGCCTATCACGCCGACAAGATCGCCCGCGGCTTCGAGGTGCTGATCGATGTCTGGGGCGCGGATCACGCCGGCTACGTGCCGCGGATGAAGGCGGCGGTGGCGGCGCTGGCCGGGGAGCGGGTGCGGCTCGAAGTGGTGCTCTGCCAGATCGTGCACGTGCTCAAGGGGGGCGAGCCGGTGCGCATGTCCAAGCGCGCCGGAAGCTACGTGACGCTGCGCGACCTGCTCGACGAGGTGGGGCGCGACGTGGTGCGCTTCTTCATGCTCACCCGCAAGTCGGATGCGCAGATGGAGTTCGACCTCGACAAGGTGCTGGCCGAGACCAAGGACAATCCGGTCTTTTACGTCCAATACGCCCATGCCCGCACCTGCTCGGTGCTGCGGCATGCGCGCGAGGCGGGATCGGTGAGGACATCGAGCGGGACGGAGGCGGGACGTTCCGGCCCCACATCGAATCCCGCCTCGCGCCCATGCCCGCACCTGCTCGGTGCTGCGGCATGCGCGCGAGGCGGGATTCGATGTGGGGCCGGAACGTCTCGCCTCCGTCCCGCTCGATGTCCTCACCGATCCCGCCGAACGGGCGGTGATGCTGAGGCTTTCCGGCTGGCCGCGGCTCGTCGCCGGCGCGGCGCGGGCGCGCGAGCCGCACCGCATCGCCTTTTATCTCTACGATCTCGCCGGGGATTTCCACCTCCTCTGGAATCGGGGGCGCGAGCAGGCCGAGCTCCGCTTCATCATTCCCGAAGCGCGGGCGGAGACCGAGGCGAGGCTCGCCCTCGTCGCCGCCACCGGAGTGGTCTTGCGCGCGGGGATGGCCCTGATGGGGGTGACCCCGCGGGAGGAGTTGCGCTGATGTCATCCGATCGTTTCGAAGGCGGATTCGACGACGAACCGCTCGCCCCGCGGCGGACGAGCGGGATCGATCCCACCACCAAACGCCTCCTCCTCCTCGCCGGAGGCCTGGGCGGGGTGCTGATGGTGATCCTCGCCGTCTGGGGCCTGCGCGGGGCGCCCTCGGGCCCGCCGCCCTTGATCACGCCCGAGCCTGGCCCGGTGCGGGTCAAGCCCGCCGATCCTGGCGGGCTCAAGGTCGATCAGGACGCGGCGATCCTCGAAGGGGGCACCAAGGAGGGCGGGGAGAAGCTGATCACCCCGGCCGAGAAGCCCGCGCCCGAGGCGCTGGCGGAGGCCGCCACCCCGCCGCAGGCGCCTGGGGCCGCCCCGTTCTCCCCCGCCGGGCAGGCCCAATCCGCCCCCGCCTCATCCGCTCCGGCCTCATCCTCTGCGGCATCAACGGCATCGCCCGGGGGAGTGCCCCCCCTTCCGGCGCCCGCTACGCCAGCCTCTCCGCAGGCGGTCTCTCCCGCCCCCGCCTCCTCTGCGGCAACGAGCGCTCCCGGCGCGGGCGCCGCCTCCGCCCCGGCGCCCGCCAAGCCCAAGGCGGCCGAGCTCGCCTCCGCCGCCTCCAACGCCGCGCCCGCCCGCGCGGCCTCGTCCCATGCCGCGGGCAAGGTTGCGGTGCAGCTCGCCGCCCTTCCCACCGAAGAGGCAGCACGCGCCGAATGGGAACGGCTGCTCGCCCGCCATCGCGACCTCCTCGGCGGGCGCCATCCCGAGATCCTCAAGGCGAGCCGCGACGGGCGGACCTTCTTCCGGCTCCGCGTCGGGGGCTTCGCCAGCACGGCGGAGGCGGCGCGCTTCTGCCACGCCCTCATCGCCGAGGGCGGGGCCTGCGCCGTCGCCGCGTTCTGAGGCCGGGGTGAAGGCGCTCATCCTCGGCCTCTCGGGTCCCGCCCTGCTCCCCGA
>KN173923.1:1480-2378 GCA_000759655.1 Acidicaldus organivorans | reverse complement strand
GGAGCGGGCCCTCTTCGCCCGCGCCGGCACCCCGGCCGGGTTCATCCTCTTCGCCCGCAACATCACCACCGCCGCCGCGCTCCGCGCCCTCACCGCCGAGCTCCGGGCGCTGGCCACCCCGCCCCCCTTCATCTTCATCGACCAGGAGGGGGGGCGGGTGGCACGGCTGCGCCCGCCGCTCGCCGCCGCCCATCCTCCGGCGGCTGCGATCGGGGCGCTTTTCGCCCGCGACCCGGGGGCGGGGCTGCGCGCCGCCTGGCTCACCGGGGCGCTGATCGGGGCGGAGCTCGCGGAGTACGGGATCGACGTCGCCTGCGCTCCCGTCCTCGATCTCGCCATCCCCGGCGCCGATCCGGTGATCGGCGATCGCGCCTTCGGCCCCGACCCCGACCACGTCGCGCTCTTGGGACGCGCGCTTGCCGAAGGGCTGATGGCCGCCGGCGTGGCGCCGGTGATGAAACACATCCCCGGCCACGGACGGGCCAAGGCCGACAGCCATCTCGCCCTGCCGGTGGTAGAGGCCGATCGCGCCGCGCTCGCCCGCGACCTCGTCCCCTTCGCCCGCAACGCCGATCTCCCCTTCGCCATGACCGCGCACATCCTCTATCCCGCCTTCGATGCGCGCCATCCCGCCACCCTTTCGCCGCTCGTGATTGGCGAGGTGATCCGTGGCGAGATCGGATTTCAGGGCTTGCTGGTCTCGGATGATCTCGGCATGGGGGCGCTCGAGGGGGCGCTTCCCGCCCGCGCCAGGGCGGCCTTCGCCGCCGGGATCGATCTCGCCCTGCACTGCAGCGGCGTGCTCGCGGAGAACGAAGCCCTGCTCGAAGCCGCCCCCGATCTCTCCCCCGCGCTCACAGCACAGCTTGCCGCGATCCGCGCCCGGCTCGGCGAGATC
>KN173923.1:0-1389 GCA_000759655.1 Acidicaldus organivorans | reverse complement strand
CTCCGTCCGCTCGATCCGGCCCGGCTCCGCGCCGAGCGCGCGGGACTGGGGCTCGTCGCCCCCGCGAACGGCGGCGGGTGAGGGGAGGGCGGTGATGGCCCATCTCGGGGAGATCGTCGCCATCGCGCTCGCGGTGGGGCTCGCCGTCACCCTGCACGAGGCGGCGCATGGCTATGCCGCGCTCGCGCTCGGCGATCAGACGGCGCGGCGGGCGGGGCGGCTTTCGCTCAACCCGCTCCGCCACATCGACCCCACCGGGACGGTGGTGCTCCCGCTGGGCCTCGCCCTCCTGCAATGGATGATGTTCGGGCGGATCGTCTTTCTCTTCGGCTGGGCCAAGCCCGTGCCGATCGGGGCGTGGCAGTTCCCCCATCCCCGCCGCGCCATGGCCCTCATCGCCGCCGCGGGCCCGGCGATGAACCTCCTGCTCGCCTGGCTCGGCGCGCTGGGCCTTCATGCGCTTCCCCTCCTTCCCGCCCCGCTTGCCGCCTGGGGCGGCTCCTTCATCTTCTATTTCGTGCTCGCCAATCTGGTGCTCGCCCTCTTCAACCTGATCCCCATCCCGCCGCTCGATGGGGGGCGGATCGCGGTCGGGCTGCTGCCCGCAGCACTCGCCCGCCCGCTCGCCCTGCTCGAGCCCTTCGGCCTCGCCATCGTCCTCCTCGCGCTCTTCTTCCTTCCCATGCTGCTCACCGCGATGGGCGAGCCCGCCGATCCGGTGGGGCTCCTCATGGACCGCATCCTCCCCCGTCTGATCGATCTCGTGCTGTGGGCGGCCTTCATGCCGCCGCATGGGTAAGGCGCGGGGTGAGGCCGATGGGTAAGGCGCATGGATGAGGAAACCGGGGATGAGGCAACGATGAGCGCCCCGGCTCTCCCGGCGGAGGCCGCCGCACCACCCCGCACCGATGGCGCGGTGCTCCTGGTGCGGCTCGAGGGGTTCGAGGGGCCGCTCGATCTCCTCCTCGATCTCGCCCGCCGCCAGCGGGTGGACCTCGCCCGCATCTCCATCCTCGCTTTGGTCGAGCAATATCTCGAGGTGATCAACCAGGCCCGCGCCCTGCGTCTGGAGATCGCCGCCGAGTGGCTGGTGATGGCGGCCTGGCTCGCCTGGCTCAAATCGCGCCTGCTCCTGCCCAAGGAGACCGAGGCCGCCGAGGAGGGGGAACTCGCCGCCGAGGCGCTCACCGAACGGCTCATCCTGCTCGAGGCGATGCGGCAGGCGGCGGCCTGGCTCGGGGCGCGGCCCGAACTGGGGCGCGACGTGTTTGCCCGCGGCCGGCCGGAGAATTTCACCGAAGTGGACCGCTCGCAGCTCGCCGCCGACTTGCCGGCCCTGCTCCGCGCCTATGCCGGGGTGATCCGTGAGCGCCCCGCCCCCTACCGCCC
>KN173922.1:7837-11029 GCA_000759655.1 Acidicaldus organivorans | reverse complement strand
CTTCCCCTTGTCTCGCCCCCCCTTGCCGCGCCGCCCGGCGGCGCCCCCCAATCTCCGCTCCCTAAACGCAAAATTATGCGAAAAGAGGCGGAGGACGTGTTGCCCTCGGCTTGTCTCTTTTCTAGTATCCGCGCCGCCCGCCGCTTGGGCTCTGCGATCAGGGGCGGTCCGGCATTGGATTTCGGCTGATTTCGAGGTGAACATGGCACAGTCATCATCTTCCACGGCAGGGGGCGGGCACGGCGCCGCACCCGGAGCCACCAAACGCGACTTTCTCAAGCTCGTCGCCGGAGCGGGCGCGGCGGTGGGGGTCGGCGCCATCGCCTGGCCGCTCATCGACAGCATGAACCCCTCGCAGGACGTGCTCGCCCTCTCCTCGGTCGAGGTCAATCTCGAGCCGATCCCGGAGGGCTCCGGCATCACCGTGCTCTGGCGCGGCAAGCCGATCTTCGTCCGCCACCGCACCCCGGCCGAGATCAAGGCGGCGGAGGACGTCAAGCTCTCCGATCTGATCGATCCCGAGCCCGACTCGGAGCGCGTCAAGCCCGGGCATGCGCAGTGGATCGTCCTGATCGGCATCTGCACCCATCTCGGCTGCATCCCGCTCGGCAACAAGCCCACCGATCCGCGCGGCGAATGGGGCGGCTGGTTCTGCCCCTGCCACGGCAGCCAGTATGACACCTCGGGCCGGGTGCGGCATGGCCCCGCCCCGCTGAATCTGGCGCTGCCGCCCTACGCCTTCGAATCCGACACCAAGATCAAGATCGGCTGAGGAGAATCGAGATGGTCGGCCTCCACAAGAGCGAGTTCGAAAGCCCGGTCATCCGCTGGATCGACAGCCGGCTGCCGGTCTTCACCCTGATGCAGAAGGAATACCGGGCGTTTCCCACCCCGAAGAACTTCAACTATCTGTGGAACTTCGGGGCGATCGCCACGGTCATGCTGCTCATGATGATCGCGACCGGCATCTTCCTCGCGATGAACTACGTGCCCAATACCGACCTCGCCTTCGCGAGCGTCGAGCACATCATGCGCGACGTGAACTGGGGCTGGCTGATCCGCTACGCCCACATGAACGGCGCCTCGATGTTCTTCATCGCGGTCTATATCCACATCTTCCGCGGCCTCTATTACGGCTCCTACAAGGCCCCGCGCGAGCTTCTGTGGATGATCGGCGTGGTCATCCTGCTCGTGATGATGGCCACCGCCTTCATGGGCTACGTGCTGCCCTGGGGCCAGATGTCCTACTGGGGGGCGACCGTCATCACCAATCTCTTCTCGGCCTTCCCCTATGTCGGCAAATACATCGTGACCTGGCTGTGGGGCGGGTTCGCGGTCGGCCAGCCCACCCTCAACCGGTTCTTCGCGCTGCACTACCTGCTGCCCTTCGTCATCCTCGGCGTGGTGCTGCTGCATGTCGCGGCGCTGCACATCACCGGGTCCAACAACCCGCTCGGCATCGACGTCAAGTCGCCCCAGGACACGGTGCCCTTCCACCCCTACTACACCATCAAGGACAGTGTGGGGCTCTGCGTCTTCTTCCTGATCTATGCCGGGTTCATCTTCTTCTACCCCAAATTCTTCGCCGACGCCGATAACTGGATCCCGGCCAATCCGCTGCAGACCCCGGCCGAGATCGTGCCCGAGTGGTACTTCCTGCCCTTCTACGCCATCCTCCGCTCGGTGCCGAACAAGCTCGGCGGCGTGCTGATGATGTTCGGCTCGATCGTCGTCCTCTTCTTCCTCCCCTGGCTCGATACCAGCCCGGTGCGCTCGGCCCGTTTCCGGCCGATCTACCGCGTCACCTTCTGGCTGCTCGTGCTTTCGGCGGTGGCGCTCGGCATGGTCGGCGCGCACCGACCGCAGGGGATCTGGGTGGTGATCGGGCGGGTCGCGACCCTCTATTACTTCTTCCACTTCCTCGTCCTGCTCCCCATCCTCGGCAAGATCGAGCGGCCGCTGCCGCTGCCCGAGAGCATCTCCCGCCCCGTGCTCGGCGGCGGGCCACTGCCCGGCGGTGTCGCGGCCAAACCGATGGAGAAAGCCTGATGCGTCGTCTCATCCAGCTCGCGGCGCTTGCCGCGCTCAGCCTCGGCGCGGCCTTCGGCCCGGCGTCTCTAACCCCGGCCCGGGCTGATGACGAGAGCCTGCCCCATGTGAACTGGAGCTTCTCCGGTCCCTTCGGCACCTATGACCGGGCGGCGCTGCAGCGGGGCTTCCTCGTCTATCAGCAGGTCTGCTCGGCCTGCCACTCGATGAACTATCTCTACTACCGCAACCTCGAGGAGATCGGGCTCACCGAGGAGCAGGTGAAGGCGATCGCCGCCTCGGTCACCGTGCCGGGCGGGGTGAACGACCAGGGCCAGCCGATCGAGCGCCCGGGCCTCCCCTCCGATCACTTCAAGGCGCCCTTCCCCAACGAGCAGGCGGCGCGGGCGGCCAGCAATGGCGCGTTGCCGCCCGACCAGTCCGACCTGGTCAATGCGCGCGAGGGCGGGCCGGACTACATCTACGCCATCCTCATCGGCTATTCCGACCCGCCGCCCGGCGTGAAGCTGATGCCGGGTATGAGCTACAACAAGTATTTCCCCGGCCATCAGATCGCCATGCCGCAGCCCCTGCAGGATGGCTCGGTGCAATACACCGACGGCACCAAGCCCACCCTGGACCAGGAGGCGAAGGATGTGGTGACCTTCCTCACCTGGGCGGCCAATCCGGAAATGGAGGAGCGCAAGCGCGACGGGGTGCGCGTCGTCCTCTTCCTCCTCTTCCTCACCGGCGTGGTTTATGCGGTGAAGCGCCGGGTGTGGGTCGACGTGCACTGAGCCCGCGCCGCTGCCCGCGCCGGCGGAAAATGGAGCTGGCCCAATGCGAAACGGGGCGCCCCACGCGGGCGCCCTTTCCTTTTCGGGACACCCCCTCGCGGGACGGCCGCTCCCAATCCGCTTTCCGGGGGGCGGTATTGGGGTGGACGGTATTGGGGCGGTCTTCCAATTGGGAAGACGTCAGAGCGTGAGGCGCTGGAGGGGCGCGATTGACGGGGCTGCCCGGCTTGGGCGAGGCTTGCGCCCAAGCGCCCCATTACTCCGCCGCGGGGCCAAGGATCGGGAGGAGGCCATGGAAAGAATTCTCACCAGAGCCAAGGATTGGTCGAAAGCCCGGAGGTGGGGCGTGGGTCTCGCCGCGCTCGTC
>KN173922.1:5401-7749 GCA_000759655.1 Acidicaldus organivorans | reverse complement strand
ATGGCGATGTTCCTCTTCGGCGGGGCGGCCCGCGCCGGGCAATGCAACGCCCTGCTCGGCCTTCATTTCGGCGCGGCCGAAGTCACCTCCGCCCTCGCCATCGCGCCCCCTTTCCGCATCGCCTCGCCCTACCGGCCCGAGACCACCGAGGTGAAAGCGCCCTTCTGCCGGGTGATCGGGGTGATCCGCCCCGACCCCGGCTCGGAGATCGCCTTCGAAGTCTGGCTGCCCCCCGCCGCTTCCTGGAACGGGCGCTATGAGGGGGTGGGCAATGGCGGGTTCGCCGGCTCGCTGGTCTATCGCGCGATGGCGGAGGGGATGGCGCAGGGCTACGCCACCTCGGCCACCGATACCGGCCATGGCGGGGAATTCGACGACGCGCGCTGGGCGATCGGCCATCCGGAAAAGGTGCGCGATTTCGGCGAACGCGCCATCCACCTCACCGCGCTTGCCGCCCGCGCGGTGATCGCCACCTATTACTCCCGCCCCGCCGAATGGTCCTATTTCTCCGGCTGTTCCGATGGCGGGCGCGAGGCGCTGATGGAGGCCGAGCGCTACCCGGAAGACTATGACGGGATCATCGCCGGTGCCCCGGCGGCACCGTGGGTGGCACTCACCACCGCCGCGGTGCAAGGGGCCTCCCTGCTCGCCGCACCAGGGGCCGATCTCACCCCGGCCAAGCTCGATGCGATCGCTGCGGCCACCGAACGGGCCTGCGGGGCGGAGGGTGGGGTGATTTCCGACCCGCTCGCCTGTCATTTCGATCCCGCAACGCTTGCCTGCACGGTCCAGAACGGGCCCAATTGCCTGACCGCGGCCGATCTCGCCGCTCTCCGCTTCCTCTATGGCGGGCTGCGCGACGGGGAGCAGCACCTGCTGCTCCCGGGCTTTACGGCCGGCTCGGAGCGCGAATGGCGGCTCTGGATCGTCCCCGTGAAGGCCGGGGCGCAGTCCCTCCAGCGCCGGTTTGGCACCGCCTTCTTCGCCGACATGATCTATGAGGATCCGCTCTGGACGATGGCGGGGTTCGACGCGCCGCGCGCCTATCGCGAGGCGGAGGCCAAATATGGGGCGGTGCTCGATGCGACCGATCCCGATCTCTCGCGGTTTGCGGCGCGCGGCGGGCGGCTCATCCTCTATCACGGCTGGTATGACCCGGCGATCCCGGCCCGCGCCACCCTCACTTACGTCGCGGCGGTGGAGAAAGCAGCGGGCGGGGCGGAGAAGGCGGCCCAGTTTCTCCGCCTGTTCATGGTCCCCGGCATGGCCCATTGCGGGCATGGGCCGGGGGCGAATGCGTTCGGCGGCGTGTTCGGCCTGCCTGCGCCCCAGCATGATCCCGAGCATGACGTGCTCGCCGCGCTCGATGCCTGGGTGCGCGAGGGCCATGCGCCGGAGCGCCTGATCGCCACCAAATACCGCGACGACGACCCGGCGAAGGGCGTGGCGGGCGAGCGCGTCCTCACCCCCGTCACTGCCTCCGCCCTCCCCGCGGCGCCTTGAGCCGCCGAGGGTCCTTCTCCGCTCCGCCGCCAGCGCCTTTTAACCGGTTCTTCACCCTCCTCGTGCCTTAATACGCGGGTGAGCAGGCGCGAGGGAGTGGGGGCAGGCGCATGTATCGGCGAATCAGAAACCACTTCAAGGATTCCCGCCCGGCGGATTTCCGGGCGCGCGGCTGTTTCGTCCCCTTTACCGCGCCGGACCTGTTCGGTGCGCGGCTGCGCGAGGACGGACGTGGCGGGTTCGAGGTCATTCTGCCTGCGGGCGGGCAACGTGGCCAGGCGGTGGTTCCGCTCGGCAATCTCCATCAGGTCGGAACGCCGACCCTGTTCGACCGTTGGCTCGCCGATCACATCGCGGAGGCCAAGCCGCTCGATCCCCTCACCCTGGAGGGCGTGATCCGTCGGGGCCTGGCAGAGGGTCTCGCCGGGGCGGAGGCCGCCGCGGCGGCTTTGGTTTTCGCCCGCGAGAAAGAGGAACGCGAGGCGGCGATCGCCGCTCTCCTGCCCGATCTCCGGCCACGAGCGGAGCCTTCCTCCGCCGGGCGTCCTGCCGCTCTCCCTGCGCTGGGGGGTGGAGCGGCGGCAGGGGGCGCGGAGAGCCCCGTCCCCTATCTCGCGGCGCTTGACTGGTCCCCCACCCACGGATTTGCCGGCGTGGGGGCTTGGGAGGCGCGGCTTCGTGATTTCGAGCGCAAAATGTACCAGCGGGCGGAGGGGGCGTGGCAGGGCTCACGCCTCGGCGCAGCCTTTCTCGCCTACCTCGCGGCCCTCGTCTCCGATGCGTTGCGGATGGCACGCGGCGGCCTCGACCCTTTCGCCGCCCCCGCTGCCTTGAGCGCAGCGTGG
>KN173922.1:2350-5282 GCA_000759655.1 Acidicaldus organivorans | reverse complement strand
CTCCGCGCGCTGCTGCTCACCCCGCTCTGGCTCTTCGATGGCTGGGACTTCATCCTCTTTCTCTGGGACAGCGCGGAGGACGAAGCGGCGCAGAGCCGGGTGGTGGCGGAGGCGGTGACTTACGTCCCCCCCATCCCGGTGAGCGTGCGGGCGCGGATCGAATGGCCGGAGGCGCTCGACAAAGTCCTCGAACAGGCGGAAGGCTCTCCCTCTGGCGGTCCGCTCGCCCGCAGCGCCTTCATCCGCGAGGTGCAACGCAACGAGGCGCGGCTTGCCCGCTACTATGACATCATCGCGCGAAAGGAGGCCGCCTGAGATGGCCGAGGCCCCGACGGCCCAGCCGGGCCCCGACGCTCCCCTCGAAAGATTGCTCACCGAACTCCGCGGCCTGCAATCAGCCCGCGACGATCAGGTGATGAAAATCGTCGGCCTCATCGACGCCCTGCCCCACCGCGGGGCGCTCGACAAACTGCTCGATCCGCTCCGCCCGCGCCTTGCCCGCCTTCACCCCCCTCGCCCTCTCACCTTTCCCCGCCTCCTCTTTCGCCCGCTCGATCCCTTGATCGTCGATGACGCCGCCTGGCGTGAAGGGGAGGGAACGCTGCCGCGCGGGCTGCTTCTGCCGCTCGCCCGGGAGGTGGAAAAAAGGCTCGACCCGGACCAGTTCGCCGCCCTCGAGGGCGAGATCCGGCGGCACAGTTTCGCCGAGACCACCCTCGTCGAGAAGCTCAGCACCCGGCTCAGCGCTCTCGCCGGCCCCGTGCTCACCGCGCTCACCGCCCCGCCCTCCGGGCCCTACCCCGCCGGGATGAGCGGAGAAACGGCGCTCGCGCTGGCCCATCTCGCCGGGCGGCTGCTCACCGAACGTCCGGCCCTCGAGACGGTGGTGCGCGGCTTGCGCGCCGGGGGCGGCGACGAGGCGGCGCGCGTCCTGTTGCGTGGCGCCCTCTATCGCGGCCCGCTCGACTTCCTCGCCACGATGCGGCTCTTGAGTGCCGCGACCGGCTCCTGTTCCCAGATCTTCGCCGTGCTCGGCTCGCTCGCCTCCACCTCCGAGACGGCACGCGAACAGCGCGAGACGGTGGGAGGCTTCCTTCAGGGGCAAGTGGCACGGGTCAAAACCTTCCTCAACGAGGCGGCGGGGATGGCCGGCGAGGCGGCAGGACTGGCCCGGCTCGCGGCGCAGGTGCGCGAACTCGGCACCATGCTTCGCGGTCTCGAACTCTGCGCCCAGAAAGGGGGCACGTTCCCCGCTCTCAGCGAACGCGGGGCCGACCCGGCCACCCTCACCCAGAAACTCGATGATCTCTGCCACTCTCTGGTGAGCGAGGGCCTGCGAACGCAAGTAATCGAGCGTCCCGTCACCGGGGCGCCGGGCGAGGCGGCGGAACGCGAGGCCAATCTCGCCGCCCTGCTCGAGCTCATGGATTCGGGCCGTCTGATCGCCAAAAGCGGGGCCGATTACGACTTCTTCCTCCGCGAGGCGCGGAGTGCGGTGGAGAAGGGAGTGGGCGAAATGGGCAAGCTCGATCCGGTGGCGCGCGCCCGCCTCCTCGAATACCTCGCCGGGGCGGACGTGGCCTACGTTTTCTACAAGGCGCAGAAACGCGGGGCGGCGGCCCGGCGCTGAGCGAGGCGGCCCCGCTCAGGCGGCGGGAAGCTCGGTGAGATCGGCCCAGTTGGGACCCGCGCCGAGATCGACCTTGAGCGGCACCGAAAGCGCGGCCGCCCCCTCCATCACCTGCCGCACGAGAGGCGCAAGCCGCGCAAGCTCCCCCTCCGGCACTTCGAACAGCAGCTCGTCATGCACCTGCAGAATCATCCGCGCCGCGAACCCTTCCGCGGCAAGCCGCCGGTGGAGGCGGTTCATGGCGCGCTTGATGATGTCGGCCGAGCCCCCCTGTAGCGGCGCATTGATCGCTTGACGCTCGGCATAGGCACGGCGCGCGGCGCTCCGGTCATTGATTCCGGTGATGAAACATTTCCGCCCAAACGGCGTCGTCACGTAGCCCTGCCTGCGCGCCTCCTCCTTCCGCGCCTCCATATAGGCGCGGATCTCGGGATAGCGGACGAAATAGGCCTCGATATAGGCGCGCGCCTCGCCCGCGCTCACCCCGATCTGGCGGGCGAGCCCATACGGGCTGATCCCGTAGATGATGCCGAAATTGATTGCCTTGGCGCGTCGTCTCAGCGCGTGATCGACCGCCCCGATCGGCACGCCGAACACTTCGGCCGCGGTGCGGGCGTGGATGTCCTCACCGCGGGCGAAACTCTCGCGCAAGCCCTTGACGTTGGCGACATGGGCGAGCAGGCGAAGCTCGATCTGCGAATAGTCGCCACTCAAAAGCACATGCCCGGGCGGGGCGATGAAGGCCTGGCGGATGCGCCCGCCCTCCTCGGTCTTGACCGGGATGTTCTGCAGATTGGGATCGGTCGAGGAGAGCCGTCCGGTCGAGGTCGCCGCCATCGAGAAGCGGGTGTGGATGCGCCCGGTGCGCGGATTGATCTGTTGCGGCAGCGCATCGGTATAGGTCGATTTGAGCTTGGCGAGCGCCCGCCAGGCGAGGATGCGCGCGGGAAGCTCATGTCCCTCCTCGGCGAGCGCCTGCAGCACCGCCGAGTCGGTGACATAGGCGCCGCTCTTGCCCTTCTTGGCACCGGGGAGCTTGAGGTCCTCGAACAGGATCTCGCCGATCTGCTTGGGACTTCCGACATTGAAGGGGCGAGGGGCGAGGGCCTGGATCTCGCGCTCCATCGCGGCAAGGCGTTTGGCGAATTCGGCGGAGAGCGCCTCGAGCACGCGCGCATCAACCAGCACGCCCCGCTCCTCCATCGCAAGCAGCACCTCGATCAGCCGCCGCTCGATATATTCGTAGAGCGAAACGGCCCGTGCCCCGGGGAGGGCGGGGCGGAGATGCTGCCAGAGGCGCAA
>KN173922.1:1468-2150 GCA_000759655.1 Acidicaldus organivorans | reverse complement strand
CACGTCCTCGAAACTCTTCGCCTTGCCGCGCGGGGCGGCGGTGACCTCCGCATAGGGGATCATGCTCGCCCCGAGATGGAGGCGGGCGAGCTCATCGAGCCCCTGGCCGTGCAGCCCCGCGCTTTGCACGTAGGAGATCAGCATCGTGTCATCGATGGGACGGACCGGCGCGAAGCCGTGGCTTTGCAGCACGGCGAGGTCGAACTTGGCATTATGGAAGACCTTGAGCACCGAGGCATCCGCAAGCAGCGGCAGAAGGGCCTCGCGCACCTCATGGGGGGCGAGCTGGCGGCCTTCCCGATGGGCGAGCGGGATGTAGCCCGCAGCACCCGGACCGGTTGCCAGCGAGATCCCGACCAGCTTGGCCTGCCACGGATCGAGACTGTCCGTTTCGGTATCGAGCGCGATCACGCCCCCCTCGCGCGCGGCCTCAATGAAGCGGGCGAGCGCTTCGCGGGTGGTGATGCAGGCATAGCCATCGCGTGCTTCGGCAAGCTCAGCGGTGCGGCGATCCTCCGCCCCTGCTTCCGGCGCGCCTACCCCGCCCCCCTCGCGCGCGGCCTCAATGAAGCGGGCGAGCGCTTCGCGGGTGGTGATGCAGGCATAGCCAGCGCGTGCTTCGGCAAGCTCGGCGGTGCGGCGATCCTCCGCCCCTGCTTCCGGCGCGCGAGCGCCCTCCGCC
>KN173922.1:0-1384 GCA_000759655.1 Acidicaldus organivorans | reverse complement strand
GCCGTGGCGCGCGAGCGGGGCGGGGTAGGCGCGCCGGCGGGGGCCTCGCTCTTCGCCCCGTTCCTCGCTTCACTCTTCGCCTCACTCTTCGTCCCTGACAGGACGGCGGGGGCTTCCGATGGCGCGGGCGCGGCGTGGGTCGCGTCGCGGTCGAGGCCGAGGCGGTGGAGGATGGAGCGGAAGCCCTGCGCGGTGAGCCAGGCGCGGAGCGCCTCCGGGTCCGGCTCGCGGAGCACGAGCGCCTCGATCGGCAGGGGGAGCGGGGCGTCGTCGCGAAGCGCCACCAGCTTCTTCGAAAGCCGCGCCTCCTCGGCATGGGCGAGCAGCGCCTCGCGCCGCTTGGAGGGTTTCATCGACGGGGCGTGCTCGCCGCCGCCCCTTTCGGCCCGATCCCCGGCACGCCCGGCACGTTGTCGGTGGAATCGCCCATCAGCGCCTGCAGATCGATCATTTTCTCGGGAGGGACGCCGAATTTCTCGATGACCTCCTCCCGCCCGATCGGCTTTTCCTTGATCGGGTCGAGGAGCTTGATGCGCGGCCCGATGAGCTGCATGAGGTCCTTGTCGGAGGAGATGATCAGCGCCTCGCCGCCCAGCCGCTCCGCGGCGCGGGCGTAGGCGGCGATCAGGTCGTCGGCCTCCCAGTCCGGCGCCTCCACCACGGGGACGCCGAAGACCCGCGCCGCCTCGCGCACCAGGGCGAACTGGGGGACGAGGTCGGGGGGCGGGGGCGGGCGGTGCGCCTTGTATTCGGGGTAGAGGCGGTTGCGGAACGTCTCGCGCGCCGCGTCGAACACCACGGCGAGATGGGTCCCCTTGTGCTCGCGGATGATCTTGGCGAGCATGTTGACGAAGCCATAGACCGCGTTGACCGGCGTGCCGTCCGGCCGGGTCATCGGCGGCAGGGCGTGAAAGGCGCGGAAGATGAAACCCGATCCGTCGATCAGGATGAGGCGAAGCGGCGGGCGCTCAGTGTCCGCCTTCATCCCCCGCCCCGTCCTTCAGCACGAAATGGCGCGAGCAATAGGGGCAGGTGACGCTCTTGTCCTCGATGTAGAGGAAGACGCGCGGATGGCCGAGCGGGCCGCCGCCGCCATCGCAGGCGACCACCCGTTGCTCCACCATCACCGTCTCGCCGATCTCCGGCGCAAGGGGGGAGGGCGCGGCATTCTGGGTCGCGGCGTTCTGGGTCGCGGCGTCATCCGGCATGATGTGCTCCTCCGTGCTCGAGCTCGCGGCAAGGGATGCCACGGATCGCCGCCGCGCTCAAGATCGCCCGCAGCGCTCACGCCGGGAGGGCGGATGGGCGAAGGCGCCCCGGCCCCGGATGAGGCCCTGGAGGGGCGATGCGGCGGCGATCCGTGGCATCCCTTGCCGCGAGCTCG
>KN173921.1:9295-10141 GCA_000759655.1 Acidicaldus organivorans | reverse complement strand
GGGGGAGGTGAGAGCAGATGGGGCGAGAGCGGCTGCGCTCGAGGGGGCGGCGCGCCCGCTCCGGTCGAGCCGGAGGCGAGGCGCGGGGACGGTGAGGGCCTGGCGTTCGGCGCGCGGGTCGCGCCGTTTGCGCTGCATCCCGGATGGGGCGAGGGTGAAGCGGGGACGTCCGGGATGGTGGAGACGGCAGCTCTCCCGTTCGGCCCTCGGATCGCGGCGGCGGCGTGGCGGCGGGGGCTCAGCCATGGACCCTCTCCCCTCGCGTCGCGGAGGGCGCGTCGCGCCGCTGCGGGACGAGGCGCTCGGCGAGGAGTTCGGCGACGTCGCGGACGGGAAGTTTCGCCCCGCTCACCCCTTCGAGCATCGCGGTGCAGCCAGGGCAGGCCACGGCGAGGATCTCGGCGCCGGTGGCCAAGGCTTCCTCCATGCGGAGATCAGGAATGCGGCGGCGGCCCGGGATGTCGGTGATGGGTGCGGCCCCGCCCCCGCCGCAGCAGAACCCGTTCCGGCCGTGGCGCGGCATTTCCTCAAGCGTGATCCCGGCGGCGCGAAGGGCGGCGCGGGGCGCTTCTGTTTCGCCTCCGTAACGCGCGAGGTAGCAGGGGTCGTGATAAGTGACGGCGAGAGGGGGAAGGGGGGTGGGTTTCAGCCGGCCGGAGGCGAGGAGTTCGGCAAGGAGCTGGGTGTGATGACGGACGGGAAAGACCCCGCCCCAAGCCGGGTATTCATGGGCCAGCGTGTGATAGGCATGCGGGTCGGCGGTGACGAGGAAACGAAAGCGCCGGCTCGAAAGGGTGGCGATATTGGCCCGGGCGAGGGCGGCGAAAAGCGCCTCATCCCCGGCCC
>KN173921.1:8495-9041 GCA_000759655.1 Acidicaldus organivorans | reverse complement strand
CGCCCGCCTCGCGCAACAGGGTGATGAGGGCACGCAGCGTCCGCCCGTAGCGTGCGTCATAGGCCCCTTCGCCGAGCCAGAGCAGCACCTCCGTTTCCTCGCCGGGGCCGAGCACCGGCAGATCCATCCCGAGCGCGAAGCCTGCGCGCGCTTCGAGCGGACGTCCTGCCGCATTACCGGCATAGCGGAGGTGATCGAGCGCCGCGGCGAGACGCGCGGGCTCTGCCCCCTCCTCCATCACCGCGAAGCGGCGGAGATCGACCATCGCATCGACGTGCTCGATCAGCATCGGGCAGGCCTCTGCGCAGGCACGGCACGTGGTGCAGCTCCAGATCGTCTCATAGTGCACCACGCGCCCGAGGAGGGGCGCTTCGGGATCACCCTTCACGCCGTGGGGTGGGAGGCCGGGATGGAGCGCGCCGTCGTAATCGAGATCGGACTCTCCCGGCCGGCCGGGAGAGTCCGATCTCGATTACGACGGCGCGGGCGAGGTCCTGGATGAATTTCTTGGGATTGAGCGGCTGGCCCGCGGCAAAGGCTGGACAC
>KN173921.1:8005-8415 GCA_000759655.1 Acidicaldus organivorans | reverse complement strand
ACCGCCTCGCAGCGCCCGCACTCGATGCACGCATCGAACCCGGCGCGCCGCATCCAGGGGAAATCGCGGGGGCGGTTCACCCCGAACCGCGGCGCGGCGGGATCGAAAGGGATGAGCGCCCCGCGCGGGCCTTCGCCAACCCGTGCGGGGCGCTCATCCCTCTCGATCCCGCCGCGCCGCATCCAGGGGAAATCGCGGGGGCGGTTCACCCCGAACCGCGGCGCGGCGGGATCGAGAGGGATGAGCGCCCCGCGCGGGCCTTCGCCCAACCGTTCGGGGCGCTCATCCCTTTCGATCCCGCCGCGCCGCGGTTCGGGGTGAACCGCGGCGCGGCGGGATCGGGAGGGATGAGCGCCCCGCGCGGGCCTTCGCCAAACCGTTCGGGGCGCGGGTGATAGGCGAGATGGAGG
>KN173921.1:6322-7921 GCA_000759655.1 Acidicaldus organivorans | reverse complement strand
AGGCCCGCGAAAGCGTGACGGAACGGGCCGGCGCGAAAGGCGTGAAAAAGCCCTGCTCCGCCGCCGAGGGCGAGCAGGAGGAGGGGGATCGTCAGCGCCGTATGCGGCGCGAGCGCCAGCGCGGTGGCGAGAGCCGCCGTGGCCACGTCGAACAGGCCAAGGAAGAGGACGAAGCGGCGATGGGCGCGGCGGGAGAAACGGGGCGGGCGGGGCGCGGCGAGGTCGAGCGCAGCCCCCGCCGCCGAGGCGGCGAAACAGAGGGCGACGAGGCACCAGTAGAGTGCGCTCTGGCGGACCCAGGGCACCGTTCCGATCACGAGGAGGACGACCCCCGCCGCCCAGCCGCCGGCAGCCAGCATATGCATGCGGGCCCGGTTCGGCTCGCGCGCCACCACGGCGTGGAGATCGACGAGATAGCGGCGCGGCAGGCGAAGGAGCGGGGCGAGGGGCAGGGGAAAAGGGGCCTCCCAGCGGCGCAAAAGACGCCCCGCTTCGAGGGCGAAGAGGACAAGCCCCCCGAGGAGGACGGCGATGGGAAGGGCGGGCCTCATCGGAAAGCCCCCTCCGCCTCGGGATCAGAAATCCTTGCAGAGGCGGAGCGCATCGTAGATCGCGGCATGGATGTTGCGCCCGGCCACCGCATCACCGATACGGTAAAGCGTAAATCCGGAGCCGGGGCGGGGCTGGGGCTTGCCCGCGAGCAGCGCATCGAGGTCGATCACGCCGTGATTGGCCGAATCCGGTTTGAGATCGAAATAAAGACCATCCTCCGCATCGGTGCCAAGCTCGGTCACCACGTGATCGACCAGGCGCTCTTCCTCCTCGTCGGTCATGGTGTTGCGCAGCACCGCGACCAGCCGGTTGTTTTCGGGATAGACCTCGGTCAGTTCGAGATTAGGCGAAAGCACCACGCCGTGGCGGTAGAGCTCGCGCAGATGGATCGGCTGGTTGGTGGTGCCGACCTCTTCCGCCGGCATGCGGTCGAGTGTCGCGAGTTCGACCAGCGCGCCCGAACGGGCCAGAACTTCTGCCACCGACGGCCCCTGATGCTGGCCAAGCCCGTCATAGAGGAGCACGCTTCCCGAAAGCCGCTCGCCGCGCAGCACGTCCCAGGTGGAGAGCGTGCGTTCCGCGCCCGGGAAATGCCCGCGCTTGGGCCGCCCACCGGTGGCGATGACGACGATGTCGGGCGCTTCGGCGAGCACGTTTTCGCGTGAGGCGGTAACGCCAAGGCGGAGATCGACTCCGAGCTTGCGTACCTGCCCCTCGAGCCAGCGGGGGATGCCGGAAAGCGCCTCCCGCCAGGTGGCGCGCGCCGCAAGCCGGATCTGCCCGCCGAGCGCCGTTTCGCGTTCGAACAGAACGACGTGATGGCCGCGCTCGGCAGAGACGCGCGCCGCTTCCAGTCCGCCAGGGCCGCCGCCCACCACCACCACCCGGCGCCGTTCGGGGGCGCGGGAGATGATGTGCGGCATGCTCGCCTCGCGGCCAGTCGCGGCATTCTGGATGCAAAGCGCATCCCCGCCGGTATAGATGCGGTCGATGCAATACCCCGCGCCTACGCATTGGCGGATGTCATCGACCCTTCCTTCGGCGAGT
>KN173921.1:5009-6062 GCA_000759655.1 Acidicaldus organivorans | reverse complement strand
CTACCATATCGACATGTCCCTCCGCCACGGCGCGGGCGGCGGTCATGACGTCGGTGATGCGCTGGGCGTGGAAGACCGGAATGGAAAGCGCCCGCTTCATGTTGGAGGCAAGGCCGAGGAAGGGGGCGACCGGGAAGGACATGTTGGGAAGCGAAATGGCATGCGCCATGTGATCACGCGCCTGCCCGCCGATCACGTTGACGAAATCGATCAGGCCGAGCTCGGCGTAACGCGCCGCGATCTCGATGCATTCTGCCGGTGTGAGCCCCTCCTTGAGGAGCTCATCGCCCGACATGCGCATACCGATGATGTAATCGTTTCCCACCCGCTCGCGGATCGTCTGGAACACTTCGATTCCGAAACGCATCCGGTTCTCGAGGCTTCCGCCATATTCATCGCTGCGACGATTGGCCGAGGGGCTCCAGAACTGGTCGATGAGATGGCCGTGGGCGCAGGAGATCTCCACCCCGTCGAGACCGCCCTCCTTGGCGCGGCGCACCGCCTCGGCGAAGGCGCGGCGGATGCGCGCCATGTCCTCGCGCTCCATCGCCTTGGGGATCGAGCGATGCGCGGGCTCGCGTTCCGCGGAGGCGGACAGGGTGGGCAGCCAATGCTCGATATCCCAGCGCGTGCGCCGTCCCATGTGGGTGAGCTGGATCATCAGCGCCGCCCCGTGGCGGTGGATGCGCTCGGCGAAGGCCTGGAAATGCGGGATGATCCCGTCATCGGCGACCGAGATCTGATTCCACGGCGTGGCGGGGCTATCGGGGGCGACCGAGGAGGAGCCGCCGAACATGGTCAGGGCCAGCCCGCCCTTGGCTTTCTCTTCGTGATAGAGTTGATAACGAAGCCCCGGCCGACCGCCTTCACCATAGCCCGGGGCGTGCGCCGTGCTCATGATCCGGTTGCGCAGGGTGAGCGACTTGAGGCGAAGCGGCTGAAACAGGGCGGCGAGAGGCTCGATCATGAGGGGAGACTAGACATCCCCTCCCCGCTTCCGACAGACCGCCCCCGGCACGGTTGTTGAAGAAACGCGACAGGGGCAGGCGTCGC
>KN173921.1:2802-4937 GCA_000759655.1 Acidicaldus organivorans | reverse complement strand
CTCCGTTCAAGAGGCAGGCCGTCTCCATTCTCGCCGCGCGACGGGGGGTATTGGAGGCTTTCCGCCATGACGCGGCCCCATTTTTCCTTCCTCTCTCTCCTCCGCCAGGCCTTCCTCGGCGAGAAGGCGCTTGCCCCGCACTGGCCCGCCCGTCCGCCCAAGCCCGCCTATGACGTGATCATCATCGGTGGAGGTGGGCATGGTCTCGCCACCGCCTATTATCTCGCCGCGCTCCATGGCGTGCGTAACGTCGCGGTGCTCGAGCGTGGCTGGATCGGCGGCGGCAATACCGGGCGCAACACCACCATCATCCGCTCCAATTACCTGATGGAGGAGTCAGAGGCGCTCTATGAACATGCGGTGCGGCTGTGGGAGGATCTCTCGCAGACGCTGAACTACAATGTGATGTATTCGCCGCGCGGCGTCCTGATGCTCGCCCATACCGACCATGACGAGCACGTCTTCAAGCGTCACGTGCATGCCAACCGGCTTGCCGGGATCGACAATGAGTGGCTGAGCCTGGCCGAGGCCAAGGCCTATTGCCCGCCGCTCAATACCGGTCCCGACCTCCGCTATCCGGTGCGGGGGGCGGCGCTGCAGCGGCGGGGCGGGGTGGCGCGGCACGATGCGGTGGCGTGGGGCTATGCGCGGGCCGCTGCGGCGCTCGGCGTCGATATCATCCAGAACTGCGAGGTCACCGCCATCCGCCGCGGCGCCGATGGCGCGGTGAGCGGGGTGGAGACCTCGCGCGGCCCGATCGCGGCGAAGAAGATCGGCGTGGTGGCGGCCGGTCACACCTCGGTGGTGATGGCGATGGCCGGGGTGCGCATGCCGCTCGAGAGCTATCCGCTGCAGGCGCTGGTCTCCGAGCCGGTCAAGCCCATCTTTCCGTGCGTGGTGATGTCGAACACCATCCACGCCTATATCAGCCAGTCCGACAAGGGCGAGCTCGTCATCGGCGCGGGCACCGATTCTTATGTTTCCTACAGCCAGCGCGGCGGGATCCACATCATCACCGAAGCGCTCGCCGCCATTTGCGAGCTTTTCCCGATCTTCCGCCGCATGCGCATGTTGCGGAGCTGGGGCGGCATCGTCGATGTCACTCCCGACCGTTCGCCGATCATCGGGCTCACCCCGGTTCCCGGTCTTTTCGTCAATTGCGGCTGGGGGACGGGGGGCTTCAAGGCCACGCCCGGCTCCGGCCATGTCTTCGCCCATACCATCGCCACCGGCACGCCGCATCCGATCGCCGCCCCCTTCGCCCTCTCCCGCTTCCGCGAGGGACGGTTCATCGACGAAGCGGCCGCCGCCGCCGTGGCGCATTGAGGAGGCCCATGCTGCTCATTCCCTGCCCCTATTGCGGCCCCCGCCCCGAGCTCGAATTCGCCTATGGCGGCGAGGCGCACCGGCCCCGTCCCGCCGATCCCGCCGCGCTTTCGGATGAGGCGTGGGCGGCGTTTCTCTACGAACGCGCCAATCCCAAGGGGCGGCATCGCGAACGCTGGCGGCACGTGCATGGCTGCGGGCAGTTCTTCAACGTGCTGCGCGATACGGTGACCGATGCGATCCTCGCCGCCTACCCGGTCGGGGCGCCGCCGCAAGAATTGAACGCGGGCCGGGAGCGGCAGGAGAGGGGAGCATGAGCGCGCCCTTCCGGCTGCCCCAAGGGGGGCGGATCGATCGCGGCAAGCCTCTCACTTTCACCTTCGATGGGCGGCGTTACGAGGGATTTGCCGGGGATACGCTCGCCTCCGCCCTGCTTGCCGCGGGCGAGCGGCTGATCGCGCGCTCCTTCAAATATCACCGCCCGCGCGGGATCATGGCGGCCGGGGTGGAGGATCCCAACGCGCTGGTCGAGATCGACCGCGGGCCGGGGCGGCGCACCCCCAATCTTCCCGCGACCGAGGTCGAGCTCCATCCCGGCCTCATCGCGCGCAGCCAGAACCGCTATCCGAGCCTTCGTTTCGATCTCGGGCGGATCAACGACGCGCTCGCCCCCCTGTTCGGAGCGGGGTTCTACTACAAGACCTTCATGTGGCCGCGGCGTTTCTGGGCGAAGCTCTATGAGCCCCTCATCCGCCGCGCCGCGGGGCTGGGGCGCGCCCCGGAGAGCCCCGATCCCGACACCTACGCCC
>KN173921.1:1926-2717 GCA_000759655.1 Acidicaldus organivorans | reverse complement strand
ACCGGTTTGCCCATTGCGACGTGCTGGTGATCGGGGCGGGGCCGGCTGGGCTGATGGCGGCCCTTACCGCGGTGCGCGGCGGGGCCCGCGTCATCCTCGCCGAGTCCGGGCCGGAATTGGGGGGAAGCCTGCTCGCAATACCCGAGGTCGGGATCGAGGGCCGCCCCGCCTGGGAGTGGCTGGCGGCGACCGAGCGGGAACTCGGGAGTTTTCCCCGCCTCCGCCTCCTCCGCCGCACCACCGCCTTCGGCGCCTATCACCAGAATTTCGTCGCCCTCTGCGAAAGACTGACCGATCACCTCGCCGCGCCTCATCCCGAACTTCCCCGCGAGCGGCTCTGGCTGGTGCGGGCCCGCCACGTGGTGCTGGCGGCGGGAGCCTTCGAGCGCCCGCTGGTCTTTCCCGGCAATGACCGGCCGGGAGTGATGCTCAGTGAGGCGGCGCGCACCTATCTCGCCCGTTATGCCGTGCTGCCCGGGCGGCGCGCCGTACTGGTCACCGCGTCCGACCGCGCCTATGGCACGGCGCTCAAGCTCGCCGAGGCAGGGGTGGAGATCGCCGCCCTCGCCGACCTCCGCGCCGGGCCCGAAGGAGCGGCGGCGCGGGCGCAGGCCGAGGCCTTGCGCCGGCTCGGCGTTCCGGTCGAAGCGGAGATGACGGTGCGCGGCACGGGGGGTGGGCGGCAGCTCGCCTATGTCGATCTCGTCCCGCGGTCAGGGGGCGGGGTGCGGCGGATCGCTGCGGACTGCCTCCTGATGAGCGGCGGCTTCACCCCGACCGTCCATCTCTTC
>KN173921.1:0-1819 GCA_000759655.1 Acidicaldus organivorans | reverse complement strand
TCGCAGGCGCAAGGGGCGCTCGTCTTCGATCCCGAACTCGGCGCCTTCGCCCCCGCGCCTGAACAGCGCCGCGCGCCTCTCCCGATCATGGCCGGGGCGTGTGCCGGACGGTTCGGGATCCAGGCCGCGCTCGCCGACGGGATTGCAGCGGGCGAGCGGGCCATCGCCGCGCTTGGGCTCGCGCCGAAGCCGCTCTCGGTGCCCGCGGTGGCCGGGGAGGAGAGCTGGCAGGGCAGCTGGCTCGGTCTGGTGCCCGGGGCCTCCCCGCGGCGCGCCTTCGTCGATTTCCAGAACGACGTCACCGCCAAGGACATCGTGGCGGCAGCGGCGGAAGGATTCGCCGCGGTCGAGCACCTCAAACGCTACACCACCACCGGGATGGCGACCGATCAGGGGAAGACCTCCAACCTCAACGCGCTCGGCCTCCTTGAAGAAGCGCGGGGCGGCTCGGCCCGGGAGGGGGTGCGGGGGTACACCACCTTCCGCCCGCCCTTCACGCCGGTGAGTTTCGGGGTGCTGGCCGGGCTCGCCCGCGGCCCCCATCTCGATCCCATCCGCCGCACGCCACTCCATGACGCGCTCGCCGCGCGCGGGGCGAAGTTCGAGGAGGTGGGACAATGGCTCAGGCCGCGCTACCTCCCCAAACCCGGCGAGGACATGGCGCGGGCGGTGTTGCGCGAATGTCGCGCCGTGCGGGAACGGGTCGGCCTGTTCGATGCCTCCACCTTGGGCAAGATCGAGGTCGCCGGGCCGGATGCGGCGCTGTTTCTGGATCGTTTCTATGCCACGCCGCTCGCCAGGCTCGCGCCCGGCAAGGCCCGCTATGTGCTGTTGCTCGGCGAGAACGGGTTCGTGCTCGATGACGGGATCGCGGCGCGGCTCGAGGCGGGGCGCTATCACGTCACCACTTCCACCGGCGGGGCGGCGCGGGTGCTCGCCCTGATGGAGGATTACCGCCAGACCGAGTGGCCGGAGCTCGAGGTGTGGCTCGCCTCGGTCACCGATGAGTGGGCGGTGCTTGCGCTGCAGGGGCCGATGGCCCGGAGCGTGCTCGCCCCGCTGGTGCGCGGCATCGATCTCGATCGCGCTACCTTTCCTCACATGGCGGTGCGGGAGGGGGAGATCCTCGGCGTGCCGCTTCGCCTGTTCCGGGCGAGTTTCACCGGCGAACTCGGCTTCGAGCTCAACGTGCCCGCCGATCAGGCAGCGCACCTGTTCGAGGTGCTCGCCGAGCGGGTGGAGGCAGCGGGCGGGGCGATCTACGGCACCGAGACCATGCACGTGCTCCGCGCCGAGAAAGGCTATATCGTGATCGGCCAGGAGACGGACGGCACGGTGAGCCCCTTCGATCTCGGCCTCGACTTCGCCGTCGGCATGAAGAAGCCGGACTTCGTGGGCAAGCGCTCGCTCGGCCTCCCGGCACTCCGCCGCCCGGACCGGCCCCAATTGGTGGGGCTTCTCCCGAACGAGCCCGGCTTCGTGCCCGCCCCGGGGGCGCAGCTCCTCGCCGAGCCCTCTCCCCGTCCCGGCACGCCCGCCTTGGGCTACGTCACCTCGGCCTATTGGAGTGCGACGCTCGGCCGGGGATTCGCGCTTGCCCTGCTCGCCGGAGGGCGGGGCCGGCTCGGCGAGGAGGTCTTCATCCAGCGCCTCGATGGCCCGGCCATGCGTGCCCGCGTCACCGCCCCCGTCTTCTACGATCCGGAAGGAACCGCCTCGATGTCTGAACTCGCCCCTGCGCCTGCAACCGCGCCCCCGCGCCCCAGGGGGCAAGGTGGGGCGCGGCCTTGCCCGTAGAGCGCCCCGGGCTCTGCCGCAA
>KN173920.1:7342-9154 GCA_000759655.1 Acidicaldus organivorans | reverse complement strand
CCGCGCTCTTCGGCGGAGCGATCACCTCATCGGCGGGCACGCTCTCAGGGAGCGGGGCCGGGCGGCGTTCGGCGAAGAAATACCACCCCCCATAAGCGCCGAGCGCGA
Organism: Acidicaldus organivorans; assembly: GCA_000759655.1. Lineage (GTDB taxonomy): Bacteria > Pseudomonadota > Alphaproteobacteria > Acetobacterales > Acetobacteraceae > Acidicaldus > Acidicaldus organivorans. The sequence goes on along the minus strand of KN173920.1, from coordinate 9,046 downwards.
TCAGCAGGCCGAGCAGCACCATCCCGCCGCGCGGCACCGTCCGCTCCGAGAGCGATACCGGGAACTGCAGCTCCACGCGACGGTGCTCGCCGCCGTACTCAGCACGGAAACTTCGCGCCATCTCATCCGGATCGAGGCCGAGGAGGGCGGCGTAGGACCGCACGAAGCCGACCGCGTAGGCCGGGGCGGGCAAACGCTCGACCCGTCCCGCTTCGAGATCGTGCAGCAACGCCTCGCGGATGCGTAGCGTCGCCGCGACATCGGCGAGAGCCCAGCCCGCGCGTTCACGTGCCGCGCGGAGCCGTGCCCCGACATGGGCGGCGGGCCGCGCCTCACCCGCCGGCCTCTCCTCCGCCTCCGGCCACGCGAATGCGTCGCTGTCGTCGCGTGCGCTCTGAATGGGCATTTCCACAGCCACTCCCCCTCGCTCCAGGGTCACGGCAGAGTTTCCACACTCCCGTCTCCCACCTTGAGCCCTGGCGGGAACGGGGATCGGAGGATTATGCCCTAGGCTGAGCCGGGTGTCGAATCTCCGCTCACCAACCTGAGATGGGTCCTTCGCTCGCCTCGCGCAATCTTTGCGTGAGAATTGCCACCGCCTGCTCCACCAGTTCGGCGATGATTTCCGCCACCGGCTGCACCGCGGTCACCATGCCCACCGACTGGCCGGCCATCACCGAGCCGTATTCGACATCGCCCTCGATCACGGCGCGGCGCAGGGCGCCCGCCCAGTAATGCTCGATGGCGAGCTGCGCCTCCTCACGCGAGAGCTCGCCCCGCAGATACTTATCGCGCACCTCCGCCTGGTGGGCGAGGAACCGCTTGGTCCCCTCATTGGCCAGGCTGCGGACCGGGATCACCGGAAACCGCTCGTCGAGTTGCACCGAGGGCACCGCGTCGCGCGCCTGGGCGCGGATGAAGGCCTCCTTGAACCGGGGGTGGGCGATCGATTCGGCCGCCGCGGCGAAGCGGGTGCCGAGCTGTGCCCCGGCCGCCCCCATCTCCAGATAGGCGAGGATCGCCTCGCCCCGCCCCAGCCCGCCCGCGACGAAGACCGGCACCTCGCGCACATGGGGCAGGATCTCCTGGGCGAGCACGGTGAGCGAGACCGGCCCGATATGCCCCCCCGCCTCGGAGCCCTCGATGATCAGCGCATCGGCGCCGAGCCGGATGAGGCGGCGGGCGAGCGGCAGGGCGGGGGCGAAGCAGATCAGCTTGGCGCCCCCCTCCTTCACCGCGCGAATGGCGCCCGCGGGCGGAATGCCCCCCGCCAGCACGATATGGCGCACCCCGGCTGCGAGCGAGACGGCGATCAGCGCGTCGAGCTCGGGATGCATGGTGATCAGATTGACCCCGAAGGGGCGGGAGGTGAGGGCCTTGGTCCCCTCGATCTCGGCCGCCAGCGCCTCGGGCCCCATCGAGCCGCAGGCGATGACGCCAAAGCCTCCGGCATTGGAAATCGCCGCCACCAGATGGCGCTCGCTCACCCAGCTCATCGCCCCGCCGAGGATGGCGACCTCGGAGCCGAGGAATGCCGTCCCCCGCGCCCAGAGCTCGCCGAGACGCCGGCGCGCCGCCTCCTCGAGGGCCCGCTCGCGCGCTTTGAGGTCAGCGGGCATCGAGGCCATAGGCGGCGTGCAGGGCGCGCACCGCGAGCTCGGTGTATTCGGCGCCGATCAGCACGCTCACCTTGATCTCGCTCGT
>KN173920.1:4495-7082 GCA_000759655.1 Acidicaldus organivorans | reverse complement strand
TCACCTTGGCGACGTCAGCATCGGTGGTGATCTCGGCGTAGCCGATCTCGCCCTTGATCTCGGCGAGCTTGGCCTCGGTGCGCGGCAGATCCGCCTTGGCCACGGTGAAGGTGAGGTCGGTGGTGCCGTCCGCCGAGACGTTCTGGACGATCATGTCCACATTGATCCCGGCCTCGGCGAGCGGGCCGAAGATCGCGGCGGCGATGCCCGGCCGGTCCGGCACCTTGCGCACCGTGACCTTGGCCTCGTCCCGCGAATAGGCGATACCGGCAACGATTTCCTTTTCCACGATCTCATCCTCATCGACCACCAAGGTCCCCGGCGTGTCGGTAAAGCTGGAGAGGACCTGGACGCGCACTTTCTCTTTCATGGCGAGCTCGACGCTGCGCGTCTGCAGCACCTTGGCGCCTACGGAGGCGAGCTCGAGCATTTCTTCATAAGTGATCTTATCAAGCTTGCGGGCCTTGGCAACGATGCGCGGGTCGGTGGTGAACACCCCCTCGACATCGGTATAGATGTCGCAGCGATCCACCTTGAGCGCGGCGGCGAGCGCCACTGCCGAGGTATCCGAGCCGCCGCGCCCGAGCGTGGTGATCCGTCCGTCCGGCCCCAAGCCCTGAAAGCCGGTCACCACCGGCACCTGGCGGAGCTCACGCATCCGCCGGATGAGCTCTTCGGCGCGGATCTCGAGAATGCGCGCCCGCCCATGCGCCCCGTCGGTGAGGATCGGGATCTGCCAGCCCTGCCAGGAGCGGGCCTCGACCCCGATCTCCTGCAGCGCGATGGCGAGCAGCCCGCTCGTCACCTGCTCGCCGGTCGCCACCACCGCGTCATATTCGCGCGCATCATGCAGCGGCGAGAGCGCCTGACACCAGGCGACGAGCTGGTTGGTCACCCCGGCCATGGCCGAGACCACCACCGCCACCTCATGCCCGGCCTCGACCTCGCGCTTGACGCGCGCCGCCACGTTTCTGATGCGGTCGAGATCGGCGACCGAGGTGCCGCCGAATTTCATCACGATCCGAGCCATGACCACTCCGAACGGGCGCGCTCCGAGACCGCGCCCGCCGCGCCGCCTCCGCCGCCCTTTGCAACGTCACCGCCGCCCTCATAATGAGGGACGAGAGGAGAGGCAACATGCCCGCACCCAGAGCCTTCGCATCCAGAGCCTTCGCACCCAGAGCCGAGGCCGCGCCGGATCATACCGGCATCCCGCACCCCGCCGCCGGGGCCAACGTCGCTCAGGCCAACGTGGCTCAGGCGGAAATCGCCCGCTTCGCCGCGCTCGCCCGCGAATGGTGGGACCCGGCGGGGCCGATGGCGATGCTGCCCCGGGTGAACCCGGCGCGGCTCGATTGGGCAATCGCTCGCGCCGCGGCCCGCGGCCTTGCCCCGCCCGGGCCCGTGCTCGATGTCGGCTGCGGGGCGGGGCTCGCCGCCGAGGGGCTCGCCCGGCGCGGATTTGCCGTGCTCGGGCTCGACGCTTCGGCCGAGCTCATCGCCGCGGCCCGCGCCCATGCCGGGGCGAACTGGCCCCACCTCTCCTACCGCGCCGCCACCATCGAGGAGCTCGCCGCGGAAGGGGCGCGGTTTCCGCTGATCACCGCCTATGAGGTGATCGAGCACGTCCCCGACCCCGCTTCCTTTCTCGCCACGCTGGCGGAACTCCTCAGCCCGGGCGGCCTCCTCGTGCTCTCCACCCTCAACCGCACCCTCGCCTCCCTGGTGCTCGCCAAATGGATGGGCGAATACGTGCTGGGCTGGGTGCCGCGCGGGGCGCATGAGTGGCGCCGCTTCCTCCGCCCCGAGGAGCTCGAGGGCCTCGGCGGACGGGCGGGACTGGTGCTCGACGACCTCGCCGGGCTCAGTTTCGATCCGCTCCGCCGCCGCTTCACCCTCTCGCGCGACCTCCGCATCAATTACCTGATCGCGTTCCACCGCCCGTTTTGAGGCACACGCCGCGCGACATCTCCCGGCGCTCCCCCGCGCTTGGGTCACCGGGAAAGGGGCCGTTTCCGTTCACGCCTCGGTGAAAGTCGCCGAAATGTGAACGCATTCGCCATCCGCGAGGCTTCGTTCACCCACCAGGGCGGCTAGAGTGGGCGCCCCGCAACTGCCGAAAGGGAGCCTCCATGACCCGCGACGAAATCCTCAACGCCTCGGCCATGCCGCTCGCCAGCCCCAGCTACCCGAGGGGCCCCTACCGCTTCATCGACCGCGAATACCTGATCATCCATTACGAAAGCGACATGGACGCGATCCGCGCCCTCCTCCCTGAGCCGCTCGAGCCCGATGGCAACCACGTCTATTTCGAATGGATGAAAATGCCCGATTCTTACGGCTTCGGGAGCTATCAGGAGAGTGGCTGCGGGATCGCCGCCAAATGGAACGGCACGCCCTGCAATTTCAGCGTGCAGATGTATCTCGACGACGAGGCCCCCACCACCGGAGGGCGCGAGATCTGGGGATTTCCCAAAAAGATCGGCCAGCCCAATCTTCGCGTCATCCACGACACGCTCACCGGCACGCTGCACTATGACGACGTGCGGGTGGCGCTCGGCACCATGGCCTACAAATACCAGAACCT
>KN173920.1:3843-4403 GCA_000759655.1 Acidicaldus organivorans | reverse complement strand
CGCCCAGGATTTCGAGAAGGTAAAGGCCGAGCTCGGCAAGCTCAACGTCAATCTCAAATTCATTCCCGACGTCGATGGCCGCCCGCGCATCGCCGAGCTCGTCGGCTACCATCTCACCGACATCACGGTGAAAGGGGCGTGGGCCGGACCGGCGCGGCTCGAACTCGTCCCCCACGTCAATTGCCGGGTGGCCGATCTCCCCGTGCGCAAGGTGCTCTACGGGCGCCATCTGATTGCCGATCTCACCTTGCCCTATGGGCGGGTTCTGCACGACTATCTCGCGGGCTAGGATGGCGGCGGCGGTTTGCCGCCCCTCTTCCTTCCGGTTCCGTTTCATCCATCTGAGGAGACTGCATCATGCGGCTTGACGGAAAGGTTGCCCTGATCACCGGCTCGACCAGCGGGATCGGGCTCGGCATCGCCCGGGCGCTTGCCGGGGCGGGGGCCTCGATCATGCTCAACGGCTTCGCCGACCCCGCCGCCATCGAGGCACTCAAGGGCGAGTTCCAGAGCAAATATCAGGTCAAGGTCGCCTATTCCGGGGCCGATGTGAGCAAGCC
>KN173920.1:580-3741 GCA_000759655.1 Acidicaldus organivorans | reverse complement strand
CGAGGCGGTCACCGCGATGATCGCCGAAACCGAAAAGACGTTCGGCCGCCTCGACATCCTGGTCAACAACGCAGGCATCCAGCACGTCGCCCCGGTCGAGTCCTTCCCGCCCGAGAAATGGGATGCGATCCTCGCCATCAATCTCTCGGCGGCGTTCCATGCCATCCGCGCCGCCCTGCCCGGCATGAAATCCCGCCAATGGGGGCGGATCATCAACATCGCCTCGGCCCACGGCCTGGTGGCGAGCCCCTACAAGGCCGCCTATGTCGCGGCCAAGCATGGCCTGGTGGGGCTGACCAAGGTGGTGGCGATCGAGGCCGCCCCCTTCGGCATCACCGCCAACGCGATCTGCCCGGGCTGGGTGCTCACCCCGCTGGTCGAGAAGCAGCTCGAAGACCGCGCCAAGGAAAAGGGCACCACGTTGGAGCAGGAAAAGATCGCCCTGCTCGCCGAGACCCAGCCCATGCACCGCTTCACCTCGCCTGAGCAGATCGGCGGGCTCGCCCTCTTCCTCTGCTCGGAGGAGGCGGCGACCATCACCGGCGCGCCGCTCTCGATCGACGGCGGCTGGGTCGCGCACTAAGTCAACGAGGCTCTAAGTCAACGAGGCTTAAGAATCTGGACGCCGGGGGCTCAGCCCCCGGCGCGGCTTGCCCGGGAGAGGCGGCGGCGGACGGGGGCCGCTTCGGCGGGTTTCTCCGCCGCCGCTTCGGCCTTGGGGGACGCCTTTTCCGCCCGGGCTTCAGGCTCGATCGCCGCGAGCAGCGCCTCGCGCAGGCGGGCGAGTTTCTGCTCGTTTTCCACCTTTAGCCCGAAGACATCCTTGACGTAGAACACGTCCACCGCCCGCATGCCGTAGGTGGTGATGTGGGCGGAGGCGATCTGCAGCCCGGCCCGGCTCATCACCGCGGTCACGTCATGCAGGAGGCCCGGCCGGTCGCGCCCATTGATCTCGATCACGGTGTGGGTGTTGGAGGCGTGATTGTCGATCACCACCCGCGGCGGCACGTGGATGGCGCGCATCCGCTTGCCGACCAGGCCCTGGACCAGTTTGGGGATCTCGCTTCGGAGGCGAAGCCGCCCGGAAAGCGCCTGCTCGATCAGCGCAGCAAGCCTGGCCAGGCGATGGGGCGCATCGAACACGCCGCCATTGGCATCCTGGATCCAGAACACGTCGAGCGCCATCCCGTCGGTCATGGTGTGGATGCGCGCATCGACGATCGAGGCGCCGGCGAGCGCCAGCGCTCCGGCGATGCGGCTGAAGAGGCCGGGATGGTCCTCGGTATAGACGGTGACCTCGGTCACGGCGCGGGCGGGCAGCGGGTCGGTGAGCACGACCAGCCTGTCGCCGCGGCTCTCGGCCACCCGGATCATCCGCGCATGGCGCTCATGCGTCTCGGGATCGAAGGAGAGCCAGTAGCTCGGATAGCCGCGGGCGAGGAATTTCTCGCGCTCCTCGGCCGGCCAGTCAGCAAGCAGGGCGCTCACCGCCGCCTTGGCGCGCGCCACCCGCTCGTCGCGCTCGGTGGTGGCGAGCCCTCCCTCCAGCACTTCCATCACCCGGCTGAAGATCTTGCGCAGCAAGGTCGCCTTCCAGCCGTTCCACACATGGGGCGAGACCGCCCGCATATCGGCCACGGTGAGGACGAGGAGGAGACGGAGCCGCTCGGGCGACTGGATGGTATCGGCGAGGTCGAGAATGGTCTTGGGATCGTCGATGTCGCGCTTGAAGGCGGTCTGGCTCAGCAGGAGGTGGTGGAGCACGAGCCAGGAGGCCATCTCGGTCTCCTCCGCCGAGAGGCCGAGCCGGGGGCCGAGTTCGAGCGCGATCTCGGCGCCGATCTCGGAGTGATCGCCGCCGCGCCCCTTGCCGATGTCGTGCAGAAGGGCGGCGACATAGAGAGCGCGGCGTGACTGGATGTGCCCCACCACGCTGCTCGCGATGGGGGCGATCTCGTGGAGCTCGCCACGCTCGAGCTGGTTGAGCACCCGGATCACCTCGATCGTGTGCTCATCGACCGTATAGACGTGATAGGTGTCGAACTGCATCTGCCCGACGATGCGGGCCCAGTCGGGGAGGTAGCGGCCGAGGATGCCGCTCTGGTTGAGGATGGCGAGCCACTTCGCCCCATCCGGCCGCTGCGGCGTCCGCGCCGAGGCGGGCGGGCGGTCGCAGAGGAGGTCGAGGAAGATCGCCGCCGCCCGCGGGTCGTCGCGCAGCTCGATGCCGAGCCGCTCGTTGCGGATGAGCCCGCGCAGGGCGAGCGGATGGAGTTCGAGCCCACGGTCGCGCGCCACTTGGAGGATGCGGAAGCCCTGGATCGGTTTTTCGTCGAAACCACAGCCCGGGGCGCAGACGAGCTTGCCGTCCTCGAGCAGGAACCCCTCCCTCATGAGGCCGGGATCGGTCTCCGGAGCAAGCGCGGGCCGCCCCACCGCGACGCGCCGCAGCGCGGGCTCCAGCACCGAGGTGAGGCGCACCACCTCGCGCGCGGTGAGGAAGTAATGGCGCATGAAGCGCTCGACCCCGTCCTGGCGGCCATGCCGCGTATAGCCCATGCGCGCCCCGACGATGGGCTGGAGATCGAAGGTGAGCCGCTCCTCGGCCCGTCCCGCCACGTAGTGGAGGTTGAAGCGCACCGTCCACAGGAAGTTCCACGAGCGGCGGGCGAGGCGCGCCTCGTTTTCGGTGAGCAAGGGGCCGGCGGGGCCGGTGATCCCGGCGAGATCGGAAAGCCGCTCCACGCCGAGGCTCGCCCGCGCCATCCACAGCAGGGTCTGCAAATCGCGCAGCCCGCCGCGGCCCTCCTTGATGTTGGGCTCGAGCAGGAAAGCGCTCTCGCCATAGCGGCGATGGCGCGCCTCGCGCTCCGCTTCCTTGGCGGTGAGGAACTCGAGCACCCGGCTTTTCATGAAATCGCCGAAGGCGGCGCGGAATTTGGTGAAGATCTCGCGCTCCCCGGCGAGATAGCGCGCATCGAGCAGGCTGGTGCGCACGGTGACGTCGGCGGCGTGTTCGAGACACTCCTCGATCGAACGGGTGGCATGCCCCACCTTGAGCCCGAGATCCCAGAGGAAATAGAGCATGAAGGAGACCGCCTCGCGCGTCGCCTCGCTCGGCTCGCCCTCGGTGATGAAGAGGAGATCGATGTCGCTGAAGG
>KN173920.1:0-508 GCA_000759655.1 Acidicaldus organivorans | reverse complement strand
GGGCGAGCACCCCGCGCCCGTAGCCGCCGGTGGCGAGCAGGGCATAGGGCTCCGCACTCGGCATGAGGCGCCCGGCGTAAGAATGCAGCGCCTGGAGGAGCCCGTCCATCAGCCGGGCGAGGAGTTCGGCCGCCTGCAGCCCAGCGAGGCGGCCCTGCTCGAACACCTCCCGCACATGGCTCTGTAGCCGCCCGAGCTGACGGCGGAAGGCGGCGAGCGCCTCCTCGCGCCCCTCGCCGCTCTCCGCCCCAGCCTCGAGCGCGCCCAGTCTTTCGATCGATTCGAGGAGCTCGGCGGTGGTGGTCTCGGCAAGCGGCGAAGAAGGGGCGGGCGTTTCGGTCATGGCGGTATCATTCCACGCTGCGCCGCGAAAGGGAAGGAGAAAGGGAAGGGGGAAGCCGTGCGCGAAGCTCATAGAGAGCGGCGAGCGCCTCACGCGGCGTCATCTGGTCGGGATCGAGCGTGGCGAGCATTTCGGCGATCGCCTCGAGGGCAGGGGGGCGGGGAT
>KN173919.1:6456-7949 GCA_000759655.1 Acidicaldus organivorans | reverse complement strand
GTTCGCCCCCTCGCCTTGGGGCGGGGGGGGGGAGGCCCCTGCGGCGCCGGCGGCCAATCCGTGGGATGATGTCACCAACCAGCCCGATCCCACTCAGCCCGATCTGGGGAGCGCCGGGTTCGACGATGCGGTCAACACCCCGGATGCGGGGGGCGTCGATGACAATCTCTCCGACCCCGGCCTCGATACCGGTTTCGATGACGACGGCCCCTCTTTCGATGACATCTGATCCCGCTCCCGGCGGCGCCAGGGTGAGGTCTCGCGCTTCGAGCGGCAGGTGATGGGCGCGCTGGTCGCACTTCCCGAACGGGGCGTGCTCGAGGTGGCGGGGGAGGACCGTGTCGGCTTCCTCCAGGGGCTCGTCTCCAACGACGTCACGCAAGCGGCGCCGGGCCGCGCCATCTTCGCCGCCCTGCTCACCCCGCAGGGGCGGTGGCTCGCCGATTTCCTCATCTTCGCCACCGAGGAGCGCCTTCTCCTCGACGTGGCGCGGGCGCAGCTTCCCGACCTCCGCGCCCGGCTCGAACGCTACCGGCTTCGCGCCAAGGTTACTCTCACCGACCGTTCGGAGGACTGGCACGTCCACGCCGCCTGGGGCGAGCCCGCGCCTTCGCTTCCCGAAGGCGTGATCGCCGCCCCCGATCCCCGTCATCCCGCGCTCGGGCTCCGTATCCTGAGCCCCGTCCCGCTGACCCCGACCGCGCCGCGCGAGGCCTGGGAGGAGCACCGGCTCGCGCTTGGCGTGCCGGACGGGGCGGTCGATCTGGAAGCGGGCGAGACGCTGCTGCTCGAGGCGCGGTATGACGAACTCAACGCCATTTCCTGGGACAAGGGCTGCTACATGGGCCAGGAGGTGACCGCCCGCACCCGCTATCGCGGCCTGGTCAAGCGCCGTCTCGTCCCGGTGCGTCTCGCCGGGGAGGGTTCCTTGCCCGCCTTTGGCACCAAGGTGGCGGACGGGACGGGGGCGGTGGTGGGGGCGCTCCGTTCGGTCGCGGGGCCCTTTGGTCTTGCCCTGCTGCGCCATCCGCTGGACTTCACTCCTCCGCTGCAGGCGGGGGAGCGGGAGATCATCCCGCAGCTTTGATGAGGGCGGCGCGGAAGACGGGGCCGCCGAGATCGCAGGAGGCGACCAGCGCCTGGGCGAGCGCCTCGGCCAGGGCGCGCGGGTCGGCATCGAGCGGGGCGGTGCGGCTCGCGCGGAGCTCGGCGCGGAAGGTGGGATGCTCAGGCGCGCGGAGCGGGGCGAGCCTCACATCGAGCGTTCCCGCTGCGGCAAGCTCCGTCACCCCGATCACCTCGAAACGCTGGATGAGAATGGTGAGGCCCGTGGTGGGCGGCGCATCGAGCGCGAGCTCGCCCTCGTCCTCCAGCGCCCGGGTGAAGCGCTGCTGGATCAGCCGCGCCACCGGATAGGGGAGGCGATAGGTGGCACGCACCGCCCCGCTCTCATCCCGCCGCTCGCCGATCCACTCGGGCGGGGTGCGGCGGCG
>KN173919.1:1665-6206 GCA_000759655.1 Acidicaldus organivorans | reverse complement strand
GCCCCGCGGTGAGGGCGAGGGTGAGCTGGCGGCGGGAGAGCTCAGGCAGCGCGCAGCGCCTCCGGGAGGCCGGCCAGCGCCCGCTCGATCAGCGCCTGCTCGATCTCCGGGGTGAGCTCCTTGCGGATCGCCTCGCGCGCCGCCTCGACGGCGAGATCGGCGGTGAGACGGCGGAGCTCGTCGAGCGCGGCCTTTTCCGCCGCTTCGATGCGCGCCTTGGCCATCTCCTCGCGCCGGCGGGCGGCGGCTTCCGCCTCGGCGCGGATCGATTCGGCCATCCGCGCCGCCTCGGTCTCGGCGGCCTCGATCAGGGCGCGCGCCTCGGCGAGCGCTTTCTCGCGGGCGGCGCGGGCCTCACGCAGCATGTCTTCCGCCTCACGCCTGAGCCGGGCCGCTTCCTCGATCTCCCGGCGCACCTTCTCGGCGCGCTGGTCGAGCATTCCAACCAGCGCCGCATAGAGGCGGCGGCCGAAGAAGACGAAGAAGAGGACGAAAGCGACCGCCCCCCAGAAGGTGGGGTGGTGCCAGAGCGCGCCGCTCAGAGCCTCGCGTTGCATCAGGGATCTCCTCAGCCCGCCTCGGCGCGCGCGATCACCTGGGCGAGCACCTCGCCCAGCACTTCATCGCGCGGCGCCCGGCCCAAGAGTTTTTCGACCAGGGCGCGGGTGGTGTCCTCCACCGCACCCCGCAGCGCCCGCCGCGCCGCCGCTTCCGCCTCGGCGATGCGCGCTTCGGCTGCCGCGAGCTCGGCTTCGAGCCTCGCGGTCAGCACCCGCGCCTGCTCGAACGCCTCCTGCTTGGCCCGTTCGATCGCCCAGGCGATCGCCGTCTGGGCCTCGGCATGGGCGTTGCGGGTGGCCGCCTCGAGCTCCTTGCGGGCGGCGAGCGCCTCTTCCTGGGCGGCGCGCGCCGCCCAGGAAGAGGCGCTCGCCGCCCGCAACGCCCATGCCGAGGCCCAGACGGCGATCGCCTGGGCGATCGCCGTCGGGGCCTCGGCATGGGCGTTGCGGGCGGCGAGCGCCTCTTCCTGGGCGGCGCGCGCCGCTTCGAGGTCGCCCTTGATCCGCCGCGCCCGCTCATCCAGCACCTCCGCCACCTGGGGCAGCGCCCAGCGGGAGAGGAGGAGGTAGAGGGCGAGGAAGATGATGGCGAGCCAGACCACCTGGCTGAGCAGCAGGGGGTCGGAGAAGTCGAGCTGCGGCATCCCCTTCTTCGCCTCTTCCGCCTCGGCCAGGGGGGCGAGGGAGAAGGCAGCGAGCAGGGAGAGGGCGATCAGCCTCAGCCGGTGTCCGGTCATAGCGCGGCCACCCCCGCCGGGGTCAGGCGAAGAGGATGAGGAAGGCGATCAGCAGGGCGAACAGCGCCACCGCTTCGGTCAGCGCGAAGCCCAGGATGCCGAGCCCGAACACCTGGTCGCGGGCGGAGGGGTTGCGGGCGATGCTGCTCACGAGCGAGGAGAAGATGTTGCCGATCCCGACACCGACACCGGCGAGCGCGATGACGGCGATACCGGCTCCGAGGGCTTTGGCGGCAGCGACATCCATGGGACTGATCCTTTCCGTGGTTGTTCAGGTTGAAGACGACATCGGAACGAAAGAGGGCCTAGTGCAGATGCACCGCATCGTGGAGGTAGATGCAGGTGAGGATGGCGAACACATAGGCCTGGAGGAAGGCGACGAGGAGCTCGAAGCCCATCAGCGCCACGTTGAGCACGAGCGGGCCGAGCGCCATGACGTAGCCGATCACGCCGAGCGCAGTGGCGAGCATGATCATGAAGCTCGCGAACACTTCGAACATCACGTGCCCGGCGGTCATGTTGGCGAAAAGTCGGATCGAGAGCGAAACGGGCCGCGAGAGGTAGGAGAGGATCTCGATCGGGATGATGAGTGGCGCGAGCAGCTTGGGCGCGCCGGCGGGGAAGAAGTAGGTGAAGAAGTGGAGCCCGTGATAACGCAGCGCCACCACCGTCACCAGCACGATGACGAGGAGGGCAAGCGCTCCGGTGACGGCGAGGTGGCTCGTGTAGGTGAAGAAATAGGGGAAGAGGCCGAGCAGGTTGCCGAACAGGATGAAGCTGAACAGGGTGAAGACGAAGGGGAAGAATTTCTTGCCCTCCTCGCCGATCTGGTCGATGCACATGTTATAGACGAAGTCGTAGAACGTCTCGGCCAGGGCCTGCAGACGTCCCGGCACCATCGCCCGCTCGCGCATCCCGAGATAGAGGAGGCCGAGGATGAGCGCTGCGGCGAGCAGCATGATCTCGTTGGCGTTGGTGAAATTCACCGACCGCCCGACCTCGCCGAGGCCGTGGCCGAGCCGGAACTGACTCAGGGCATCGATCGACGAACCTTCAGCCGCCACGAGAGCTCTCCCTCACTTCCGTCCTGCCCTCACTTCCGTCCTGCCTTGGGCGGATCCCGCTCCGGGCGGGGCCCGACCAGCCGCCACACATTGAGCACGCCGGCCGCGCCGCCGAGGACGACGAACAGGGCAAGGAACAGCGGCTGGGTGCCGAGCCAGTGATCGAGGCCATAGCCGATCGCCACCCCCACCGCCAGCGCCGAGACGAGTTCCACCCCGACCCTGAACATCAGGGCGAAAGGATTGAACGGCAGAGGGTCGTCTTTCCCGGCCGCCTTTGGCTTCGCGTCGAGCCCGTGACGTTCGCGCGCCGCCGCCAGCCGCCTTTCGAATGACGCCTCGTCCTGTTCGTCTTCCGGCATTGTTCCTCGCCTGGCAGGTCGCCCCGCCGCAAGGCAGGGCTTGCCTAGAGGCGGCGTCCTTCCCTGTCAAGGACGCTCGCGCAAAAACGTGAGGCGAAAGACCGCGGGGAGGGCGAAGGGGACGGGGCGGGGTGCTGCTTGCCAGCCCCGTCCGCCTTGGGCAACATCGGCCCGAAAGGAGGACCGATGGCCGAGACCGTGCTCTATGGCGAGTGCCTCTACCCCGATGATCGGGTGGAGCGGCGCATTTTCGGTGACGGCGTGGAGGTGATCTTCGCCGATGCCGCGACCCTGGCCGACATTCCCGAGGAGATGGCGGCCCGCGCCACCGGCCTCATGATCTTCCGCCAGTTCGTCCGCGCCGAGGATCTCGCCCGTTTCCCCCGCCTCAAGGCGATCGTGCGCATGGGGGTGGGCTATGACCGGATCGACCGCAAGGCCGCCGCGGCGCGCGGCATCCTGGTCTGCAACGTCCCCGATTACGGGACGGCGGAAGTGGCCGATCACGCCATCGCCCTGATGCTCGCGCTGCGCCGGGGCGTGATCCTCCATCACGACCTCCAGCGCACGAGCCCGCCCGCGCCATGGACCTATCGCGAGCATCCGCTCATCCGGAGGCTGGAGCGGCTCCGGCTCGGTCTCGTTGGGCTCGGGCGGATCGGCACCGCGGTGGCGCTCCGCGCCCGCGCCTTTGGCATGCGGGTCATCGCCTACGATCCTTACCAGCCAAACGGGGTGGAGCGCGCCCTCGGCATCGAGCGGGCGAGGACGCTCCAGGACCTGCTTGCCGAGAGCGACACGCTCTCCCTCCACACCCCCCTCACGCCGGAGACCCGGGGCATGATCGGCGCGGCCGAGCTTGCCCGCCTGCCCGAGGGCGCGCTCGTCATCAACACCGCCCGCGGCCCGGTGCTCGACATCGAGGCGCTTTATGAAGCGCTGGCGAGCGGGCACGTGGCGGGAGCGGGGCTCGACGTGCTCCCCGTCGAGCCACCGCCCGAGCCTCCGCCCCGGCTCCTCACCGCCTATCGCGAACGCGCCCCCTGGCTCGAGGGGCGGCTCATCATCACCCCCCATTCCGCCTTCCACACGCCCGAGGCCTGGGAGGACATCCGGGTGAAATCGGCGGAGACGATGCGGGCCGCCCTGCTCGGGCCGCGCCCGCAGAACGTCATCCCGCCCGAGGCGTTGTAGGGCGATGGGCGCGGGCGAGCTCCCTGTCGAGCTCCCCGTCCGCCTCACCGAGGAGGAGCGGGCTTGGCTCGCCGCAGAAGCGCGCCGCCGCGGGCTTGCCGAGGCGGAGGCCGCCGCGCTTCTCCTCCGCCGCGGCCTCGCCCTCGAATCATCCCGCCCCGCCCTTTTCCCCGATTTCGCGCACTCTGCCAGGGGCGAGGAGGCAGGAGATGCCCTGGCGGCGGCGCGCGCGGCGATCGCGCGGGCCTTTCGGATGGCGGAGACCGAAGCGGTGCCCGCCCTGCTTGCCGACCTGCCCCCCGATCCGCCGCGCCAGGCACGGGCCGAAGCGCTCGCCCGCCGCCTGGTGGAGGCGCTGCGCGCCAAGGGGCGGCGGGGCGGCATCGAGGGGCTGATCCACGAATTCTCGCTCTCGAGCCAGGAAGGCGTGGCGCTGATGTGCCTCGCCGAGGCGCTGCTCCGCATCCCCGATACGGCGACGCGCGATGCGCTGATCCGCGAGAAACTCGCTGGCGGGGACTGGCAGGCCCATCTCGGCCACAACCCCTCGCTCTTTGTCAATGCGGCGATCTGGGGCCTCATGATCACCGGCCGCCTGGTCGGCACCCACAGCGAGCGGACCCT
>KN173919.1:0-1584 GCA_000759655.1 Acidicaldus organivorans | reverse complement strand
CGGCGCGGCACTGACCCGACTGCTTGGCCGCGGCGGCGAGCCTTTGATCCGCGCCGGGGTCGATCTCGCCATGCGGCTCCTCGGCGAGCAGTTCGTCGCCGGGCGGACCATCGAGGAGGCGCTCAGCCGCGCCCGCCGCTTCGAGGCGCGCGGCTTCCGCTACTCCTACGACATGCTGGGCGAGGCGGCGATGACCGAGGACGATGCTCGCCGCTACTTCGCCCTCTACGAGGAGGCGATCGGGGCGATCGGTAAGGCGGCCGCCGGGCAGGGGCCGATCCAGGGCCCCGGCATCTCGGTCAAGCTCTCCGCCCTCCATCCCCGCTATACGCCGTTTCAGGAAGAGCGGGTGTGGGCCGAACTCTTTCCCCGCCTCCTCGCTCTGGCCGAACAGGCCAAGCGGTTCGGGCTCGGGCTCAGCATCGATGCCGAGGAGGCTGAGCGGCTCGAGCTCTCGCTCGCCCTCTTTGCCTCCTTGGCCTCCCATCCGGCGCTCGAGGGTTGGGAGGGGCTCGGCTTCGTGGTGCAGGCCTATCAGAAACGCGCCCCTTTCGTCATCGATTGGCTCGTTGCGCTCGCCGAACGGACCGGGCGCAGGCTCCCCATCCGCCTGGTCAAGGGGGCCTATTGGGACTCCGAAATCAAGCGCGCCCAGGTCGAGGGGCTCGACTACCCCGTCTTCACCCGCAAGATCCACACCGACGTCTCCTACCTCGCCTGCGCCCGCCGCCTCTTCGCCGCCGGCCCCCGCCTCTTTCCGCAATTCGCCACCCACAACGCGCTCACCGTGGCGTGCTTGCACGAAATGGCCGAAGGGCGCGATCCGGCCACCTACGAGTATCAATGCCTGCACGGCATGGGCGAACCGCTCTATGAGGAGGTGCTGGGCACGCTGAAGCTCGGCCCTGCCTGCCGCATCTACGCGCCGGTGGGCTCGCATGAGACGCTGCTCCCCTACCTCGTCCGCCGTCTACTCGAGAACGGCGCCAATACCTCCTTCGTCCACCGCCTCGCCGATCCCGCCGTGCCGGTCGAGGCGCTGCTCGCCGATCCGGTGGCCGAGGCCCGCGCCCTCTCGCCGCAGGGCGCGCCCCATCCGCGTCTTCCCCCGCCTGAGGCGCTCTATCTCCCGGCGCGGCGCAATTCCCGCGGCATCGACCTCCCCGCGGCAGAGGAGCGTGCCCGCCTCGCCCCCGCTCTCTCCCGCGCGCTGGCCTCTTTTCCCGAGGCCGCGCCCTCGCTCGGGGGCGGTGGGTCGCCCCGGCCCGTCTTCAACCCGGCCGATGGGCGGGATGTGGTGGGCCTCGTCCGCTTCGCCGACGCGGCGGCGATCGGGCGCGCCATGACCGCGCTCGCCGCGGGAGGGGGTGGGTGGAGTGCGATGCCGGCGGCGGCGCGTGCCGCGGTGCTCGAAAAAGCCGCCGCGCGCCTCGAAGAGGACGCGCCCGCCCTCATTGCCCTGATCGCGCGCGAGGCCGGGCGCATTCCGCTCGATGCGGTGGGCGAGATCCGCGAGGCGGCGGACGCGCTCCGCTATTACGCCGCCGAGGCGCGGGCGCTGGCCGCAGGCGGGGGCGGCGAGGG
>KN173918.1:13871-17301 GCA_000759655.1 Acidicaldus organivorans | reverse complement strand
GCCCCCGCCTTTCGCCCCCCCGCCTCGCGCCCCGTTATATCTCGCACTTTGGGGCTTGCTCTCCTCGGCCTTCTCGCCGCCTCTCCTCTCACCGCCTCTCCGGCCTGGAGCCGCGATACGCTCACCCTCGGCATGGTGCTCGAGCCTCCCGGCCTCGATCCCACCGCCGGGGCGGCCTCGGCCATTCGCGAAGTGGTCTATGCCAATCTCTTCGAAGGGCTCACCCGCATCGACGGCGAGGGCAAGGTGCGGCCCGCGCTCGCCCAATCCTGGGATGTCTCGGTGGATGGCAAGACCTACACCTTCCATCTCCACCAGGGGGTGCGGTTTCACGACGGCACGCCCTTCGACTGCCAAATCGTGCAGTTCTCCTTCGCCCGGGCGATGGCGCCCGACAGCACCAATGCGCAGAAGGAGCTTTTCGAGCCGATCGCCGCGACCGACTGCCCTGACCCCTACACCGCCGTGGTCCATCTCAAGCGCCCCGATGCCAATTTCCTCTTCGGCATGGGCTGGGGCGATGCGGTGATGGTGGCCCCGGCCTCGGCGGCGACCAACGCCACCCATCCCGTCGGCACCGGCCCCTTCCGCTTCGTCCGCTGGATCAAGGGCGATCGCGTCGAGCTCGAACGCAACCCCGACTACTGGGGGCTGAAACCGGCGCTTTCCGCGGTGACCTTCAAGTTTATCGCCGACCCCACCGCCGCCGCCAACGCCCTCATCGCCGGGGACATCGATGCGTTCAGCAATTTCCCCGCCCCCGAGATCCTGCCCCAGCTGCGCGCCGAGGGGCGCTTCAAGGTGGTGATCGGCACCACCGAGGGCAAAACCATCATCGCCCTCAACGAGGCGCGCCCGCCCTTCAACGACATCCGCGTCCGTCGGGCGCTGGCGCATGCCATCGACCGCAAGGCGCTCACCGAGACCCTGATGCCGGGCGTGCCGGTCACCCTGATCGGCTCGCACTACACGCCGAACGATCCCGACTACGTCGATCTCTCCGAGACCTATCCCTATGATCCCGCCCGCGCCAAGGCCCTGCTCGCCGAGGCCGGAGTCAAGCCCGGAACGCGCCTCACCCTCACCCTGCCGCCCCCGCCCTATGCCCGGCGCGGCGGGGAGATCATCGCCGCCATGCTCGCCGATGTCGGGATCGAGGTGAGTCTCGTTCCGGTGGAATGGGCGGAGTGGCTCGACAAAGTGTTCAAACGTTCCGACTTCGACATGACGGTGATCGCCCATACCGAGGCGCGCGATCTCGCCATCTATGCCCGCGATCACTACTACTTCAACTACCAGAGCCCCGCCTTCCGCGACCTCTACCACCGCTATGTCGAGGCGGTGCGGCCCGAGGAGCAGCGCGATCTCCTGATCGCCATGCAGAAGAAACTCGCCGAGGACGAGCCCAACGTCTTCCTCTACGTGCTGCCCAAGATCGGGGTGTGGAACGCCAATCTCGAGGGGCTCTGGGTGAACGATCCCATCCCGGCCAACGATCTCACCGCCGTCCATTGGCGGGAATGAGCGTCGCCGCCGCGCTTCTTTTCCTGCGCCGTCTCGGAGGCCTCATCGGGGCGCTCATCGCCGCTGCCGCTGTCGTTTTCCTTCTGCTCGACGTCATCCCGGGCGACCCGGCCGCCCTCATCCTCGGCGTCAATGCGCGGCCTGACACGCTTGCCGTGCTCCATCACGCGCTCGGCCTCGACGAGCCTGCCCCGCTCCGCTTCCTCCACTGGCTCTGGCGCTTCTTTCGCGGCGATTTCGGCGAGAGCTACACCTATCACGTGCCGATCCGCGGGCTGATCGCCGAGCGGCTCGGGGTGAGCCTGCCGCTCGCCGCCCTCGCCGTTCTGCTCTCCACCGCCCTCGCCCTGCCGGTCGGCGTGTTCGCCGCGGCGCGTTTCGGGCGGTGGGCCGACCGGCAGGGCGAGGGCGGTGGAGAGCAGAACGGCGAGAGCTACACCTATCACGTGCCGATCCGCGGGCTGATCGCCGAGCGGCCCGGGGTGAGCCTGCCGCTCGCCGCCCTCGCCGTTCAGCTCTCCACCGCCCTCGCCCTGCCGGTCGGCGTGTTCGCCGCGGCGCGTTTCGGGCGGTGGGCCGACCGCATCGTGCTCGTCCTCACCCAGCTCGGCCTCGCCGTGCCCAATTTCTGGCTCGGCCTGTTGCTGGTCCTCGTCTTCGCGCTCTGGCTCGCGTGGCTTCCGGCGAGCGGTTTCCCGGGCTGGCGGGCGGGAGGCGCGGCGCTCCGCGCCCTTCTCCTGCCTGCCATCGCCCTTGCCCTGCCCCAGGCCGCCATCCTCGCCCGCATCGCGCGGGCGGCGATGCTCGAGGCGCTTTCCGCCGACTACATCCGCACCGCGCGGGCCAAGGGGGCCTCGGAGCGGCGTATCCTCTGGCGCCACGCCTTGCCCAATGCGCTCCTTCCCATCCTCACCATCCTCGGCCTGCAATTCTCCTCGCTGCTCGCCGGAACGATCATCATCGAAAACGTCTTCACCCTGCCCGGCCTCGGGCGGCTTCTCTTCCAGGCGATCTCGGGGCGGGATCTGCCGGTGGTGCAGACCCTCGTCGTGCTGCTCGCCATGGCGGTGATCGCGGTCAATTTCGCGGTCGATCTCCTCCATCTCCTCGTCGATCCGCGCCTGCGCCGGGAGGGCGGGCGATGAGAAGACCCCTCTCGCTCCGGCTGGGGCTCTGGCTCGCCCTTCCCCTGCTTCTGCTCCTCGCGCTCGGGCAGGTGTGGACGCCCTATCCGCCCACCCGCATGGATTTCGCCCACCGCCTCGCCGCCCCCTCCGCGCTGCATTGGCTTGGCACCGACCCGTTCGGGCGCGACGTGTTCTCGATGCTCGCCGTCGGGCTCGGCCAATCGGTGGGGCTCGCGGGCCTTGCCGTGGCGCTCGGGCTTGCGGGTGGAGTGCCGCTCGGGCTGCTCGCCGCGCTCGGCCCCCCGGCGCTCGATCGCGCGTTGATGCGCAGCGCCGATCTCGTATTCGCCTTTCCCGCCCTGCTCAGCGCCGTGTTGCTCACCGCGCTCGCCGGCCCCGGCGGGGTGAATGCGATGGTGGCGATCGGCGTCTTCAACGTGCCGGTCTTCGCCCGGCTGGTGCGGAGCGCGGCGCGGAGTTTGCGCGAAATGCCCTTCGTGCTCGCCGCCCGCGCCCTGGGCTGGGGCGGGCTCGCCATCGCGCCCCGCCACATCCTGCCCAATCTCCTGCCCTTGGTGGTGGTGCAGGCGAGCATCCAGCTCGCGCTCGCCATCCTCGCCGAGGCGGGGCTCTCCTATGTCGGGCTCGGCACCNGGGTCAGGGCGTCTCGGGAAGCGCGTAGCGGCGGGCGGGGGGCTGGCGGGAGGGGGGNCAGCCGCCGAACCCCTCCCTCGGCCGGATGCTCGCCGAGGCGCAGACCTACGTCTTCACCGCGCCGC
>KN173918.1:9834-13618 GCA_000759655.1 Acidicaldus organivorans | reverse complement strand
GAAGTCGAGCGGGCGGCCCGTCGCGGCGCGCACCAGTTCGGCGAAGGAGAGAAGGCTTCCTTGCCGGTGGATGCGCTCATGAAGCCAGGCGCGGATCGGTCGGATGTCGCCCGCGGCGAGGTGGGTCTCGACCTCGATCCCCGAGGCGCGGAGTGCCGCCATGAGCTGGGCGGCAAGGATCGCCCCTACCGTGTAGCTCGGGAAATAGCCGAACGCCCCCTCATACCAGTGGATGTCCTGCAGGCAACCCTCGCCGTCATGGCGGGGGCGGATGCCGAGCAGGCGGCCCATCCCCTCCGCCCAGGCGGCGGGCAGGTCGGCAACGCTGAGCGCGCCGGAGAGGAGCGCTTTCTCGAGCTCGTAGCGGAGGATGACATGGGCGGGGTAGGTCACCTCGTCGGCATCGACCCGGATCAGGGTGCGGCTGACGCGCCGCCAATGCGCCCCCACCGTTTCCGGATCGAGGCGGGCGGCTTGATCCGGGAAGGCGCGGGCGAGCTTGGGGGCGAGATGGGCGATGAAGGCGTCGTTGCGAGCGAGCTGCATCTCGATGAAGAGCGACTGGCTCTCATGCACCGCCATGCCCGCCGCCTGCCCAACCGGCTGGTCGAGGAAATCCTGCGGCAGGTTCTGCTCATAGAGCGCGTGCCCGCTTTCATGCAGCACGCCGAGCAGGGCGCGGGAGAAATCGGCCTCGTCGTAACGGGTGGTGATCCGCACGTCATTCGGCGTGCCGCCGCAGAACGGATGAAGCGAGGTATCGAAGCGGGCGCGGCGAAAATCGAGCCCGACCCAGATGGCCGCCTCGCGGCAGAGCGCTTCCTGGGCCGCCCGCGGATAGGGGCCGGGCGGAAAAGGTGGTGGGGCGGGGCGGGCCTCGATCGCGGCGAGCGCCCCGGGCAGGAAGCGGCGATAGGCGGCAAAGAGGGGTTCGAGATCGGCCTCCACGAGACCGGGCTGGAAGCCGTCCATCAGCGCGTCGTAAGGCGAGAGACCGAGTGCTGCGGAGAGCGCTGCGGCGCGTTCACGCACCAGGCCGAGGAGCGAGGCGAGCGGGGCGGCGACGAGGGAGAAGTCGCGCTCGCGCCGCGCCACCCGCCAGCGTTTCTCGCAGGCCGAAGCCTCGCGCGCCTCGGCCTCGACCAGATCGCGCGGCACCGCCCGGGCGCGGCGCAGGCGGTGGTGCATCAGCGCGAGATTGGCCTGCTCCCACGGATCATCGCCGGCCTCCGCCCGATCGAGCGCCGCTTCGGTGACGGGCGCGGTGAGGAGATCGTGAGCCAGCCCGGCGAGGGTGGCGAGTTCCTCGGCCCGTTCCTCAGCGCCTCCTTCCGGCATCATCGTCGCCT
Organism: Acidicaldus organivorans; assembly: GCA_000759655.1. Classification (GTDB taxonomy): domain Bacteria; phylum Pseudomonadota; class Alphaproteobacteria; order Acetobacterales; family Acetobacteraceae; genus Acidicaldus; species Acidicaldus organivorans. Next base: position 12,269 of record KN173918.1, on the reverse strand, counting down.
GGTCCCACTGCAGGATGGCGGCGGCCTGTTCGAGCCGGGCGATGCGCGAGAAGATGCGGCGGGCCTCGCGATAGGCAGTGTTCATGCGCGGAGCGCTCCTCTGAGCCAGATCAGGTAGATGACGGCGAGCGCCGCAGCCAGGCCGAACCAGGTGAGCGCATAGGAGAGATGATCGTTCGGCGGGCGCGGCAGGCTGTGCGCCGGATCGGGCGCGCCGCCGGGCGGCGTGGGGCCGAGGGCGATGAAGACGAAGGGCGCGAGACCGGGCTGGCCCCAGGCGGTGGCGAGCGCCTGCGGATCACGGCGGTAAAAGCGGAGATGGGCGGGATCGTCATGGGGGGTGAACCACCCGGGCCGCTCGGGCGGGAGGACATAGCCTTCGAGGGTGATGGGGGGTGACGCCTCGGCGAAGGCGCCGAGCGCCGCCTCCGGCACCCAGCCGCGCTGGACGACGATCGCCCGCCCGTCATCGGCAAGGAAGAGCTGGAGGAGCCCGCCCCCGATCAGGGGACCGCGCGGCCCATCCCGCACCTCATCGCCATAAAGGGCGAGAGCGGGGGCGTAATGGCCGGTGATGCGGTATTTGTGGAAGGGAAGAGGCTGGGATGGCAGGGGCTCGGCGGGAAGCCGCTCGGCCGCGGCGATGGCGGCGAGGATGCCTTCCTTCCAGTGCAGGCGCTCGATCTGCCATACGCCGAGCCCGATTAGGACGACGAACATGGCCGCCGCCATCAGGCTCGGGCCGATCAGCCTCCGCGTCACGGGGACGAGCCGCTCTGGCGGTAGCGGTATTGCAGGGCGAGCAGGATCGACTTGCTCGGCCGCATGAAGAGGACGGCGAGCACGACGGTCACCACGGGCCAAAGGAGGATGTGAAGCCACAGCGGTGGCGAGTAGGTGAACTCGACGATCAGGGCGGCGATGACGATGATCGGCCCCAGAATGAAAATGGCGGCGAAGGCCGCACCATCTCCCACGTCATGACGTGTGAGATCGAGGCCGCACACCGGGCAGCGCTCACAGAGGGTGAGCATCCCGCAGAAAATGCGCCCCTGACCGCAACGCGGGCAGCGGCCGAAGACCGCTGCCCGGGCGAAGGCGAGAGGCGGCAGGGGCTCCTCCATCCCCCGCCCCGTTCAGGCCGCCGGAACCGGCGAGGCTCCCCACCAGTAGATGCAGGTGAAGAGGAAGAGCCACACCACATCGACGAAATGCCAGTACCAGGCGGCGGCCTCGAAGCCGAAATGCCGCTCCGGCGTGAAGTCTCCGGCGATTGCCCGGAACAGGCAGACGATGAGGAAGATTGTGCCAACGATGACGTGGAACCCGTGGAAGCCGGTCGCCAGGAAGAAGACCGAGGGATAGATGCTGCCGCCGAAATGGAACGGGGCGTGCGAGTATTCGAGCGCCTGGAAGCCGGTGAAGCTCATCCCGAGCAGCACGGTGAGCAGGAGGCCCTGGATCAGCCCCTTGCGGTCATTCTCGAGCAGGCTGTGATGCGCCCAGGTCACCGTGCAGCCCGAGAGCAGCAGGATCATCGTGTTGAGGAAGGGGATGTGGAAAGGATCGAAGGTGCGGATCCCCTCCGGCGGCCAGGAGATCACCTTGGCGCCCAGCACGTGCTCGGGGAAGAGCGCGTAGTGGAAATAGGCCCAGAAGAAGGCGACGAAGAACATCACCTCGCTGGTGATGAAGAACATCATCCCGTAGCGCAGGCCAAGCCGCACCACCGGGGTGTGCAGGCCGGGCGTGTGGCTCTCCTTGAGCACGTCGCGCCACCAGAAGAACATCACCGCAAGGACGGCGAGCAGCCCGATGATGAGGAGGGTCCAGGTGTGGTAATGGGCCTCGAACACGATGCCGAGCACGGTGAGGCCCCCGGCCAAGGCGCCGAGGATCGGCCACGGGCTGGGATCGACCAAATGGTAGGGGTTTTTGAGGCCCGAATTTTCGATGGTGGTCACACCGTGCGCTTCACTGCTCATGGTCCGTCTTTCCGTCCCGTTGCAAAATGAGGATCCTCTCCGCTTCGACCTGCCGCCTCAGGATTTGGTCATCTTGACGACGGTCATCGCATAGAACAACACCGCGAGCGCCAGCAGGACCAGAAACAACGCCCAATTGCGCATGCGGCGCTTTTTTTCGAACTCGTCCCGGCTCGCCGGCGGAAGGTCATCGGAGGACACCACACCGTCTCCCTACCCGCCCACCAGCCGGTCGATGGCGAGCGCGAAGAACAGCAGGAAGAGATAGAGGATGGAATAGCGGAAAGCGGCCCGCGCCGGGGCGTCCCCGCTCAGGCTGCGCCCCGTCCCGTCCTGCGCGTCGCGCAACACTTTCCAGGCGTGATGGAGGAAAAGCCCGCCCAGCACCGCAGCGCTCACCCCGTAGATCATGCCGGTGAGGTTCAAGGCGGCGGGGAGCAAGGAGAGCGG
>KN173918.1:2294-9758 GCA_000759655.1 Acidicaldus organivorans | reverse complement strand
CACGAGGAGAAGGGTGTAGAGGAAGATCTGCCGCCGCGTGGCGCGCGCTCCGGCGACGACGGGCAGCATCGGCACGCCCGCCCGCGCGTAATCGCCACTCGCATAGAGGGAGAGCGACCAGAAATGGGGCGGCGTCCAGAAAAAGACGATGAGGAAGAGGAGAATGGGGAGGAGCGCGAGATGACCGGTCGCGGCGACCCAGCCGATTACGGGGGGAAAAGCGCCCGCCGCGCCGCCGATGACGATGTTCTGCGGGGTGGCCCGCTTCAGCCACATCGTATAGACGGCGACGTAGAAGACGATGGAAAGGGCGAGCATCGCGGCGGCCAGAAAATTGGTGGCAAGCCCCATGATGGCGACCGAGGCCACCGCGAGCACGATCCCGAAGCCGAGCGCATCGCCCGGCGCAATCCGCCCCGCCGGGATGGGACGGCTCCGGGTGCGCCGCATCAGCGCATCGATATCGCGGTCATACCACATGTTGATCGCTCCCGCCGCGCCGGAGCCGATGGCGATGGCGAGGACGGCGGCAAAGGCGAGCACCGGGTGGAGGGGGACGGGCGCGATGAGGAGGCCGATCGCTCCGGTGAAGACGACCAGAGTCATCACCCGCGGCTTGAGCAGGGTGAGCCAGTCGCTTACGCCAGAGAGCGGGAGGGAGGGGGCTTGCCCCTCCCTCGCCTCGGAGATCGCCTCGAAAGCGGCCTCGCTCATCGGAATGCCCTTACGATGCCCGTCTCAGCGGATGTGGTCAGCGGATCTGGGGCAGTTCCTCGAAGGTATGGAACGGCGGCGGCGAGCTCACCGTCCACTCCAGCGTGGTCGCCCCTTCGCCCCAGTAATTGGCGGGCAGCCGCTCTTTGCTGGTGAAGGTGCGGAAGACCACGTAGAAGAACACCAGAGCCGAGATCCCGGCGATGTAGGCGCCGATCGAGGAGACATAGTTCCACCCAGCGAAGGCTTCCGGATAGTCGGGATAGCGGCGCGGCATGCCGGCGAGGCCGAGGAAGTGCATCGGGAAGAAGGTCATGTTCACCCCGATGAAGAAGAGCCAGAAATGCACCTTGGCCCAGAACTCCGGATAGGGCCGACCGCTCATCTTGCCGATCCAGTAGTAGAACCCGGCGAAGATACCGAAGATGGCGCCGAGCGACAGCACGTAGTGGAAATGGGCGATCACGTAGTAAGTGTTGTGTAGCACCTGGTCGAGGCTCGCATTGGCCAGCACCACGCCGGTCACGCCGCCGATGGTGAAGACGAAGATGAAGCCCACCGCCCAGAGCATCGGCACCGTCATCTCGATCGACCCGCCCCACATCGTGGCGATCCAGGAGAAGATCTTGATGCCAGTCGGCACGGCGATGACCATCGTCGCCACCATGAAGTAGGCGCGGGTGTTGACGTCGATCCCCGAGACGAACATGTGGTGCGCCCAGACGATGAAGCCCACGAACCCGATCGCCACCATCGCGTAGGCCATGCCGAGATAGCCGAAGATCGGCTTCTTGCTGAAGGTGGAGACAATGTGGCTGATGATCCCGAAGGCAGGCAGGATCATGATGTAGACTTCGGGATGGCCGAAGAACCAGAAGAGATGCTGGAACAGCACCGGATCGCCGCCGCCCTGGGGGTCGAAGAAGGTCGTCCCGAAGTTACGGTCGGTGATCAGCATGGTGATCGCGCCCGCCAGCACCGGCACCGAGAGGAGGAGCAGGAAGGCGGTCACCAGGATCCCCCAGACGAAGAGCGGCATCTTGTGCAGCGTCATGCCGGGGGCGCGCATGTTGAAGATGGTGGTGATGAAGTTGATCGCCCCGAGCAGCGAGGAGATACCGGCGAGATGGAGCGCAAACAGGGTGAAGTCCATCCCCGGCCCCGGCTCGTAGGTGGCGTTCGAGAGCGGCGGATAGAGCGTCCAACCCGAGCCCGACTCGCCCAGGATCAACCCCGCGCAGACCAGCAGGAAGGCGGGGACGATCAGCCAAAAGCTGATGTTATTGAGGCGGGGGAAGGCCATGTCCGGCGCGCCGATCATCAGCGGCACGAACCAGTTGCCGAAGCCCCCGATCAGCGCCGGCATGACCACGAAGAAGATCATGATCAGGCCGTGCGCGGTCACGATCGTGTTCCAGATCTGGCCGTTCTCCACGATGTGCTGGCCCGGATACATCAGCTGGGCCCGCATGATCATCGAGAGCCCGCCACCGACGATCGCCGCGATTCCGGCAAAGATCAGGTAGAGGGTGCCAATGTCCTTGTGGTTGGTACTGAAGAGCCAGCGCGCCACGAATCCCGGATGGTGATCGTGGTGCTCATGCGCGCCATGCGCATGATCGGTCGTCACACTTGCCATAACCCCAAACTCCCGGTTTGACCCCGTCCCGTCAGCAATGGGACATATGCAAAATTTACTATATCACAACCCTCCTGATCAATCTTTGTTTTCGGCGAACCGCAGATTTTTGACCGGCTCGCGTTCCGAAGTCTGCTGTTCGGATTTGGTCTTTTCGACCCAGGCCTTGAAATCCTGGTCGCTCACCGCCTGGATCACGATCGGCATCTGGCTGTGGTTTATCCCGCAGACTTGATTGCACTCGCCGCGGTAGATACCAGGCTTGTCGATCCGTACCCAAGTCTCGATCACCCGGCCGGGAATCGCATAGCGCTGCACGCCGAGACTCGGGATGAAGAAACTGTGGATGACGTCCGAGCTCGTGGTGAGGATGCGGATGTCCTTGCCCACCGGCAGCACCAGCGGGTTGTCCACTTCGAGGAGGTGGAGCTGGCCCGGCTTGAGCTGGTCATCCGGGATCACCCGGCTCTCGATGTCGAGATTGCCCTGATCGGGATAGCCGTACTCCCAGTACCATTGATGGGCGGTGACCTTGATGGTGAGGGCCGGATCCTTGGTGCGGTCCTCGTAATAGACCAGCCGCAGCGAGGGGATGGCGATGACGACGAGGATCAGGATCGGCACCACCGTCCAGATCACCTCGATCAGCGTGTTATGGCTGGTCTTGCTCGGATTGGGATTGGCGCGGTGGTTGAAGCGGAGCAGCACCACGACGAGGAGCGCCCCCACCAGCAGGGTGATCAGGGTGATGATCACCAGCACCACGTCATGGAGCGAGTGGATCCGCTCTGCCACCGGGCTGAAGGGCGGCTGCATCCCCATCTCCCAGGGGCGGGGCGCCTGGGCATGCGCCTCGCTGATGCGTCCCGCCAACGCGGCTCCCGCCGCCAGGATCGTTCCCATCGAACGGCCACTCATCCGGACCATGATCCCTCCACCGTCTGCGCCCGGCGAAAATGGGGCGCCATCAAGCACAGCCCTTACTCCCCCTCCATGCCCCAGATCAAGAGGGGTCGCGCAGCATGAACCCCGCGCCGCGCACCGAATGGATCATCGGCGGCTCGCCCGGCGCGTCGATCTTGCGCCGGAGCTTGCCGATATGGACATCGACCACGTTGGTCTGGGGCAGGAAGCGGTAGTGCCAGACATCCTCGAGCAGCATGCCGCGGGTGACGATCTGGCCGGCATGGCGCATGAGGTATTCGAGCAGCTTGAATTCAGTGGGGAGGAGCTCGATCGCCCGCCCGCCGCGACTGGCCTCGCGGGAGATGAGATCGAGCACCAGCGGCCCCACTTCGAGCCGCGTCACCGCCGCGGCGAGCGGACGGCGGAGCAGCGCCTCGATGCGGGCGGCGAGCTCGGCGAAGGCGAAAGGCTTGACCAGATAATCGTCGCCCCCCGCCTTGAGCCCCGCCACCCGCTCATCGACCTCGCCGAGCGCGCTCAGGATGAGGACCGGCGTCGCCATGCCCCGCTCGCGCAGCCCGGCGAGGATGGAAAGCCCGTCGCGTTTGGGAAGCAGCCGGTCGAGGATGAGGAGATCGAAGCCGCCCCGGCTGGCGAGCTGAAACCCCGCCTCGCCATCCTCGGCATGGGTGACGTCATAGCCCCGCTCGCCGAGCTCGGTCGCGATCTCCTCGGCGAGCTCGCGGTCATCCTCGACGAGGAGCAGGCGAAGCCGCCGCTCCGGCACGACCCGTCCGGGTGCTTCCTTGGCCTCTTTGCCGCTCATCTCCGGCATGCTTCCCTCGTTTCCGCGACGTAGATTTGGGCGCTCGTTCGGACGCTCTCGCTCCGGCATCGTCCGCTCCTGCTCCTCATCGATGCCTCTCATCCCGGCCCCGGCTTTTCCCGGTTTTTAACCGGGCGTTCATCGGATACCATTAAAAGCTGTTTTAATTCCCCTCCCCCCTTCCCATCTCGCCTCCCATCATCCCACCTCGATCCCACCCTCCGGCGCGCCCGTCTCCGGGGCGCCCTCTCCGAACCGACCGATGCGTATCCCCGAACTCTTCCGCACCGCCTCCTTCCGCCTCGCCCTTGGGTTCTCGCTCGCCTTCTCGACGATCACCGTCCTCCTCCTCGCCTTCATCTTCTACCAGACGACCATCCTCGAGACGCGCCGCGTCGATCGCTTCCTGATCACCGATTCGAAAGCGGCGAGCCGCGAGCCGGTCGAGCAGCTGAGCCGCGAACTCGGACTGCGCGTCGGCCACGGGCTCTTCGAAGGGCTGCGCCGTCTCAATTTCGCCGGCCTCTTCGCGCCCTCCGGCCAGCTGCTCGCCGGCAACATTCCCCGGCTGCCGGAGGGTCTCTCCGCCGACGGCAGGCCCCATACGCTCTCCCTCGTGCTCGATGACGACCCCGCCGCCGCGCCCGAGCCGGTGCGCGCCATCGCGCGCCGGCTTCCGGGCGGGGAGGTGCTGGTCCTGATGCGGAGCCTCGCCGATCTCGAACGCATGCGCTACGTCATCCTGCGCGCGATCGGGCTGAGCCTCGCCCCGGCGCTCGGGCTCGCTCTCACCGCCGGCATCTTCATGAGCTTGCGGGCGCTCCGGCGCGTCAAGGACGTGCACGAGACGATGGCCCGCATCCTCTCGGGCGATCTCCACGAACGCCTGCCGCTCACCGGCACCGGCGATGATTTCGACCAGCTCGCCGCCGCGGTCAATCGCGTGCTCGACGAGTTGGGCCGTCTCCTCGAACAGCTCAAGGGGATCGGCAACGACATCGCCCATGACCTGCGCACGCCGCTTTCCCGGGTAAGGGCGCGGCTCGAACGGGCGCGGGCGCACGAGGAGGACGCCGAGGCGCTGCGCGAGGCGATCGACCGGGCCATCATCGGGCTCGACCAGGTGCTCGGCATCATCACCGCGCTTCTGCGCATCGGCGAGATCGAGACGCGGCGCCGCGCCGGCTTCGCGCCTCTCGACCCCGCCCAGCTCGCCCGCGAGATCGCCGACCTCTATGCGCCGATCGCCGAGGAGCGCAACATCGCCTTTCGCCTCGCCCTGCCTCCGGCCCCGCCTCCCATCGAGGGTGATCGCGAGCTCCTCCTCGAAGCGCTCGCCAATCTGGTGGGCAATGCGATCAAGTTCACTCCGGAAGGGGGCGAGGTGGCGCTCGAGGTGCGGGCGGAGGGGCGCGGCGCCGCCTTCGTGGTGCGCGATACCGGCCCCGGCATCGCCCCCGAGGAGCGCGAGTTCGTCTTCAAGCGGTTCTATCGCTCCGACAAGAGCCGCCACGTCGAGGGGAGCGGGCTTGGGCTGAGCCTGGTCAAGGCGATCGCCGACCTGCACGGATTTGCGGTGCGCATCAACGACGGGCCAGCACCCGATGGCAAGGGCGCGGTGTTCATCCTCGATTGTGCGCCCGCGCCGTCGGCGTAAGCGAGCCTCCGCCGCTTCAGTGACCGCTGCTCAACTGAGCGGGCCCACGTGCTCCTCGAGCAGGCTCCAGGCGGCAGCGCCGAACCTGTCGCGCCAATAGCGGTAGAAGCCTGCCTCGCGCAGGCGGCGGCGGAAACTCTCGCGGTCGGGGGTGAGGAAGCGCATCCCCTTGGCGGTGAGGCCTCCTTCCAGCGAGACGGAAAGGGCGGCGATGTCCTCCCGCTCGGGCAGCGTGGCGGTGCGCGCCGCCTCGACGACGAGGTCGCGCTCGGCGGGGCTCAGGCGCTGCCATGCCTCGCGATTGGCCAGCAGCAGATAGGCCTCATACATGTGGGAGGTGCGGATGCAATAATTCTGCACCTCGTAGAGCCGGGCGAAGGCGACGATGGGAAGCGCGTTTTCCTCGGCGTCATAGACGCCGCTCTCCAGCGCACTATAGACCTCGTTGAAATTCATGCTGCCCGGCGCGGCGCCGAGCGCCCGCCACAACGAGACGTGGAGCGGCGAGACCGGCACGCGGATCTTGAGCCCCGCGACGTCCTCGACCCGCTGGACGGGACGGTTGTGGGTGGTGAGCTGGCGGAAGCCGTTGTCGATCGCCGGGCCCACCACGATGAGGCCCGTTTTCTCGACCTGCTCCTGGACATAGGCGCCGAGCGAGCCATCCAGCGCCGGCCAGACCTCGCTGTAATCCTTGAAGGCGAAGCCCACGTTCACGATGCCGGAGGCGGGGACGAAGGTGGAGAGCGAGCCGGTGGGGGCGGCGTAGAATTCGAGCGCGCCGGAGCGGAGTTCGGCGAGCATTTCGGTGTCTCCGCCGAGCACCGAATTGGGATAGACCTCGATGCCAAGCGCCCCGCCAGTTTTTTCGGGAAGCGCTCCGAACGCAGCCTGGAAGCGTTTCGTCGCCGGAAACTCGGTAGGCCAGTCGCTGCCGAACTTGTAGCGCCGCGCTGCGCGGGCCCGAGAGGGGCGGAGGAAGGGGGCAGCGAGCGCGCCGAGAGCAAGCCCGAGCGCGCGACGGCGGGGCAGGCCCGGGCGTTTCGGGCGCGACGGAGGGCGGCGATTCGCGGGGTGATTCGCACCGGATGCGGTCATGGGACGTCTCCTCGATCGTTGTTGCGGCCTTTGGCAGGCCTTGTGCCGTGATGTTGGCACGTCCGCCGCGGCCGGGAAAAGACCCGCCAGGCGGGACTGCCGAGGGCGCCATACAGCGCGCGCGGAGGAGGAGGGGGGCCTGCTGTTTTCAAAAATAATCATTATAAATCAATATTTTAATGAGACATGCGCCGAATTCTTGCACTTTCGAAAGGAAGGACATCCCGGCGGGCGGGGTGTGCGGGCGATGTGAGCAGTTGCGAAAAAGCCGATGGAATCGATGCTGCTTGCGCATTTTCCTCTTGCGTTACGGCATTCCCGTGTATTTCTCTTCGCATCTTTCCTTCTCTTTCTCACGGAGAAACCGACATGCCTGCAAAGACGGCGCCTCAGAAAGCGTCCAAGGCCAAAGCCAGCAAGCCCGCCGCTGCCAAGCCCGCCGCCAAGGCTCAAATGCGCTCCGCGGCCACCCGCAGCGCCGCCAAGTCCGCCGGGCCCGAGCTCGTCGCCACCCGCCAGCTCGCGGTGGAGCTCGCCGAGCGGGAGCATCTCACCCAGCGTCAGGCGGGAGAGATCCTCGCCACCGTCGTCGAGATGCTGACCGAGCATCTGAAGAGCGGCGCG
>KN173918.1:194-2219 GCA_000759655.1 Acidicaldus organivorans | reverse complement strand
CGGGTGCGGATCAGCGGGCTCGGCACGCTCGAGGTGAAGAACCGCCCGGCGCGGATGGGCCGCAACCCGGCAACCGGCCAGCCGATCCAGATCAAGGCGATCTTCTTGCTCGCCTTGATCTGGCTCGGCACGCTCGAGGTGCAGAACCGCCCGGCGCGGATGGCCCGCACCCGGGCAACCGGCCAGCCGATCCAGATCAAGGCGAGCAAGAAGATCGCCTTCCGTCCGGCCAAGGAGCTCAAGACCGCGGTTTGAGACCGCATCGAGCTTGACTTGACCGGAAAATCCCGGAAAGCCCGGACCCTCTTTCCCGTTTCGTTGGGGAAGCGGTAACATCTCGGTCCGGCAACGGGATGGGGGGATGAACGCCGGGGGTCTTCTTCTCCGGCATCCGGGTTGACGCTGAAAGCGACCCGCAAAGAAGGTTGGGACGGCGCTCCAGAGGCTTCCCCGCCTCGCCCGGCAAGGGCAGGCAGAAGGGCTCTCTGGAGCGCCGCTTTTCTGCGCAGCCGTTATTATCCACGTTCCATCGAAGCCGTTCCCGGCGTGTCCATCGTGCTCCCCACGCCGTCACGGCGGCGAGCGGCAGATGGAGCTGCCTTCCCCGCATCTGGTCGGGGAAGGGACGGTCGGGGAAGGGACGAAAGACCGGGGACGGCAGCGGGCTGGGAGGCGCGCAAAACAGCTCCGTCGCTGAGAACAGCGGCGGAGGGCAGTCCGTCAACAGGTAAAGACTCAGCGCCTGCTGCTCGAAATCGGCGATGGGAGCCGAAAGAGGACGAGACTTGGCGCCACCCCGCCTGGCCCAAGGCGTGGCGAGAGAAGTGCCCCGTCTCGGCCTTCGCTTCTTACTTGATCTTCGCTTCGCGGAAGATGACGTGCTTGCGCACCACCGGGTCGTATTTGCGGAGTTCGAGCTTCCCGGTCTTGGTGCGGGTGTTCTTCTTGGTGACGTAGAAATACCCGGTATCCGCCGAGGACACGAGCTTGATCTGGACGACGTTCGCTTTGGCCATGGTTCACCTCTCGTCTTTGCACCTAGTCGGCGCTGCGCCGCTCTGTCAAGGCGCCTCTCTCAGGCCCCCGGAGAGGCGGGCTGCGACGCGCTCGCCGCGAGGTTGGGCCGCGGCGGCTCGGGCGCGGCGCCCTCGGTGATCATCTCCATCCGGCCGCTGATCTGACCGCCTTCCTCGACCTGAAGGCGGCGGCAGCGCGCCGTTCCCAGCACCCGCCCCGTCGAGCGGACGACGAGGCTGCCGCGCACGGTGAGCGTGCCGTCGATGGTGCCGGCGATCTCGGCATCCTCGACCTCGATCTCACCCTTGAACACGCCGCCCGGCGCGATGGAGAGCTCGGCGGCGTGGATCATGCTGGCCTCCACCGTCCCTTCGACGACGAGGCGCTCGGCGTCCTGAACCGTGCCCTGCAGGCTGATCCCCCGCCCCACCACCAGGGTGCGGCGCTCGCCCTGTTCCTCACGCCAGGTGCGCGGCGCGCGGCCGGGTTGTGGAGCAAGCGGGCTCGCCGGAGGGGCGGAGGGCGAAGGCGGGATGGGCGAACGGCTCATGGCAGTCTCCTTGATCGCGCCGGAACGGAGCGGCGGCACGCCGAGCGCTCCGTCGGATGAGGCGGCGGCATGGGGCGCGGATGGATCCGCCTCGCGCGCCGCAATCCCCTCTTCGGCGGGGCGGCGGGGCGGCGCGGGCGGCGGCATGGTTACCTGCTCATCGGGTTTCCGGCGTTTGAACACGGCCGAAGGTCCACTCTCCAGGTCGTCGATGAATGCGTCGTCGATGAACGCAACGCGCTGCGGGATACGGCACGGTGCTGAAGTAAGGCGCCTATCACGCCTGCCGCCCCGCGGCAAGGAGGCAAGGTGCGCCAGAGGGGGCTTCTCGCCCTCGCGTTTCTCCGCTCTTGCTCCGGAGCGCCCCCTTTGCTACCCGCGCCCAATGGTCTGGCCCGGACTGGGCTGGTCCCAATAGGGGTTTGCCTCAAAGGGATCCGTCCTCGTGGGCTCGATCC
>KN173918.1:0-113 GCA_000759655.1 Acidicaldus organivorans | reverse complement strand
CGCTCCCGCCCAAGCTGGTCGATCCTGCCGATCGACCGGCCCGATCGAGAGGAATGCATGTCCGATACCGCGCCTTCGTCTGCCCAAACCGCCCCCGCCGCCTCTTCCCCCGC
>KN173917.1:12587-13069 GCA_000759655.1 Acidicaldus organivorans | reverse complement strand
GGGATGGGTTGCGCGGGGAGGGGTTGCCAGAGCAGGGAGGGACGGCTAGCGCGGAACTCCTAACCTTGGGCGAGGAGAGGCTGTCAAGCGATGGTGCCGCGCTATACCCGAGCCGAGATGGCGGCCATCTGGGCGCCGGAACGGCGCTTTGCCATCTGGTTTGAAATCGAGGCGCTCGCCGCCGAGGCGATGGCCGAGTTCGGCGCCATCCCCAAGGAAGCGGCGCGCGAGATCCGCGAGAAGGGCGCGGCCCGCATCGCCGAGCTCGGCCCCGCGGCGCTCGAGCGGATCGAGGCGATCGAGCGCGAGACGCGTCATGACGTGATCGCCTTCCTCACCTGGCTCGGCGAGGGGATCGGCGAGGCGGCGCGCTACATGCATCTCGGCATGACCTCCTCGGACGTGCTGGATACCGCGCTCGCCGTCCAGCTCCGCGACGCGGCCGATCTCCTGCTCGCCGGGCTCGACCGTCTGCTCGCCGC
>KN173917.1:11150-12490 GCA_000759655.1 Acidicaldus organivorans | reverse complement strand
GCTGCGCCGCCGCGCCTTCGAGCACAAGCTCACCCCGATCATCGGCCGCAGCCACGGCATCCACGCCGAGCCCACCTCTTTTGGCCTCAAGCTCGCCTCGCACTACGCCGAGTTCGCCCGCGCCCGCGCCCGGCTCGAAGCGGCGCGCGCCGAGATCGCCACCTGCGCCATCTCCGGGGCGGTCGGCACCTACGCCCATCTCGACCCGCGGGTCGAGGCCTATGTCGCCGAGCGGCTCGGGCTCGCCGTCGAGCCCGTCTCCACCCAGGTCATCCCGCGCGACCGCCATGCCGCCTTCTTCACCACGCTCGCCCTCATCGGCGCCTCGATCGAGCGGCTCGCCGTGGAGATCCGGCATCTGCAGCGGAGCGAGGTGCGCGAGGCGGAGGAGTATTTCCATCCCGGCCAGAAGGGCTCCTCGGCGATGCCGCACAAGCGCAACCCGGTACTCTCCGAGAACCTCACCGGGCTTGCCCGCCTGCTCCGCGGCTACGCGATCCCGGCGCTCGAAGACGTGGCGCTATGGCATGAGCGCGACATCAGCCATTCGGCGGTGGAGCGGGTGATCGCCCCCGATGCGACCATCGCCCTCGATTTCGCGCTCCATCGCGCCGCCGGGGTGGTGGAGAAACTCACCATCTATCCGGAGCGGATGCGGGCCAATCTCGACGCGCTGGGCGGGGTGGTCCATTCGGGCGAGGTGCTGCTCGCGCTCGCCCGCGCCGGGCTGTCGCGCGAGGCGGCCTACCGGATCGTCCAGCGCCACGCCATGGCAACCTGGGAGGCGATCGAGCGGGGCGAGGCGGGGCCCTCTTTCCGCGAGAGGCTCGCCGCCGACCCCGAGGTCAGCGCCCATCTCGGCCCCGCCGAGCTCGATGCGGCCTTCGACCTCTCCCGCCACCTCGCCGCGGTCGATCTGATTTTCTCCCGTGTGTTCGGAGAAGCCGGCTGATGTGCACCCTCATCCTGCTCTATCGCCCCCGCCATGACTGGCCGGTCCTCATCGGCACCAACCGCGACGAGATGATCGACCGCCCCTGGGATCCGCCGGGCCGGCACTGGCCGGAGCATCCGGATGTGGTGGGCGGGCGCGACCGGCTCGCCGGGGGCACGTGGCTCGCGGTCAATGGGCGGGGGATGGTCGCCGCCGTGCTCAACCGGCCGGGAAGCCTCGGCCCCAAGCTTGGCCGGAGGAGCCGCGGCGAGCTTCCCTTCTTCGCCCTCGCCGCCAGGGATGCGGCCTCCGGGGCGGCGGCGGTGGGCGAGATCGAGGCCAAGCACTGGCGGCGCTTCAACATGGTGGTGGCTGACCGCGCCGGGGTCTTCTTCATCCGCGGCCT
>KN173917.1:5734-11054 GCA_000759655.1 Acidicaldus organivorans | reverse complement strand
CGCCGCCGGCACCCCGCAGGTGACGGAGCTCGAGGAAGGGCTCTACATGATCACCGCGCGCGATCCCAACGACATGACGAGCCCGCGCGTCGCCCAGTATCTCCCCCGCTTCCGCCTCGCCCGTCCCCCCGCCCCGCCAGCCGACTGGGGAGAATGGCCGGCGCTCCTCGCCGACCGTTCGGGCGAGATCGAGAGCCAGATCAACATCACCCCGCAAGGCGGGTTCGGGACGGTCTGTTCCTCGCTGCTCGCCATCGCGAAGACGGGCGAGGTGGTCTGGCGCTTCGCCAAAGGCCCGCCCGACCGCGCGCCGTACGAGCCGGTGGCGCTTGCCGCGGAAGGGGTGGGGGCGTGATCTTTTGCGCAAGCCTCGCCTTCGCTATATCGAAACCGTGCGTCCAGGCCCCGAGTGGCGGAGCCTGGGCGGGACGAGGATGAACGACCATGGCCCGTCGCCGGCAGCTTTACGAAGGGAAAGCCAAGATTCTGTTCGAGGGGCCTGAACCGGGCACCCTCGTGCAGTATTTCAAGGACGACGCCACCGCCTTCAACGCCCAGAAGAAGGGCGTGATCACCGGCAAAGGCGTCATCAACAACCGCATCAGCGAATATCTCATGCTGAGGCTCGGCGAGATCGGCATCCCCACCCATTTCATCCGCCGCCTCAACATGCGCGAACAGCTCATCCGCGAGGTGGAGATCATCCCCCTCGAAGTGGTGGTGCGCAACATCGCCGCGGGCAGCCTCTCCAACCGGCTCGGCATCCCCGAGGGCACCCGGCTCCCCCGCTCGATCATCGAGTATTATTACAAGAACGACGCGCTCAACGACCCGATGGTGAGCGAGGAGCACATCACCGCCTTCGGCTGGGCCTCGCCGCAGGATCTTGACGACATCGTCGCCCTCTCCTTGCGCATCAATGACTTCCTCACCGGCCTCTTCCTCGGCGTCGGCATCGTTCTCGTCGATTTCAAGCTCGAATTCGGGCGGCTCTGGGAGAACGACGAGATGCGTATCATGCTCGCCGACGAGATCAGCCCCGACAATTGCCGCCTGTGGGACGCCAAGACCAACGAGCGGATGGACAAGGACCGTTTCCGCCGCGACCTGGGCGGGGTGGAGGAGGCCTACCAGGAAGTGGCGCGCCGGCTCGGCATCATGCCCGAGGCGGGCGCGCGTGACCTCAAGGGACCGGAGACCATGCAGTGAGCGCCCCCCTTCCCGTTACCCTCCATTTCAACGCCACCGTCACCGTGCTGCCCAAGGAGGGGGTGCTCGACCCCGAGGGCCAGGCGATCGAACGCGCCCTCAAGGGGCTCGGCTTTTCGGAAGTCGAGACGGTGCATGCGGGGAAGGTGATCACGCTCTCGCTCACCGCCGCCGACCGCGCCGAGGCCGAGCGGCGGGTGCGCGAGATGGCCGAGCGCCTGCTCGCCAATCCGATCATCCAGCGTTACACCCTGCGGATCGAGGAGAGCGCATGATGAGGGGGATCAGCGGCGTTTCGTTGGCGTTGGCCGCGCTCAGCGGTCTCGTCCTCGGGCTCGGGATGGTGGGGGCGGCGCGCCCCGCTTCGGCGGCCTT
Source organism: Acidicaldus organivorans (assembly GCA_000759655.1). Taxonomy (GTDB): domain Bacteria; phylum Pseudomonadota; class Alphaproteobacteria; order Acetobacterales; family Acetobacteraceae; genus Acidicaldus; species Acidicaldus organivorans. Next base: position 9,470 of record KN173917.1, on the reverse strand, counting down.
CATCAGCGAGGAACGGCTCCTTCGCGCCTGCGCGGCCCATGATCCGGCGAGCGAGGCGGACTGCGCCGGCTATATCGTGGGCGTGGCGGATACGGCGCTCCAGCGCGGTGAGGTCTGCGTCCCGGCGGGGGTCGCGGTGCGCAGCCTGCGCGAGGCGGTGCTCGCCGAGCTTCGCCGCCATCCCGCGCCAGAGGCGAATGCCGCCGCCGCGGTGAGCGGGGCGCTTCGCACCCTCTATCCCTGCCCGCGCTGACCATGCGGGTGGGCGTCGTCCTCTTTCCCGGCACCAATCGCGAGCGCGACGTGCTCACCGCTTTCGTCCGCGCCGGCGCGCCGCGTCCGCGCCTTATCTGGCACGAGGAGAGCGATCTTGCCGGGCTTGATCTGGTCGTGCTGCCGGGGGGGTTCTCCTACGGCGATTATCTCCGTCCCGGGGCGATGGCGGCGCTTTCGCCGGTGATGACCGCGGTGCGCGCCTTCGCCGCCCGCGGCGGCTACGTGCTCGGCATCTGCAATGGGTTTCAGATCCTGATCGAGGCCGGGATCCTGCCCGGGGCGCTGTTGCGCAACGTCACCCTCCGCTTCCTCGCCCAGGATTGCCATCTCCGGGTGGAGCGGGCCGATACCGCCTTCACCCGCCACTTCCAGAAAGGCGCCGTCTTCCGCGCCCCGATGGCGCATGGCGATGGCAATTACTTCGCCGATCCCGCCACCCTCGCCCGCCTCGAAGGCGAGGGGCTCATCGCGTTCCGCTATACCCCCCCGGCGGGCGAGCTTGCCCGCGAGGCCAACCCCAATGGCAGCATGAACCACATCGCCGGCATCTACTCCGCCAATCTTCGCGTGCTCGGCCTGATGCCCCATCCCGAGGATCTGGTCGATCCGGTGATCGGCGGCGAGGACGGGCTTCCCCTCTTCACCGGTCTCGCCGAGGCGCTCGCCGCATGAGCGCCGCCGTCACTCCCGAACTCGCCCGCGCCTTCGGGCTCAACGACGACGAATACGCCCGGGTGCAGGCCATTCTCGGCCGCATCCCCTCGCTTACCGAACTCGGCATTTTCGCGGTGATGTGGTCGGAGCACTGCTCCTACAAGTCCTCGCGCATCTGGCTCCGCAAACTTCCCACCGAGGCGCCCTGGGTCCTCCACGGCCCGGGCGAGAATGCCGGGGTGGTGGCGATCGGCGAGGGGCTCGCCGCCGTCTTCAAGATCGAGAGCCACAACCACCCGAGCTTCATCGAGCCGTATCAGGGGGCGGCGACCGGGGTGGGCGGCATCCTGCGCGACGTCTTCACCATGGGGGCGCGCCCGATCGCCAACCTGAACGCGCTCCGCTTCGGGGATCCCGCCCATCCGCTCACCCGGCGCATCGTCGATGGCGTGGTGCGCGGCATCGGCGGCTACGGCAACTGCGTGGGCGTGCCCACGGTGGGGGGCGAGATCGATTTCCATCCCGCCTACAACACCAACCCGTTGGTCAATGCGATGACGGTGGGGGTGGCGCGGGCCGATCGCATCTTCCTCTCCCGCGCCTCCGGGGTGGGCAATCCGGTGGTCTATGTCGGGGCCAAGACGGGGCGCGATGGCATCCACGGGGCGACCATGGCGAGCGCCGAGTTCGGTGCCGATGCCGAGACCAAGCGCCCCACCGTGCAGATCGGCGATCCCTTCGTCGAGAAGCTCCTCATCGAGGCCTGTCTGGAACTGATGGAGACCGACGCCATCGTCGCCATCCAGGACATGGGGGCGGCGGGGCTCACCAGCTCCTCGGTGGAGATGGCGGGCAAGGGCGGGCTCGGCATCGAGCTCGACCTCGACCGCGTGCCCCAGCGCGAGACCGGGATGACCGCCTACGAGATGATGCTCTCCGAGAGCCAGGAGCGGATGCTGATGATCCTCCGCCCCGGCCGCGAGGCGCTCGCCGAACGCATCTTCCGCAAATGGGGGCTCGATGTGGCGGTGATCGGCCGCCTCACCGACACCGGCCGCCTCGTCGTCCGCCATCAAGGGCGGATCGAAGCCGACATCCCGCTCGGGCCGCTCGCCACCGAAGCCCCGGTCTATGACCGGCCGCGCCAGGCCCCGCCCCCCCCGCCGCCTCCGGGAGAGGCGGCGGCGCAGGATCCGGTGGGGCTCGCCGCGGCGCTCGAGCGGCTGCTCGCCTCGCCCGATCGCTGCTCGCGCGCCTGGGTGTGGCACCAGTATGACGCGACGGTGGGGGGCGAGACGGTCAAGCGGCCAGGAGCGGCGGATGCCGCGGTGGTGCGGATCGAGGGGCACCTTCTGGCGCTCGCCCTCACCACCGACTGCGCGCCTCGCTATTGCGCCGCCGATCCCCGCCTCGGCGGGGCGCAGGCGGTGGCCGAGGCCTGGCGCAATCTCTGCGCGGTGGATGCCCGACCGCTTGCCTTCACCGACAATCTCAATTTCGGCAATCCGGAAAAGCCCGAGATCATGGGCCAGTTCGCGCTCGCCATCGAGGGGATGGCCGAGGCCGCCCGCGCCCTCGACTTTCCGGTGGTGAGCGGCAATGTCAGTTTCTATAACGAAACGGAAGGCCGCGCCATCCTCCCCACCCCGGTGGTGGGCGGGCTTGGCGTGCTCGAGGACGCAGCTCAGGCGCGCGGGATCGCGCTCGCCCCGGGCCTTGATCTCGTCCTCATCGGCGCAACGCAGGGCGCGCTCGGCCAGAGCCTGTGGCTGCGCGAGATCCTCGGCCTCCAGGCCGGCGCCCCGCCCCTGCTCGATCTCGCCGCCGAGCGCCGGTGCGGCGAATTCGTCCGCGCCGAGATCGCGGCGGGCCGCATCGCCGCCTCCCATGACCTCTCCGATGGCGGCCTCCTCATCGCGGTGGCCGAAATGGCGCTCGCCGGGAATACCGGGGTGAGCCTCCTTCCCGGCCCCGCCGGTCTTCCGCCCCATGCCTTCTGGTTCGGCGAGGATCAGGGACGCTACCTGCTCGCCACCAGCGATGGCGCGGCGCTTCTCGCCCGCGCCGAGGCGGCCGGGATAGCGGCGCGCCTGATCGGGCGGAGCGGGGGGCGGGATTTGACTCTGCCCGAGGGGACGACCATATCGCTTGCATCCCTCCGCGCGTGCCATGAGAGGTTCTTTCCGGCTTTCATGGAAGGAAGCGGTTGAGGGAGGGAAGCGGTTGAGGGCGGCCGAGCCGCCCCGTTCTGGACCGGGCAGGGAGGTGGCTCACATGGCGATGTCGGCAAGCGAGATCGAGGCGCTGATCAAGGCGGCGCTCCCCGATGCGCGGGTGATCATCGAGGATCTCGCTGGAGATGGCGATCACTACGCCGCCACCGTGATCAGCGAGCGTTTCCGCGGCCTTCCCCGCGTCAAGCAGCACCAGCTCGTCTATGACGCGCTGCGCGGACGGATGGGAGGCGAGCTCCATGCGCTCGCGCTCCAGACTTCGGTCCCCGACTGAGCGCCGCGCGAGAGGACCGCAACGACCCCGATATGGGCCTGAATGAGGAGAAGCCGATGAGCAACCCCGTCTTCGAGCGGATTCAAGAGGAGATCACCACCCATCCGGTGATGCTCTACATGAAGGGCACGCCGATGTTCCCCCAGTGCGGGTTCTCGGCGCGGGTGGTGCAAATCCTCACCCATCTCAACGTTCCCTTCCACAGCGCCAATGTGCTCGAGGATCCGGAGCTGCGCGAGGGGATCAAGCAGTTCTCCAACTGGCCGACCATCCCCCAGCTCTACGTCAAGGGCGAGTT
>KN173917.1:4030-5658 GCA_000759655.1 Acidicaldus organivorans | reverse complement strand
CATCGGCGGCTGCGACATCGTGACCGAGATGTACCAGTCGGGTGAGCTCGTCTCCCTGCTCCGCGAGAAGGGTATCCCCTGCGCTGAGACGACCTGAGGGAGAGCGGGAGGCGCGCCGCGACCGCTCGCGGGGCGCCCTGCTCGGGCTCGCCCTGGGTGATGCCTTGGGCGCGCCGTTCGAAGGCTGGCGGCGCGCGGAGATCCCCGCGCCGCTACCGGAATTCGCGGGCGGAGGGACGCATGCTCTGCCGCCGGGAGCGTGGACGGATGACACCGCCCTTGCCCTGTGCCTCGCCGATGCGCTGCTCGCCAATCCCGAGCTCGATCCCGCCGATCTTCTGAGCCGCTTCTGCCGCTGGGCGGAGGCGGGGGAAAACAGCGCGACCGGGATTGTGGTCGGCATCGGCCGCACGACGGCGGTCGCGCTCGAGCGGTTCCGCGCCGAGGGCAGTCTCAACGGCCCGCGCCAGGGGGTGGCGCCGACCAATGGCGGGGTCATGCGCCTCGCTCCGGTGGCGATCCGCTGGCAATTCGTCCCCTCGCGGGCCGGACGCATCGCCCGCCGCCAGAGCCTCGTCACCCACGCTTTGCCCGAATGTCTCGCCGCGGCGGAGTGGCTGGCGGCGATCCTCACCGCCGCTCTGGCCGGGGCGGGCAAGGCGGCGCTCGCCACTCCGCCCGGCGCGGAACTCGCCCCCCATCTCGGCGTGCTCGCCGAGGGCCGCTTCTGGCAGGCCGATCCCGCCACGCTCGCTGCGGACGGGATGGCGCTTGCGACGCTCGAGGCGGCGCTATGGGCGGTGGCGGGGGCGGCGGATTTCGCCGACGCGCTCCGCCGGGCGGTGGCGCTCGGTGGGGATACCGATACCTCCGGGGCGCTCGCCGGACAGATCGCGGGCGCCATTTGGGGCGCCTCTGCCATTCCGCAAGTCTGGCTGGAAAAACTTCACGAATCGGCGCATATCACCGCTCGGGCCGACGCGCTGTTCGACGCGGCGGCGGGCTGAGGGCGCGCGCCTTGGGGCGCACCTGGGGGCGCGCCGGAGTGGTCTTGGACAAATCGGGAGAGTGCTGATGGATCCGCGCCATGATCGGGCGATCGGAAGTCTGGTGGGATTGGCGATTGGCGATGCGCTGGGGGCGAGCCTCAAGGGGATGCGGCGCGATCAGCGCCCCCCGCTCCAGGACCTGATCGGCGGCGGGCCCTTTGCGCTCGAGCCCGGGGCGTGGACCGATGACACCGCGATGGCCTTGGCGCTCGCCGAATCGCTCAAGGCCCATCCCGAATTCTCGCCCCAGGATTTCATGGAGCGGCTCCGCACCTGGTGGCGCGAGGGCGCCTACAGCGCCACCGGCACCGCGATCGACGTCAATCCGATCGTGCGCGCCGCGCTCGAGCGGTTCGAGGCCTCGGGCGATCCGCTCGCCGGCTCCGAGAAGCCGACCACGGCGGGGAGCGGGGCGATCAGCCGGCTCGCCCCGATCGCCATCCGCTGGCATGGCACGCCGGAGCGGGCGGCGCAGTTCGCGCGGCTGCAGAGCCGCACCACCCACGGCGCGCCGGCCTGTCTCGATGCGGCCGAGCTCCTCACCCGCGTGCTTTCGGCGGCGATCGCCGGGGCGGGCAA
>KN173917.1:3086-3954 GCA_000759655.1 Acidicaldus organivorans | reverse complement strand
GGCGGCGATGCTGCAGCCGGCGCGGCCGGGCTGGCTCGCCGAGATCATCCACATCGCCGCCGGGCGCTGGCGTGACAAGCAGCGCGGCCAGATCCGCACCTCGGGCTATGTGGTCGATACGCTGGAGGCGGCGTTCTGGTGCGTGGCCCGTTCCGAGGATCCCAAGAGCGCGGTGCTGATGGCGGCCAATCTCGCCGGGGAGGCCGATGCGGTGGCGGCGGTGGCGGGCCAGCTCGCCGGCTCGATCTGGGGCGCTTCGGCCTTCCCGCCCGCCTGGCGGGAGAAGATCGTCGCCCGTGAGCGGATGGAGGCGCTCGCCTCCGAGCTCTGCGATCTCGCCAAGTGAGTCTCACCAAGTGAAGGGGGCGGCTGCGGACGGGGGCGATCGCGCGGCAAATCATCAAAATAAATCGTTGTAATTTTATTACAACATAAAAACTCAGAAAATCCTTGCCCCATTCCGCGTCTGCTCCTAAAACGCGGCGCATCGTCCATTGGATCCTTTGACCGCCGAGGTGCCGCATGAGCCGAACGCTTCATCCCGAAACCCTCGCCCTTCACGCCGGCTGGCGGGAAGATCCCGCCACCCACGCCGTGGCCGTTCCCATCTACCAGACCACCTCGTATCAGTTCGAGGATACGGCGCATGCGGCGGGCCTCTTCGCGCTCGAGCGCTTCGGCAACATCTACACCCGCATCATGAACCCCACACTCGATATACTGGAAAAGCGCATTGCCGCGCTCGAGGGCGGGGTGGGGGCGCTCGCCGTGGCCTCCGGCCAGGCGGCGAGCGCGCTCGCCATCCAGAACCTGGCCCGCGCCGGGGACAATGTGGTGAGCGCCACCGACCTTTATGGCGGCACCTGGA
>KN173917.1:2404-2972 GCA_000759655.1 Acidicaldus organivorans | reverse complement strand
TCGCCGACCAGGGGATCGAGGTCCGCTTCGTCGATCCGGCCGATCCGGAGGCCTTCGCCCGCGCCACCGACGCGCGCACCCGCGCCTATTACGGCGAGACGCTGCCCAATCCCAAGCTCAGCGTCTTCCCGATCGCCGAGGTCGCGGCGATCGGGCGGCGCTTCGGCATCCCGCTCATCCTCGACAACACCGCCGCCCCCACCCTGGTCCGCCCCTTCGATCACGGCGCGGCGGTGGTGGTCTATTCGGCGACCAAATGGCTCGGTGGGCATGGCACCTCGATCGGCGGGCTGATCGTCGATGGCGGCAATTTCGACTGGGCGGCCTGGCCGGAGCGCCAGCCGCTGCTGCACCGCCCCGATCCCTCCTATCACGGGGCGCGCTGGGTGGAGGCGGCGCGTCCGCATGGGCCGATCGCCTATATCCTCAAGGCGCGGGTCACCCTGTTGCGCGATCTCGGGCCGGCGATGAGTCCGTTCAATGCCTTCCTCCTGCTGCAGGGGATCGAGACCCTCCCGCTTCGCATGCGCGTCCATTCGGAGAATGCGCGGCGGGTCGCCGAGTTCCT
>KN173917.1:1127-2304 GCA_000759655.1 Acidicaldus organivorans | reverse complement strand
CGCCGCCCGGCCGGAAGTGGCGCGCGTCGTTTACCCGGGCCTTGCCAGCGGCGTGGCGGCGGAGCGGGCGGCGCGTTATCTCCCCCGCGGCGCAGGCGGCCTGGTCGGCTTCGAGCTCAAGGGCGGGCTGGAGGCCGGACGGCGCTTCATCGACGCGCTCCGTCTCTTCTATCACGTCGCCAATATCGGCGATGCGCGGAGCCTCGCCATCCATCCGGCGAGCACCACCCATTCCCAGCTCAGCCCCGAGGAGCAGCAGGCGAGCGGGGTGAGTCCGGGCTATGTGCGGCTGTCGGTGGGGCTTGAGCATATCGAGGACATTCTCGCCGATCTCGACCAGGCGCTGCGCGCCGCCGGGGAGGGCTGACGCGTGGCGGGGGGCGAGGAGGGGCCGCGGCGGCGGGCGCTCTTCGCCCTACTCCTCATTCTTGCCCTGCTCGCCGGGGGGTTTCTCCTCGTCCGCGCCTTGATCGCCGAAAGCGCCCGCGAGGACTGCCTCGCCTCCGGCCGTCACGACTGCGCCGCCAATCCCTGAGCGGTGATCCGGTTTCTCTCTTGTGTCTCTGCATTGACGCTTGACGTCAAACGTCAAAACGCATATACTCCTTAACGCATTTCAGCGATGGGTTGGGAACGCTTCTTTCGGACAACGTGCTTGGAAAACCAGCATGATCCTGAGTTACCGGGACAAAAGGACGCGGAAGTTCGCCGAAGGAGAATTCGTCAGGGAATTTCAAGGGTTCGAGGATCAGGTGGCAAAACGGCTTTCCATCCTGAATGCGGCGACTTCACTCAACGATCTAAGACAATTGAATTCAAACCGGCTCGAAGCCCTAAAGGGAGATCGCTCGGGCCAATATTCCATCAGGATCAATGACCGATGGCGTATTTGTTTCGAATGGCCAGAAGGACAAGACGGGCCGAGCAACGTGGAGATCGTCGATTACCACTAAAGGAGGGCTTCCAGGCAAAAGCTCTCTTCGTTTGGTCGAGGGAGTGGGGTGTGTGACGGTTGCGCTTTGGCGGAAATACGGCAACTGCCAATCGAATTATACAAGGTAAATCAAAATGACCATGTTCATGAGGGCGGTCCATCCCGGTATCGTACTGAAGGAAGAACTCGAAGAGCGCGGTGTCACGCCGACCGAACTTGCCCGCGAGATCGGCGTGCCGCCCA
>KN173917.1:0-1083 GCA_000759655.1 Acidicaldus organivorans | reverse complement strand
ATGGAGCCTGTTCCCCCGCTGCGCGGCCGGGCCGCGCTCGAGCGCCTCATCGTCCCGCGCCGCGTCGCCCTGGTCGGCGCCTCCGCCCGAACGGGGAGTTTCGGCGCAAGGGTGCTCGCCCATATGCGGGGGTTCGCGGGCGAACTCTACCCGATCAACCCCCGCTACGAGACGCTCGACGGGCACCGCTGCTATCCTTCGCTCGCTGCCCTCCCCGCCCCGCCCGACTGCGTCATTCTCGCCATCCCGCGCGAAGGGGTCGCCGCCGCCTATGAGGAGGCGATCGCCGCCGGGGCGGGCGGGGTGATCGTCTTCGCCTCGGGGTATGCCGAAGCCGGGCGGGCGGAGCGGCGCGCCGAACAGGACCATCTCGCCCGCCGCGCGCGGGAAAGCGGCGTTCCGCTGCTCGGGCCCAATTGCATCGGCCTGGTCAATTACCCGCTCGGCGCGGCGATGACCTTCTCCGCCGTCCCCCAACCCGCCGTGCCCCTCCCCGAGAAATGCGTCGGCATCGTGAGCCAGTCGGGGGCGCTCGGCTTCGCCCTCGCGCTCGCCACCGAGCATGGCATCCCGGTGAGCCACGTGCTCACCGCGGGCAACGCCATCGACGTCGATATGGCCGATCTCCTCGCCTATCTCGCCGAAGAGCCGCGCTGCGGGGCGATCGCCTGCCTGTTCGAGGGAATGAGCGCGCCGCGCCGCCTGATCGAGGCCGCCGAGCGGGCGGCGGCAGCAGGCAAACGGGTCGTCGTCCACAAGCTCGGCACCAGCCAGCAGGGGGCGCGGGCCGCACTCTCCCATACTGGCTCGCTCGCCGGGGCGGAGGAAGCCTACCGCGCGGCCTTCCGCCGCGCCGGGATGGTGGTGGTCGAGACCTTCGAGGACCTGATGGAAACGGCGGCCTTCTTCGCCAAGGCCCCCGCCCCGGGCGGGCGCGGCGTGGCGGTGGTCGCCTCCTCAGGGGGCGCGGCGATCATGGCCGCCGACCAGGCCGAGGCGCACGGCGTCGCTCTGCCCGAGCCCGCCCCGCCCACCCTCGAGGTGCTGCGGGCGCGCATTCCCGAATTCGGCACCGCCGGCAAT
>KN173916.1:7769-9434 GCA_000759655.1 Acidicaldus organivorans | reverse complement strand
CGCGCGAGATCGGCGAGACGTTCGGCGAGGGGTTCGAGATCGTCCCGTTCCTCGGCCTGGACGAGGCCGAGATGGCGCGACTCGATCCCGACCGCCGCCTCGCGCGGAAACGCCCCCCAGCAGCGGATTCCGGCGGCCTCGAGCGCTTCTTTCAGCATGAAGGCATGGCGCGGGCTGGCGACGCGATTGAGGATCACTCCGGCGATCTCCACTTCGGGGTCAAACGCCGCGAAGCCTCGGGCAAGAGCGGCCACCGACTGGCCCATGCCGCGCGCATCGACGACGAGGACGACGGGGAGGCGAAAGCGGGCGGCGAATTCGGCGGCCGAGCCGGCCGGACGGCGCGGCGCCGACCCTGCCATTCCATCGAACAGCCCCATCGCCGCTTCGATGAGAAGGAGATCGACCCCCTCCAGGGCATGGGCGAGGAGGGGGGCGCAGGCCGCTCCCATCGCCCACGGGTCGAGATTGAAGGCAGGCCGTCCGCTGACCGCGGCATGAAAGCCGGGGTCGAGATAATCGGGCCCGATCTTGGCGCCTGCCACGCGCCTCCCTGCGGCGCGGAAGGCGGCGAGGAGGGCGAGCGTCAGGGTGGTTTTCCCCGCTCCCGAATGGGGGGCGGCGAGGATCAGCGCGCGCCCGCTCATTTCCTCACCCCTTCTCTCTTCTCGTGCGTTTGTGGAACGTCTCCCCGTCTGCCGCTATAGGGAAGAGTGTGCCAAGCCAAGCCGCCCAACCCCTCCGCCACGGCTATACCACCGGCGCCTGCGCCACGGCGGCGGCCAAGGCGGCGCTCGGCGCGCTCCTCGGTCTGCCGCAAGGGGCAGAGGTGGAGATCACGCTGCCGCGCGGCGAGCGGGTGCGGTTTGCGCTCGCCGGGCTTCGGCGGGAGGGCGAGCGGGCGGAGGCCACCGTCATCAAAGATGCGGGCGACGATCCCGACGTCACCCATGGGGCTGCGATCAGCGTCACGGTGAGCCCCGCCCCTCCCGGGGCAGGTGCGGTGTTCCGCGCCGGGCCCGGCGTGGGGACGGTGACGCTCCCCGGCCTGCCGCTTCCCCCTGGCGAGCCTGCCATCAATCCGGTGCCGCGGCGAATGATGGCGGGGGTGGTCGAGGAACTCGCCCGCGCCCGCTTCGTGGCTCCCGATTTCATCCTCACCGTCTCGGTCGCCGAGGGTGAGCGCCTCGCCGCCCAGACGCTCAATCCGCGGCTTGGCATCGTGGGCGGGCTTTCCATCCTCGGCACCACCGGAATCGTGGTTCCCTACTCGGCGGCGGCCTGGATCGCCACCATCGCCCGCAGCGTCGATGTCGCCCGCGCCGCGGGGCTTTCTCATCTCGCCGCCTCCGCCGAACTCCGCCCGGTGGCGGCGGCCTGGATCGCCACCATCGCCCGCAGCGTCGATGTCGCCCGCGCCGCGGGGTTTTCTCATCTCGCCGCCGCCACCGGGCGGAGCTCGGCGGAGGCGGCGCGCCTGCGCCATCACCTTCCGGAGCTCGCCCTGATCGAGATGGGCGACTTCGCCGCAGCGACGCTCAAATATATCCGCCGCCATGCCCCGCCCCGCTTCACCCTGGCCGGCGGGATCGCCAAAATGGCCAAGTTCGCCCAGGGCGCGGACGATCTCCACGCCGCTCGGGTTCCCATCGACTTCGCCGCGCT
>KN173916.1:7544-7694 GCA_000759655.1 Acidicaldus organivorans | reverse complement strand
CAGCCGCTTTGCCGCCCGTGCCGGTGCCCCGCCGGCGCTCGCCGAGGCGATCGGCGCGGTGCCTACCGTGCTCGCCGCCCACCGACTCGCCCTCGCCGGCGGGGTGCCGCTCGCCGCCGCCATTGCCGAAGCCGCCTGGGCGGAGGCGGC
>KN173916.1:7377-7476 GCA_000759655.1 Acidicaldus organivorans | reverse complement strand
TGGTGAGACATGAGCCTCCTCGAGCGGCACCGGCCGGCCGATCTTGCTCGACGTGCTGGTGATTGACCGGGAGGGGGGGATCCTCGCCGAAACTCCCGC
>KN173916.1:7204-7268 GCA_000759655.1 Acidicaldus organivorans | reverse complement strand
CCGGCCGGTGCCGCTCGAGGAGGCTCATGTCTCACCACCGCCGCGGTAGCGGCGCACATAGTCG
>KN173916.1:5081-7120 GCA_000759655.1 Acidicaldus organivorans | reverse complement strand
GCGCGGTAGAGCGCGCTTTCCGGGAAATCGGCGGCAGCGAGAGCGGGGCCGACGATGACCAGGGCGCTCCGCTTCACGCCTGCCGCCTCGGCCGCCGCGGCGAGACCGGCGAGGGGTGTCGGGATGATCCGCTCATCCGGCCAGCCGACCCGCACCGCGATCACCGCTGGACAGTCGGGCCCGTAGAAGGGGAGGAGCTCGGCTGCCGCCGTTTCCAGACGCCCCGCGCCAAGATGGATGACGAGCGTGGCCCGGCTCGCCGCGAACTGGGCGAGCGTCTCATGGGGAGGCATGCGGGAGGCGCGGCCGGGAAGCCGGGTCAGCACCACGCTTTGCGCCACCTCCGGCACCGTGAGCTCGCGCCCGAGCACGGCGGCGGCGGCGGCGAAGGCGGGGACGCCGGGGGTGAGCGTGTAGGGGATGCCGTGGCGTTCGAGCCGGCGGATCTGCTCGGCCACTGCGCTGTAGATCGAGAGATCGCCGGAGTGGAGGCGGGCGACGTCCTCGCCGCGCCGATGGGCGGCGATGAACTCGGCCTCGATCTCATCGAGCGAGAGGGGAGCGGTGTCGATCAGCCGCGCCCCCTCCGGGCAGAAACGGAGGATCTCCGGCGAGACCAGCGAGCCCGCATAGAGGCAGACCGGGCAACGCCCGAGGAGCTCGCGCCCGCGCAAGGTGAGGAGATCAGCCGGGCCCGGCCCCGCTCCGATGAAATGCACCGTCATCTGAAATGCCCCATCATCTGAAATGCGCCATCATCTGAAATGCACCGTCATCGCGGCACCTCGCGCGAAGGCTCGGCAAGCCTGCCGAGGGCGAAGGCTACCGTAACACCAGCATGGATGCGCTTGGGAAGGAGGAGCCGCGCGCCGGGCGCGAGCGCGCCGAGTGCTGCCGCCTCGGCCACCGCGGCGAACCCCACCGCATTACGCGCCCTCTCCGAGCGGCTCTGCGTCTCTTGCTGCACGCGCGCGAGATCGGCCGCCGCGACGAAGCGGAGGGGAAGGTCGAGCCTCGCCGCCGCCTCCCTTGCGGCCTCGGCGCGGCCCTCCTTGAAGGCGGGCAGCGCCAGGAGGTGGGGCCGCGTTCGCGCTTCGGCGGCGCAGGCCTCGATCGCGGCGCAGATCGCCTCCGCCGACGTACTGCTCCCAAAGCCGATCCCGGCGGCGATCACGATTTGATCAGCGTCCATTGCAGCACCCGCATCGCCGGGCGGAACCCGTGCAGCGCGCCAAGCGGTTCGAGCCGTTCCACCCCGATCCGCACCATCTCCCCGCCCCAGCGGCGGTAAGCGTCATAGAGCACCGCCTCGGTCTCGAGGGCGACGGCATGGGCGACGAGCCGCCCTCCCGGGGGCAGGGCGGCGAGCGCCGCCTCGAGCAGGCGGGGATCGCGCCCGCCGCCCCCGATGAACACCGCATCGGGCCGCGGCAGCCCAGCAAAGGCCGCCGGGGCCTCGCCCTCCCGCACCTCGAGGGCGGGCACGCCGAGTGCGGCGGCATTGCGCCGGATGCGCGCCGCCCGCGCCGCATCGCGCTCGATGGCGATCGCCCGGTTGGCGGGATCGGCGAGCATCCACTCGATGCCGACCGCGCCCGATCCCGCGCCCACGTCCCAGAGCAGCGCACCGCGGTAAGGGGCGAGCGCGGCGAGGGCTGCGGCGCGGATCTCACGTTTGGTGATCTGCCCGTCATGCTCGAAGAGGGATTCGGGAAGGCCGGGGGCGCGCGGGATGATCCGGGCGCCGGGGCGCGCGCGGAGGGTGATCGCGGTGAGGTTGAGATCGTCGATGTCGGTGAAGGCAAAAGCCTCGGCGCGCGTGGCGCGGATGCGCTCGCGCGGTCCGCCCAGGGCTTCGAGCACCACCATCTCGCTTCCCCCGAAGCCGCGCTCGGTGAGCATGGCAGCGAGCCTTCCCGGCGTGGTGCGGTCGCGGGAGAGGGCGAGGAGGCGCGCGCCGGGCTGGAGCTCGCGCCAGAGGGTGGGAAGCGGGCGGGTGGCGAAGGAGAGGGTGAGGGTGTGTTGCAGCGGCCAACCGA
>KN173916.1:3916-4919 GCA_000759655.1 Acidicaldus organivorans | reverse complement strand
GCCGGGCGCAGGCGAGCTGGAAGGAGGAGGGCGTGGGAAAGGCGATGAAGGCGCCCGGCCCGGCCTCTTCGGCGAGCAGGCTTCCCACCCCGAACCAGAACGGATCGCCCGAGGCGAGGACGGCGGTCTTGCGTCCGCGGCGGGCGAGGATGTCGGGCACGGCGGCTTTCAGGGGCGAGGGCCAGGCGATCGCCTCGCCCTTGATCAGGGGCGCGGCGAGGGCGAGATGACGCCTGCCGCCATAGACCGTCTCGGCTGAACCGAGGAAGGCGCGCGCTCTGGGAGAGAGCCCGTCGATCCCGTCCTCGCCGATCCCGATCAACCCAAGCCAGGGTCGGGATGACGTGTTGTCCTCTCTGGCCTCCCTGGCGAGGCCCACTTCTCCGAGATCAGGCGAGACCGTCATCGGCTTTGTCCTCGGCAAAGGTTCGGATCCTTGGGGGCAGGCAAGGGGCAAGGTGGGGAGGAGAAGGCTTGCGCGGCGCGACGCAGCGCGCCATCAGGCGGGCATGGACGGACCGAGGCCCCAACGCATCCTCCTCCTCGGCGGCACGGCGGAAGCCGCAGCTCTGGCCGAGCGCCTCGCCCGCGATCCCGCTTTCAGCGTGACCTATTCCTGGGCGGGGCGGACCGGCACACCGCGCCCGCTTCCCGTTCCCACCCGTTCGGGCGGTTTCGGCGGGGTGGAGGGGCTTACCGCCTATCTCCGTGCCGAGAAAATTGCCATCCTCATCGATGCCACCCATCCCCACGCCGTTCGGATTTCGCACAACGCGCGGGAGGCAAGCCAGCGCGAAGGCGTGCCGCTTTTCGCCCTGCGCCGGCCCCTGTGGCAGGAGCAGGCGGGGGATCGCTGGCAGCGGGTCGGCAGCGCCAAAGAGGCGGCGGACGCCTTGGGGCAACATCCGCGGCGCGTCTTTCTCACCATCGGGCGGCAGGATCTCGCCCCGTTCCGGGCGCGGCCCTGGCATTTCTACCTGATCCGGAGCGTTGAGCCTCCGCC
>KN173916.1:3258-3655 GCA_000759655.1 Acidicaldus organivorans | reverse complement strand
TCAGCGCCGATGAGGAGATGGCGCTCCTTGCCTCGAGGCGGATCGAAATTCTGGTGAGCAAGAACTCGGGCGCGGCGGCGGTGGCAGGCAAGCTCGCCGCGGCCCGCTGTCTCGGCCTTCCCGTGGTGATGATCGAACCGCCCGCCAAGCCCGCCGCAGATTTCACCTTTGTCGATGCCGAAACCCTCCATCAGGGGCTGCTCCGTTATCTTCATGGCGGGCATCTTCATGGCGAGGATGCCGCATTTTCGGAAGGAGCGTTCCCGCTCTCCGCCCGCCGCGGCGTATAAAACCATGCTCCTCCCGTAGGCCGCGCCACGAGGCGGCTTTCCCTGCTTCCCACCACGACGAGGGTCGCCATGTCGGCCCAGGCCGGGTCGGCCTCGGCGAGGCGGAC
>KN173916.1:2461-3177 GCA_000759655.1 Acidicaldus organivorans | reverse complement strand
GAGGCGGATCTCCTCATCGGGCCGGCTGATGGCGCGGGCGAAGGCGATCGGCGTCTCTCCGGGAAGCTCGCGGCGGAGGAGATCGAAGGCCGCGCCGAGCTGCCAGGGGCGGGCGCGCGAGAGCGGATTGTAGAGCGCCATCACGAACCCCGCCCGCGCCGCAGCGACGAGCCGCGCCGCGATCACCGCCCACGGCTTGAGATTGTCGGAAAGCGAGATCGCGCAGAAATCATGGCCGAACGGCGCGCCGAGCCGGGCCCCGGCGGCAGCGAGCGCGGTGAGGCCGGGAAGCACCGCGATGTCGAGCGCGGCCCAGGCCGGATTGGCCTCGATGGCCTCGAAAACGGTGCTCGCCATGCCGAAGATCCCGGCATCCCCCCCCGAGACCAGGGCCACCCGGTGGCCCGCCGCGGCGAGCCTCAGCGCGTGCTCGGCGCGGGCGCGCTCCTCGCGGTTGTCGGAGGCATGGCGGCGCTGGTCGGGGCGTTCCGGGCAGCGCCGCCATGCCTCCGACAACCGCGAGGAGCGCGCCCGCGCCGAGCACGCGCTGCGGCTCGCCGCGGCGGGCCACCCGGTGGCCCGCCGCGGCGAGCCTCAGCGCGTGCTCGGCGCGGGCGCGCTCCTCGCGGTTGTCGGAGGCATGGCGGCGCTGGTCGGGGCGTTCCGGGCAGCGGGCAAGATAGGGGCCGTAGCCCACGAGATCGCTCGCCGCTTCG
>KN173916.1:1643-2374 GCA_000759655.1 Acidicaldus organivorans | reverse complement strand
AGCGCCGCCGCCGCTTCGGCGGTGAGCAGGGCGGGATCGCCCGGACCGAGCCCGATCACGCGCAACACCCCACTCATCGGCGCGGCTCCGCTGGACGGACGAGGAGGAGGGAGAAATAGGGCGCCTCCATATCAGGCGGACAATCGGCGAGCGGCAGGAGGCGCTCGCCTGCCTGGGCAATCCGCTCGGCATAGAACGTGCGCGAGAGGAGCCCTGATTGCGCGATCAGCGCGCGCAGCCGCGGCAGATGGCGGCCGAGCTTGAGGATGGCGAGCGCATCGGCCCGGGCGAGATGGGCGCTCAACACCGCATCGGGCAGGATGGCGGGGAGCACGGTGAGCACCTCCTCGCCGCGCAGCAGGGGGACGGCGAGCTTCGCGAAGGCCGCGCTCACGCTGCTGATCCCCGGCGTGACCGCGACCGGGAACCGTGCGGCGAGCCGCTCGACCAGATGGAGGCCCGAGCCATAGAAGAACGGATCGCCCTCGCAGAGCAGCACCACGTCGTCTCCCGCGGCGAGAAGCGCGGCGAGCCGTCCTGACGCCTCTTCGTAGAAGCATTCCATCGCTTCACGATAGACCGGATCGTGGCGGGAGCGTTCGGTGGTATAGGGGAATTCGAGCCGGATCTCGGCCGGGGAGTCGAGATAGGGCGCGGCGGCGCGGCGGGCATGTCCGGGGTCGCCCCGCTTGGCGAAATAGGCGAGGTGACGGGCGGCGCGGCAAAGCCGG
>KN173916.1:0-1552 GCA_000759655.1 Acidicaldus organivorans | reverse complement strand
GCGGCGCGCACAGTGACGAGTTCGGGATCGCCCGGCCCCATGCCGACCAGATGGAGCGTGCCGGAGGGGGACGGGGGCGACGCGCCGCTCATCGCACCTCGTCCCGGCGGCAGAGACGGGCCAGCGCATTGAGCGCGGCGGCGGCCATCGCGCTTCCCCCCTCGCGGCCCAGAAGAACCAGGAAGGGGGGCGCGCCCCGTTCGGCGAGGGCCTGCTTCGATTCGGCCGCGCCCACGAACCCCACCGGCAGGCCGATCACCGCCGCCGGAGCAGGCCAGCCCCCCTCCAGCCCTTCGAGGAGATGGAAAAGCGCGGTCGGCGCGTTGCCGATCACCACCAGCGCGCCCTTGAGCGCCTCGCCCCAGAGTTCGAGGGCGGCGGCGGAGCGGGTGGTGCCGAGTTGGGCAGCAAGTGACGGTGTGCGCGGATCATCGAGCGTGGTGATCACCGGATTCGCCGCGGGCAGGAAGCGGCAGATGATGCCCGCCGCCAGCATCTGCGAGTCGCAGAAAATGGGCTTTCCCGCCGCGAGCGCGGTGAGGGCTGCGGCGATGAAGCGCGGATGGAAGCGGAGCGCGGCGGCGATGGCGGGGCGGCCTGCCGCATGGATCATGCGCACCGCGACCTCGGCCTCCGCTTCCGAAAAGTGCTGGAGATCGGCCTCGGCGCGGATGATCGAAAAGGAGCGGCGGTAGATCTCCTCGCCGTCACGGAGATAGTCGGGCACGGGCATCGTCGTCGGCCTTTCGGGCGATGAGGCGGGCGGCCGCCTCGATGGAAAGCAGGCGATGGTCTGCCCGCACCCCCACGTGATCGCAATCCGCATCGAAGACGAGATCGTAAAGGCCTCCCCCTTCGTCCGCTCCCACCCCGACCAGGGTGACGGGCGCCGTCCCGCGCCAGGCACAGCCCTTGGCGCAGCCCGAAACATGGACAGGACCCGCGACGGAGGCCGGCAGGAGCGGGGCGAGACGGAGCGCATCCTCCCGCGAGGGGGCATCGGCGCCATCGCAGCCGGGCCATCCCGCGCAGGCGATGAGGTAACGGCGCGGATCGGCCGGATCGGTGAGGAAACCGAGCGCGGCGGCCTCTC
Organism: Acidicaldus organivorans; assembly: GCA_000759655.1. Classification (GTDB taxonomy): domain Bacteria; phylum Pseudomonadota; class Alphaproteobacteria; order Acetobacterales; family Acetobacteraceae; genus Acidicaldus; species Acidicaldus organivorans. The sequence goes on along the minus strand of KN173916.1, from coordinate 459 downwards.
TAAGGAGGGCGCGGGCGTCGTCCTCGGCGATCGGGGCGAGGAGGAGGCTCCGATGCGGTGAGATCCGGAGCGTGGCATCGGCGTATCGTTCGCTCCAGATGGCAGCGCGGCGGAGCGCGGCGGGTTCGAGAAGGCCAAGCGGCGGGGCAAGCGCGAGCACCCCCCGGCTTTGGCTCCGTGCCGCGCCAAGCGGCAGGAAGCCGACCTCCGGCGGATGAAAGGACCGGCGCGGTGGCAGCGGCGGGGCGGCGGCGGCGAGGCGGAGCGCGAGACGCGCCGCTTCCTCCACATCTGCGGCGATTTCCGTCTGCGCGGCGCTCGCCACCCGCCAACGGCCCGAACCAAGCGCGGTGAGAGTGAGGGTGCCCGCGATGTCATCGAGCGGGATCGCCCCGCCCGCGATCAGGGTGAAGCTCACCCGACCGCCCAAGGCTTTTCCCGCCTCGCTGCCGAGCGTGG
>KN173915.1:5584-6312 GCA_000759655.1 Acidicaldus organivorans | reverse complement strand
GGGGCGGGGCGGGGCCGCGCCGGGCGGGCCGGAGGCGGCGCTCAGATCGGGGAAAGACATCACCAGCTCCATTTTGGCGAAGGATCCATTCTGGGTGGGGACCCCTTTGGGTGAGGGACCCAATTTGGCGAAGGACGAAGAGGCGGGAGGGGCGGCTTTGGGCGTTTTGGCCCGAAGCCCCGGTTACTCAAAGGTAGCTGACCCAAAAACGCGGGCCCAAAGACAGGTGACCTGAAGCCCAGGTGACCCAAAGACAGCTGACCCAAAACCCGCCCTCCCAAGGGCGCGCGGCCCGGCACCGGCGCCGGATGCCCCGAACCGGAGGGCCCGGAACGGGGGAGCCGAAAGCACCGGAAGGAGGCGCGGGGGGTGAGAACATAACATGAACTCCGTGGGTGAGGAAACCACGGATTGAAATTCGTCGCAACCCTTTCGCGCGCCCCCCTTTGCAACCGGCGCGGGAAAGGCCAAACTGCCGGCGCGTTTCATCCGAAGCGCGGCCTGCCGGGGGGGATCCACGTCCGCTGGTCCTGATCCATGACCCCAAAACCATGACACACGACGATCTCTGGCGGGCGCTCGACACGCTCGCCGCCGAACACGGCCTCTCCCCCTCCGGGCTCGCCCGCGCCGCCGGCCTCGATCCGACCACCTTCAACCTCTCCAAGCGGCGCACCCGCGAGGGCCGCCCGCGCTGGCCCTCGACCGAGAGCCTCGCCCGCGTGCTC
>KN173915.1:5109-5258 GCA_000759655.1 Acidicaldus organivorans | reverse complement strand
GCCGCCGCCCCCCCACTCCGCCTCGCCCCGGCGGGCGGGCCGAGGCGCCTCCCCCTGCTTCCGCTCGGCGAGGCGGAGGCGGCGGAGGCGTTCGATGCCAACGGTCTTCCCAACGGCGCGGGCTGGGACGAGGTGATGGTGCCTGACCT
>KN173915.1:4954-5028 GCA_000759655.1 Acidicaldus organivorans | reverse complement strand
GCAGGACCCCCACGCCTACGTGCTCGAGGTCGAGGGCGGGCGGCTCGCCCCCGTCTTCCGCGACGGCGACCTCC
>KN173915.1:4727-4819 GCA_000759655.1 Acidicaldus organivorans | reverse complement strand
TCGTCCTCTCCCCCGCCGCGCCGCTGCGCCGCGGCGACCGGGTGATGGTGCGGGCCGAAGGGCTCGGGCTCGCCGCGGGCGAGTTCCTCCGC
>KN173915.1:2464-4641 GCA_000759655.1 Acidicaldus organivorans | reverse complement strand
CGCTCGGCGCGCCGGCTCGAGCTGCGGCGGCTCGGCAGCAACGCGGGCGAGCTCCGCCTTCCCCTCGAGCGGGTGGGCTTCGTCCATCGCATCGTCTGGGTGAGCCAGTAGGGGGAAAGCCGCCCGCGGGCGGCCTCAGCGCCGGGCGCGCAGGAGGAAGACCGCCTGTTCGCCAAAGAGATTGGCAAGCCGCGCCGAGCGCCGCCAGGGCGCGCGCCGCCCCGCCTCGTCGGCGGCGAGCCAGCGCTCGACCTCGTATCCCTCCGCGGCACAGAGCGCGAAGAAATCGGCGATGGTGCAGGGATGGATGTTGGGCGTCTCATACCACGGCCGGTCCCAGACTGCGGTCATCGGCATCCGCCCCCCAAGCAGGAGCTGCAGCCGCACCTGCCAGTGCCCGAAATTGGGAAAACTCACCACGGCGCGGGTGCCGATGCGCAGCATCTGGCGCAGGACCTCGCGCGGCCGGCCCACCGCCTGCAGCGTGCGCGAGAGCACCACGTAGTCGAAGGCGCCATCGGGGTAGTGGGCGAGATCGACGTCGGCATCGCCCTGCATCACCGGAAGGCCGCGGGCGATCGCCGAGGTCACCACCTTCATGTCGATCTCGATCCCGCGCGCATCGCAGCCCTTGGTGCGGTAGAGGTGATCGATCAGCGTGCCATCCCCGCAGCCAATATCGAGCACCCGCGCGCCGGGGGCGATCATCTCGGCGATCAGGCGGAGATCGACGCGGAGATTCTTGGCGAGGAACTGAACCGGGCCCTGATCCATCGCCCCCTCCCGTCAGCCAAGCCCGGCATGCTCGGCGGAGCCGGCGAGGAAGCCCGCCACGGTGCGGTGGAAGTCGGGCTCATCGAGCAGGAAGGCGTCATGCCCCTTGTCGGTCTCGATCTCGACGAAGCTCACATTGGCCGCGACCTGGTTGAGGGCGCGGACGATGGCGCGGCTCTCCTGGGTGGGGAAGAGCCAGTCCGAGCTGAAGGAGACCAGGCAGAAGCGGGTCGGCGTGCCGCGGAAGGCCGCCGCGAGGTCGCCGCCCGCCTCGGCGGCGAGGTCGAAATGGTCCATCGCCCGGGTGATGGTGACGTAGGAATTGGCGTCAAACCGGCGGACGAAGGTCGAGCCCTGGTGGTGGAGGTAGGATTCCACCTCGAAGACGTCGGAGAAGGGGGCAAGCGGGTCGGCAATGGGGGCGGCGCGCAGGCGGCGGCCGAATTTGCGGGTGAGCGCCTGTTCGGAGAGATAGGTGATGTGGGCGACCATGCGGGCCACGGCGAGGCCGCGTTCCGGAATGACGCCGGCGCGCCAGTAATGCCCGCCCCGCCAGTTGGGATCGGCGAAGATCGCCTGCCGCCCCACTTCGTGGAAGGCGATGTTCGCCGATCCCAACTGGCGGGGCGGGCATTACTGGCGCGCCAGTTGGGATCGGCGAAGATCGCCTGCCGCCCCACTTCGTGGAAGGCGATGTTCTGCGCCGAATGATGGGCGGCGGTGGCGATCGGCATGGCGGCGAAGACGGCCTCGGGGAAGCTCGCCGCCCATTCGAGCACCTGCATCCCGCCCATCGAGCCGCCGATCACCGCGAACAGGCGGCGGATGCCGAGCCAGTCGATGAGCTTCTTCTGGGCGCGCACCATGTCGCGGATGGTGATGGGCGGGAAGTCCACCCCCCAGAGCTCCTCCGGAGTGGCCGGATCGCGCGGCGAAAGCGGCCCCGTCGAGCCCATGCAGCCGCCGAGCACATTGGCGCAGATGACGAAGTAGCGCGAGGTATCGACCGGCTTGCCCGGCCCCACCAGCATCTCCCACCAGCCCGGCTTGCCGGTGACGGGGTGGGTCTCGGCGACCAGTACGTCGCCGGTCAGCGCGTGGCAGACGAGGATGGCGTTCGAGCGTTCGGCGTTCAGCGTGCCATAGGTGCGGTAGGCGACGGTGAGGGGGGCGAGATGAAGGCCGCAGTCGAGGGCGAGCCCCTCGGCGAAGGTGGCGTGCTGATGATCGTGCCGGAACCGCGCCGCGACCTGCTGCATGGGTTTCGCATAGAGAAGGCGGCGGGTTTCTGCAACCGCGCGCCCCGCAGCTCCGCCCCTCTCCTTGCGCAGGGTGAGCCACCCGTGCAGGGTGAGCTGCCAGCGCAAGCTGCGCGGCCAGCGCAAGGTGCGCCGCCCGCGCCG
>KN173915.1:0-2177 GCA_000759655.1 Acidicaldus organivorans | reverse complement strand
CCGCAGGACGATCCCCTCTCTTCCCGCGCCCCCGCCTCGCTTTCGGCCGCCGAACTCGCCGCGCTCCGGGCCGAGCTCGATGCGATCGACGATGCCCTGCTCGCCGACCTCACCCGCCGCGCCCAGGTGGTGGCGCAGGTGGCCGCGCTCAAGAATGGCGGATTCGCCTGGCGGCCGGGCCGGGAGGCAGCGATCCTCCGCCGCCTGCTCGCCCGCGCCGAAGCCCCGCTCGCCCGCGGCGTGGTGGTGCGGGTCTGGCGCGAGATCCTGGCGGGCTCGCTGCTGCAGCAGGGCCCGCTCGGGATCGCGGTGTGCGATCCGGACCGCAGTTTCCGCCTCCCCCGCCTCGCCCGCGACCATTTCGGCGGGCTGGTGCAGGAGCGGGTGCACGAGAGCCCGGCCCAGGTGCTCGCCGATATCCGCTCCGGGCTCGCCCGCATCGGCGTGCTGCCGCCCCCCGAGGAGGAGGCGCCGGACCGCGAGGCGTGGTGGTCGCACCTCGCCGCCGAGCAGGGCCGTTTCGCCATCGCCGCCAGGCTTCCCTTCTGGCGTCCGGCCGGGGAGGGCGCGGGCACGGAGGCCTTCGTGGTCGCCCCGCTCGAGCCTGATCCGAGCGGGGATGATCTCTCGGTCTTCCTCCTCCGCCTCCCCCCTGAGACCAGCCGGGCGCGGCTCAATGAGGCCATCGCCCGCGCCGGCCTCACCCTCGCCCGCCTGGTGCTCCGCCGCCCCGCCCAGGGGCCGGCCGAGGCGCTCGTCGTGCTCGAGGGCTTCGTCGGCGCGGCTGATCCAAGGCTTGCCGCGCTCGCCGCCCTGCCGCTCGCCGAGCCTCCGGCGCGCCTCGGCGCCTATGCCCGCCCGATCGAGGAGACCGCCTCGCCATGACCCAAGCCCCGCTCGGCATTCCCCGCCCTCCCGCTGCGGACGCTGCGCCCCATCCGCGGCCACGCCCCGAGATCCTCACCATCAAGCCCTATATCGGGGGTGAGTCGCAGCTCGCCGGGGTCAACCGGGTAATCAAGCTTTCCTCCAACGAGGGCGCCTTTGGCCCGCCCCCGGGGGCGATCGCCGCCTACCGCGCTCTGGCCGGAGAGATCCACCGCTACCCCGATGGCGGGGCGGAGGCGTTGCGCGAGGCGATCGGGCGCCGTTTCGGTCTCGATCCGGCCCGCATCGTCTGCGGCAATGGTTCGGATGACATCCTCTATCAGCTGGCGCTCGCCTATGGCGGGCCGGGCACCGAGCTCGTCATGACCCGGCACGGGTTCTCGATGTATGCGATCGCCGGAACCTATGCGGGCTCGCGGGTGATCAAGGTCGAGGAGCGCGAACGCACCGCCGATGTCGATGCGATCCTCGCCGCGCTCTCCCCGCGCACCCGGCTCGTCTGTCTTGCCAATCCCAACAACCCGACGGGGACGTTGCTTTCCCGCAACGAAGTGGCGCGTCTCATCGCAGGCCTTCCCCCCGAAGTGCTGCTCGTGCTCGATGCGGCCTATGCCGAATACGTCACCCGTTCCGATTACGAACCGGGCGCGGCCTTCGTCGATCAGCACCCGAACGTGGTGATGACCCGCACCTTTTCCAAGATCTTCGGCATGGGCGGGCTCCGCCTCGGCTGGGCCTACGCGCCGGCGCACGTGATCGACGTCCTCAACCGGGTGCGCAATCCGTTCAACACCAATGCCGCCGCCCAGGCCGCCGGGATCGCAGCACTCGCCGAAGCAGGTTGGGTGGAGAAATGCCGCGCCCATAACGCGACCTGGCGCGCCTGGCTCACCGAACGGCTGCGCGCCGCGGGGGTCGGGGTGACGCCCTCGGAGGGCAATTTCATCCTCGCCGATTTTGCCACGCCGGAGCGGGCGCGGGCGGCGCAGATGCGCATCCGCCGCCACGGCATCATCGTCCGCGCCATGGGCTCCTATGATCTCCCCTCCTGCCTTCGTATCACCATCGGAACGGAGGAGGAGTGCGAGGCGGTGGCCCAGGCGCTCGCCCACTTCATGCAGCGCGCTTAAGCCGCGATGACCGCCCCCCTCTTCGAGCGGCTCGCCCTGATCGGGATCGGGCTGATCGGAAGCTCGATCGCCCGCCGCGCCCGCGAGAAGGGCGATCTCGCCCGCGAGATCGTCATCGCCACCCGCCGCGCCGAGACGCTTGAGGAGGCGCGCGCGCTC
>KN173914.1:19457-21560 GCA_000759655.1 Acidicaldus organivorans | reverse complement strand
CTCCGCCCGAAGCCCCCTCCGCCGCGCCCGATCTCAGCCTCGATCTCGACCTCGACGCGCCGGAAGCGGTCTTCGTCCATGGCCGCGGCATCGACGCCGAGCTCGGCGGGCATCTCCACATCACGGGTGCGGCCGATGCCCCCGTGCTCACCGGTGGGCTCAATCTCATCCGCGGGCAGGTGGCGCTCGGCGGCACCTCGCTCAACTTCACGTCGGGCCATATCGGCTTCGAGGGCGGGCACCGCATCGATCCTGCCCTCAACCTCGTCGCCAACTCCTCGAATGGCAACGTCACCGCGACCCTCACCGTGGGCGGCTTCGCGAGCGACCCGAAGATCACCCTCAGCAGCACCCCGCCTTTGCCGCAGGACGACATCCTCGCCCATCTCCTGTTCGGCACCTCGGCCTCGCAGCTCTCCGCCTTCCAGCTCGCCTCCATCGCCGCCGGCATCGCCCAGCTTTCGGGGGCGACCGGTGGCGCCGGCAATGCGGTCAACAGCGTGCGCAGCTTCCTTGGTCTCGACCGCCTCACCGTCGGTACCCCGACCAACGCCACCCCTGGCCCGCAGGCCGGGCCCGGGGCGCAGCAATCGGTGCCGACGCTGGAAGCGGGCCGCTACGTCGCTCCCGGCGTCTATCTCGGCGCCAAGCAGAGCGCCACCGGCACCAACGACACCGCGGCCGAACTCCAGATCGATCTCGGCCACGGGCTGAGGCTCGATACCACGGCGGGCTCGGGGCTCGGCGCCAACAGCGTCGGTCTCACCTATCAGCGCCAATACGGGGGGAGCGGCAACTGAGGAAGGACGTTCCCTAAACGTTTCGATCCCGAGCGTTTGGATCCCGGGCGTCTCGATCCCGATTCCTTTTCAGGAAGCGGCCTCGGTCTCGGCGGGAAGGGGAAGCCCCGCCGCGATGAGCGCAGCGCGCTGGCGGGCGGCGAGCGCTTCGGGGTCGAAATCGGCGATGAGTTCGTGAAAGAGCCGTGACCAGTTGAGCTCGGCCCCGAGCCGCAGAAACACCGAGCCGAGCCCAATTGCGGAGCGGTCCATGAGGACGAATTCGCGCGGCGGACGCACGCCTCCCGTGCGCTTGAGCCCGGCATGGACCTTTTCTGCCACCTGCCGCCCGAACTGGGTGTCGTGCGTCTCCTGGATGCGCCGCGGGCGGTCGTCGAGCAGCGGCTCGTAGAGGAATTTTGCCCAGAGATTGAGCACTTCGAGCTTTTCTTGCGTGATGTCGGTGAAGCCCCAGGTCTGGTAGGCGGCGAGCGCGCGGTCCGGATCGTCGTCGCGCACCGCTTCGAAGAGGTCGATCACCCCCTTGACGAAACGGGCCGGAAAGACGCGGATCGCCCCGAAATCGAGCAGATTGACCCCGCCATCGGGGCGCACCTGGTAATTGCCGAGATGGGGATCGCCGTGGATCACCCCGTAGCGGTAGAAGGGGACGTACCAGGCGCGGAAAAGGGCGAGCGCTACCCGGTTGCGCGCGTCTTGCGAGGGTTTCTCCGTCTCCAGCCAGCGTATGACCGGCCGCCCCTCGAGCCAGGTCATGGTGAGGAGACGCGAGGTGCTGAGCGCCTCGATCGGGCGCGGCACCGAGATCAGCGCCTCCTCCGCCAGCATCTCGCGATAGAGCCGCATCTGGGCCGCCTCGCGCCGGTAGTCGAGCTCCTCGCGCAGGCGCTCGGCGAGCTCGGCATAGATGTCCTCGTGGCGGATGGCGTTGTCCATCCGGTGATAGATCGCCATCGCGATCTTGAGCTGGCGGAGATCGGCCTCCACCGTGCTCGCCATGTCCGGATACTGGAGCTTGCAGGCGACCTCGGTGCCGTCGAGGAGGCGGGCGCGGTGCACCTGCCCGAGACTCGCCGCCGCCGCCGCCGTCTCCTCGAAATGGGCGAAGTGGCGGCGCCAGTCGGGCCCGAGCTCGCTCGACATGCGGCGGCGGACGAAATGGGGGCCCATCGGCGGCGCATGTCGGGCGAGCTCGGGCCCGACTGGCGCCGCCACTTCGCCTATTTCGAGGAGACGGCGGCGGACGAAATGGGGGCCCATCGGCGGCGCATTGGCCTGGAGCTCGGCGAGCTCGCGCGCATAT
>KN173914.1:15074-19367 GCA_000759655.1 Acidicaldus organivorans | reverse complement strand
TCGGCGGGCAGCGCGTCGGGCACGGTGGAGAGGAACTGGGCCACTTTCATGAGCGGCCCCTTGAGCCCGCCGAGGATGGTCTTGAGATCCTCGGCATGGGCGGCGCGGTCGGTGCGGATGCCAAACACGCGCTCCCCGGCGATGCGGGCGGCGATCCCGCCCACCGCGCCGGAGGTGCGGGCGATGCGCTTGATCTCCCCGAAGAAGGACGAGCTCTCGGTCATGCCGGCAGGGTTTCCAACGTCTCGATGAAGTCCGCGATCACGTCGAGCCCCTGCCGCCAGAAGGCGGGACCGGCGGCATCGAGACCGAAGGGGGCGAGCGCCTCGCGGTGCCGCCGCGTCCCGCCCGCGGCGCGCAGATCGAGATATTTCTCGACGAAACCGGGATGGCCGCCCTCATAGACGCGATAAAGCGCGTTCACCAGGCAGTCGCCGAAAGCATAGGCATAGACATAGAACGGCGAGTGGATGAAGTGCGGGATGTAGGACCAATAGACCCGGTATTCCGCGTCGAAATCGAAGGCGGGGCCGAGGCTCTCGCTTTGCACTTCGAGCCAGAGCGCCCCGATCTCCTCAGGCAGGAGCTCGTTCTTGCGCCGGGCGAGGTGGAGCTTCTTCTCGAAGCGGTAGAAGGCGATCTGCCGCACCACCGTATTCAGCATGTCCTCCACCTTGCCGGCGAGCAGGAGCCGCTTGCGGGCGGGATCGGTCTCGGCATCGAGCAGGGCGCGGAAGGTGAGCATCTCGCCGAACACCGAGGCGGTCTCGGCCAGGGTGAGCGGGGTCTGGCTGAGGAGATAGCCCTGGCGGGCGGCGAGCCGCTGGTGCACGCCGTGGCCGAGCTCATGGGCGAGCGTCATCACGTCGCGCGGCCGGCCGTGATAGTTGAGCAGGAGATAGGGATGGGCCGAGGGCACGGTAGGATGGGCGAAGGCCCCGCCCGCCTTGCCCGGCCGCGGGGGCGCGTCGATCCAGGGACGGGAGAAGAAGGGCTCGGCGAGTTCGGCGAGCCTGGGCGAGAAGCGGGCATAGGCGCCGCGCACGATCTCGACCGCCTCCGCCCAGGGGATGCGCCGGTCCTCCGCCTCGGGCAGGGGCGCGTTGCGGTCCCAGTAGGCGAGTTTGGGCAGGCCGAGCCAGCGCGCCTTGAGCGCGTAGTAGCGATGGGCGAGCCTCGGATAGGCCTCGACCACCGCCTGTTCGAGCGCGTCGATCACCTCGTCTTCGACCAGGTTGGCGCGGTGGCGGGAGCTCCACGGATAGGGATAGCGCCGCCACGTATCGACGATCTCCTTGTCCTTGGCGAGCGTGTTGGTGATGAAGGCAAGGAGGCGGATATGGCGGCCCAAGGTGGCGGCGATGCCGTGCGCCGCGGCCTCGCGGCGGGCGCGGTCGCGCTCGGCGAGTTTCTCGAGCGCCGCCTCGAGCGGGATCTCCTCCCCCTCTAAGGTCACGCGGAGCGCGGCCATCGTCTCGTCGAAGAGCCGCGTCCAGGCGGCGGGGCCGGTGACCTCCTTTTCATGGAGAAGGCGTTCGAGGGCCTCCTCAAGCTGGTGGGGGCGGAAGACGCGGAGCTCATCGAGCCAGGGGCGGTAGCGGGCGAGGGCGGGAGAGGCGCCGAGCGCCGCCTCGAGCGTCTCGTCGGAGAGCCCATTGAGCTCGAGGGTGAAAAAGAGCAGGTTGGAGGAGATCGCCGTCACCCGCTCGCTGATCCGCTGATAGAAGCGGCCCCGCTCGGGATCAGTGGAAAGCGCGGCGAAGTAGAGCTGGGCATAGGCCATGAGCCTGCCGAGCCGTTCCTCGATCGCCTCGTAAGCGGCGATCGCTTCGGCGAGCGCATCTCCCGCGAGACGGGCGAGGTTGCCCCGGTAACGCGCGGCGAAAGCCTCCGCCTCGCGCGCCGCCAAAGTGAGATCCGCCTCGATCGCGGGGCTCTCCGGGGCGGGGTAGAGATCGCTCAAATCCCATTCGGGAAGCGCGCCCTCGCGGGCCGCCTCAGGGGCGATGTTCTGGTCCATGCGCGCAACCGCTCCTCAAATCCGTGGTCCTGATGGGGATGCGTCCTGATCCTGGGCTTGGTGGGGAAGGGCTCTTCCTCCCCCTCATGTGGGGGCGAGGATCTGTTCGGCCAAGCTCGCCCAGTAGGAGGCGCCGATGGGAAGGATCGCGTCGTTGAAATCATAGCCCGGATTGTGGACCCCGGGAGAGTTGGGGCCGCGCCCGGCGCCGAGCATGATGTAGCTTCCCGCCTTGGCGTTGAGCATGAAGGAGAAATCCTCCGCTCCCATGGTGGGGTCGGGCATCTCGCGGACATTGGCGGGCCCGGCCACCGCCTCGGCCGCCTTGCGGGCGAGTTCGGTCGATTCCTGTTCGTTCACCGTGGCAGGATAGGTGCGGCGGAAGGCGACCTCTGCCTTGGCGCCAAAACTCTCGGCGATGCCGCTCACCAGCCGGATGGTCTCGCTCTCGAGCTGATCGCCTACCTTGTCGTCGAACCAGCGCGCCGTCCCCTTCATCCGCACCACCTCGGGGATGACGTTGTAGGTATCCCCGCCCGCGATATGGCCGATGGTGAGCACTCCGGCGCGGACCGGATCGACGCGGCGGGCGACGATGGTCTGCAGCGCGCTCACGATCTGGCAGGCGATCACCACCGGATCGTTGCCGAGATGGGGCTGCGCGCCGTGGCTCCCCTTGCCGGTGAGCGTGATGTCGATCTGGGCGGCAGCAGCCATGGTCGGACCGACCCGCCAGCCAAAGACGCCCTCGGGCAGTCCCGGCCAGTTGTGCAGGCCGAAGACGCGCTCCATCGGGAATCGCTCGAAGAGACCCTCCTTCACCATCTCCCGCCCGCCGCCGAGCCCCTCCTCGGCCGGCTGGAAGATGACATAGACGGTGCCCGCGAAATTGCGTGTCTCGGCGAGATAGCGCGCCGCGCCGAGCAGCATGGTGGTGTGCCCGTCATGGCCGCAGGCATGCATCTTGCCGGGATGGCGCGAGGCGTGAGGGAGCCCGGTCCGTTCCTCGATGGGGAGCGCGTCCATGTCGGCCCTGAGCCCGATGGCGTGCGGGCTCTCGATGCGGCCGCGGATGACGCCCACCACGCCGGTGCGGGCGATGCCGGTGATCACCTCATCGACGCCAAAGCTCCTCAATTTCTCGGCGACGATGCCGCTCGTCCGCACTTCCTCGAAGCCGAGCTCAGGATGCTGATGGAAGTCGCGCCGCCAGGCGGTCATCTCATCGGCGAATGCGGCGATACGGTTGATGATCGGCATCTCTTCCCCTCCGGCTCTACCTCCCTGGCATTCTCGCCCTCCCGAACATTTCCGCAAGCCCCTCATCGAGCGGGCGGGGGGCGAAGCCGAGCCGGGCGCGGGCGGGGGTGATATCGAACGCCTTGTCTTCGAGCAGGCGGCGGATCTCATCCCGCCCCACCGGGGGAAGGCCGGGGAGGAACCGGAGGAGGGGCTGGGCGGCGAAGAGGAGGGTGGCGGGGACGGGAAGGATGGGCGGAGGGCGGCGTCCCGTGGCGCGGGCCACCGCCCGGATCAGTTCGGCGTAGGTCACCGGTTCGGGTCCGGCAACGACGAGCACCTCCGGCCTCTCCCAGGGGATGGCGAGCGCGGCGAGCAGGGCCTCGGTGACATCGTCCTGATAGATCGGCTGGACCAGGTTTTGCCCGCGCCGGGGCAGGGGAAGGACGGGGAGGCGAGCGATGAGGGCGGCGAGGCGGCGGACATTGCTCTCGCCGTCCGCCCCGTAGATCATCGTCGGGTGGAGGAGGACCCCCTGGCGGCCGGAGGCAAGGAAGGCCTTTTCGGCGGCGATGAGGGCGCGGGCGTTGTCGTCGGGGAAACGGGTGAAGCGGCGGGTGCTGCCGAGGAGGACGAGGCGGGCCGCCTTGGGAGCGGCGGCGAGCAGCGCCTCCGTATGGCGGGCATGCGCGGTGTTCACGATGTGGGTGGCATCGGCCAGGGCCTCGGCGAGCGCGCCATCGGCGCGGGTGAGATCGGCACGGGCGAGATCGGCGGTGCGGGGGGCGAAGGGGAGACCGAGCGCGGTGAATTTGGCCGGATCGCGCACCACGGGCACCACCTCGACGCCGCGGGCAAGCAGGGCGCGCGTCAGGGCGGCGCCGGAGCGGCCCGAGGCGCCGATGAGGTGGATGCGGGCGGGGAGGGAGGTTTGTGGTATCATATTACCCCATTGTGGTATCATGTTACCTCATGGCGGGAGGCTTGACGGGGCGGGCGGTCTTGATCATAAGCCCGCGCAGTTTCGCAAAGGG
>KN173914.1:6271-14975 GCA_000759655.1 Acidicaldus organivorans | reverse complement strand
CGCCTGAGATGAAAACCACCGTTTCACTGCGCCCGCAGGAGGTGAAGAAGGACTGGGTGCTGATCGACGCCGATGGCGTGGTGCTCGGCCGGCTCGCTTCCTTCATCGCCGCCCGCCTGCGTGGCAAGCACAAGCCCCAGTTCACCCCGCACGTCGATTGCGGCGATCACGTCGTCGTCATCAACGCCGCCAAGATCCGGGTCACCGGCAACAAGCTCGAGCAGTCGGTCTTCTACTACCACACCGGCTATCCGGGCGGCATCAAGGAGCGCCGCCTGCGCGAGAGGCTCTCGGGCAAGCACCCCGAGCGCGTCCTGATCAAGGCGGTGGAGCGGATGATCACCCGCGGCCCGCTCGGGCGGCGGCAGATGCGCAACCTCCACGTCTATCCCGGCCCCGAGCACCCGCATGAAGCCCAGGCGCCGAAGCCGCTCGACTTCGCCGCCCTCAATCCGAAAAACAAGAGGAGCTGACGATGTCCGGCACCTCCACCACCCGCACCCTCGCCGACCTCAAGGACCTCGCCGGCGCCATTCCCTCGGCCACCTCCCCCGAGGCCGCAACACCGGAGCCCAAGCGCGACGCGCTGGGCCGCGCCTATGCCACCGGCAAGCGCAAGAACGCGGTGGCCCGCGTCTGGATCAAGCCGGGGCGGGGCGAGATCACCGTCAACGGCAAGAAGGTCGATCAGTATTTCGCCCGGCCGGTGCTGCGCATGCTGATCACCCAGCCCTTCCTGGTCGCCGACCGCTACAACCAGTTCGACGTGATGTGCACGGTGAAGGGCGGCGGGCTCTCCGGCCAGGCCGGCGCCATCCGCCACGGCATCTCGCGGGCGCTCGTCAACTATGAGCCGGAGCTCCGCAAGATCCTCAAGGCGGCGGGCTTCCTCACCCGCGACCCGCGCGTCGTCGAGCGCAAGAAATACGGCCACGCCAAGGCGCGCCGCAGCTTCCAGTTCTCGAAGCGCTGATCGTCCCGAACCCCGGCCCCGCCCTCCGGCCTCTTGCCTTCCGGCAAAGGCCGGGGTTCGATGGCGTCGGAGGAGCTCATGGTCTGGCGCGTTTTCATCGATGGCGAGGCGGGCACCACCGGGCTCGAGATCCGCGAGCGGCTGGCGGGGGTCCCGGATGTGCGCCTCCTCTCCCTTCCTCCCGAGCGGCGCAAGGACGAGGGCGCGCGGCGCGAGGCGATGGCGGAGGCCGATCTCGTCATCCTCTGCCTGCCCGATGCGGAGGCGCGCCGGGCGGTGGAGATCGCGGCGGGTCTCTCCACGCCGCCGCGGATCATCGACGCCTCGACCGCGCACCGGGTCGCCGAGGGCTGGGTCTATGGATTTCCCGAACTCACCCCCGCCCAGGCCGAGGCCATCGCCGCCGCCCCGCGCGTGGCCAATCCCGGCTGCTACGCCACCGGGGCCATCGCCCTCCTCCATCCCCTGATCGCTGCAGGCCTGATCCCCGCCGATTATCCGATCACCATTCACGCCGTCTCCGGCTATTCGGGCGGGGGACGGGCGATGATCGCCGCCCACGAGGCGGAAGCCGGGCCCGCTTTCGAGTTCTACGCGCTCGGGCTTGCCCACAAGCACCTCCCCGAGATCATCCGCTACGCCGGGCTCGCCCGTCCGCCGCTCTTTCTTCCCTCGGTCGGGCATTTCTACCGCGGCATGCTCGTCGCCATCCCGCTTTTTCTCGATGCGCTGCCGGCGCGGCCCCGGGCGCGCGATCTCTTCGGCGTGCTCGAGGCGCATTACCGCGGGGCGCGGCACGTCCACGTGCTGAGCGAGCAGCCCGAGCGGCTCGCAGCCGAGCGCGCCGCGCCGTGGGATGATCTCGAGATCCGGGTCTTCGCCCGCGAGGAGACGAGCCAGGCGCTGCTGGTTGCCGCCCTCGACAATCTCGGCAAGGGCGCGGCGGGGGCTGCGGTGCAGAATGCGGCGCTGATGCTGGGGCTCAATTATCTGGGGCTCGCATCTGAGGCGCCGAGAGCGGAGGAGGGATGAGCGATGGCCGATGAAGCGATCCGTCTCCCGTCACCGAGAGAGGCCACGCCGTGCCTCTTCGCCTTTGAGGGCAAGACGCCCCGCATCCATGAGACGGCCTGGGTGGCGCCGGGGGCAGTGATCATCGGCGACGTCGAGATCGGCGCCGAGAGCAATGTGTGGTTCAACTGCGGGCTGCGCGGCGATGACAACGCGATCCGCATCGGCGCGCGCTGCAACATCCAGGATGGCACGGTGATCCATGTCAACAGCGGCGAGATCCAGGGCCGCCCGCTCGCCACCCTGATCGGCGATGACGTCTCGATCGGACATGCCGCGATCATCCATGCCTGCACGCTCGCCAACCGCGCCTTCGTCGGCATGGGCGCGGTGGTGCTGGATGGCGCGGTGATCGAGGAAGGGGGCATGCTGGCCGCAGGCGCCCTGCTCGCCCCCGGCAAGCGGATCGGGCCCAACGAGCTCTGGACCGGGCGGCCGGCGCGGCTCGCCCGGGTGATGAGCCCGGAAGAACGGGCGCAGTGGGCCCTCACCGCCGTCCATTACGTGAGGCTCGCCCGCCGCTTCCGCGCCACGCTCACCCCCCTCGGCTGAGCGCCCCTCCATGGCGCTCCGCGCGGCCTCCCTCTTCCGCCCCGACCCCTTCACCCTCGCCCTCATCGCGGTGGTGGCGACCGCCACCGTGCTGCCCTGTCAGGGCACCAGCGAGACGGTGTTCAAATGGCTCGCCGTCTTCGCCATCGCCGCCCTCTTCTTCCTGCAAGGGGCGCGGCTCTCCCGCGAGGCGGTCCTCTCCGGCCTCACCCACTGGCGGCTCCATCTCCTCATCATGGCGGCGACTTTCGTCGTCTTCCCCCTCCTCGGCGTCACCCTGCATCTCCTTCTCCGCCCGCTGTTGAGCGAGCCGCTGTGGATGGGCGTCCTCTTCGTCTGCGCCCTTCCCTCCACCGTGCAGTCTTCGATCGCGTTTACCTCGATCGCCCGCGGCAACGTGCCGGCGGCGATCTGCGCGGCGACCGCCTCCAACCTGATCGGGATCTTCCTCACCCCGCTCCTCGTCACCCTGCTCATGCGCCTGCACGGCGGAGGGATCTCGTTTGGCGAGGTGGAGAAGATCGTGCTCCAGCTTTTGGTCCCCTTTCTCGCGGGTCAGGCGCTGCGGCCCCTGATCGGCGAATGGGCGGCGCGCAACCGGCGCATCCTCGCCGTCACCGACCGCAGCTCGATCCTGCTCGTCGTCTATGTCGCCTTCTCCGAGGCGGTGGTGCACGGGATCTGGCACCAGCTGCCGCCGCTCCGTTTCGTCATCCTCGTCGCGGTCAACGGAATTTTACTGGGAGCCGTCCTCCTCATCACCACCTATGGGTCACGAGCGTTGAAGTTCCCGCGCGCCGATGAGGTCGCGATCGTGTTTTGCGGCTCGAAGAAGACGCTGGCGAGCGGGATTCCGATGGCGAACGTCCTCTTCGCCGGCCCCGCCGTGGGGATGACGGTGCTGCCGCTGATGATCTTCCATCAGATGCAGCTCATGGTCTGTGCCTGGCTCGCCCGCCGTTACGCGGAGCGGGCCGAACGCGAGGAGGAGGCGCCGAAAGGCGCTGCCCTTTCCGCCCCCGGCGCCTGAGGCGTCCCGCCATCCGCTCCGAAGGCCCATGCGGCCGCTTCGGAAGAAGGCTCTGGGAGAAGAAGGAGGATGGTGACGATGAACTCTCTCCCCGCAAGTCCGTCGCGCCTCGCGCCGCCGCCTCCCGCCTTCTGGGGACGGGCGGCGGGGTTCGGCCTCCTGCTTTTCCTCGGCGCCTGCGCCACCTCGGGGGCCTTGCCGCCCGCGCCCCATCTCGTGCAGGGCTATCCGGCGCCCGGGCCCGATTCCGATCCCTGGGGGCCTTATATCGCCGAGGCTTCCGCCCGCTTCGACGTTTCTCCCGACCTGATCCGGACGGTGATCTGGAAGGAATCGAGGGGCGAGGTGCATGCCGTCTCGCGGGAAGGAGCGCGGGGGCTGATGCAGCTCATGCCGCGCACCTATGAGGCGATGCGCGCCAAATACGGTCTCGGCGCCGACCCTTTCGCGCCGCGTGACAACATCCTCGCCGGCACGGCCTATCTCCACGACCTCGCCGCGGAGGTCGGCCCGGGGAACGTCCTCGCCGCCTACAATGCCGGACCTGAGGCGTGGCTTGCCCATGCGCGGCGGGGCAAGGCGCTCCCGGCCGAGACGATCGCCTATGTGCGGTCTCTCCCGCCGCGTCCGGCCGAAACCTCCGTCCCCTCCTCGCATCACGGAACGGCCCGTCACGCGGCGGGGACAAAGCGCAAGGCGAGCAAAACCAGCAAGGCCAAAAAGCGGAGCGCGCCGCCCGCCCCGCTCGCCGTCGCCGAGCATTGAGCAGCTTTTCAATCTTCGGGCGAAGCGACCCTCCTTGCACGGGGCGGGCGTCTCAACTTTCACGCGAAGTTGACAAAACTCTTGCGCGCATCAGCGTGGTCGGGCAGGAAAGATGCGATGGGCGATCTCCACGCCCCACCCGCCGATCCCGCCACCATCGCCCGCATCCCCTCCTTCGCCTTCGTCGGCATCGAAGCGGTGCCGGTCGAGGTGCAGGTGCAGGTCGCTTCTGGGCTTCCCGCCTTTCTCGTGGTGGGCCTTCCCGACAAGGCGGTGGGCGAGGCGCGGGAGCGGGTGCGGGCCGCGCTCGGCGCGATGGGGCTCTCGCTTCCTGCCAAACGGGTGGTGGTCAATCTCGCCCCCGCCGACCTCCTCAAGGAGGGCAGCCATTTCGACCTTCCCATCGCTTTGGGCGTGCTTGCCGCGATGGGCGTCATCCCCGCCGAGGAACTCCTCGAATATGCGGCCCTCGGCGAGCTCTCGCTCGATGGGCGGCTGTTGCCGGTGGCGGGCGTGCTGCCCGCGGCGATCGGGGCGCTAGCGCGTGATCTCGGCCTGATCTGCCCGGCCGCGCAGGGCGGCGAGGCGGCCTGGGCCGGCGGGCTCGCGGTGATCGCCGCCCCCGATCTCCTCTCGCTGATCAATCACCCTCGCGGCCATCAGATGCTCACCCCGCCGGCGCCCGCCTTGCCGCGCGAGGAAACGGGGCGGCCTGATCTCGCCGAGGTCAAGGGGATGGAGAGCGCCCGCCGCGCCCTCGAGATCGCCGCCGCGGGAAGGCACAATCTGCTCCTCGTCGGCCCGCCGGGAGCGGGGAAGTCGATGCTCGCCGAGCGCCTTCCCTCCATCCTTCCCGACCTCACGCCTACCGAAGCGCTCGAAGTGAGCATGATCCACTCGCTCGCCGGCCTCCTCGAGGAGGGGCGGCTGATCCGCCGGCCGCCCTATCGCGAGCCACATCACAGCGCCTCGCAGGCGGCGCTCACCGGGGGCGGACAACGCGCCCGGCCAGGCGAGATCTCGCTCGCCCATCGCGGGGTCCTCTTTCTCGACGAGCTTCCCGAGTTTCCGCGCCCCGTCCTCGAAGCGCTGCGCCAGCCGCTTGAGACCGGGCGGATTGCGGTGGCGCGCGCTGCCGCCCATGTCACCTATCCCGCCCGGTTCCAGATGGTTGCCGCGATGAACCCCTGCCGCTGCGGCCATCTCGGCACGCCCGCCCGCGAATGCTCCCGCGCGCCGCGCTGCGGCGAAGATTATCTCGCGCGCTTGAGCGGCCCGCTGCTCGACCGCATCGATCTCACCGTCCAGGTCACCCCGATCCCGCCTGCCGAACTCTCCCGCGCCCCGGCGGGCGAGCCCTCGTCGGTGGTGGCGGCACGGGTGGCGCAAGCCCGCGCCCGGGCGCTCGCCCGTCAGGGCAAGCCCAATGCCGAACTCGATCCGGGGGCGGTGGCGCTGAGTGGCGAAGCGCGGCGCTTCGCCGAGCAGGCGGCCGAGCCGCTCGGCCTTTCCGGGCGGGGCTTCGCGCGGTTTCTGCGGGTGGCGCGCTCGATCGCCGATCTCGCCGGCGAGGAACGGGTCGAGCGTCCCCATCTCGCCGAGGCGCTCGCCTTCCGTCAGCGTCTTCCCGGCCGGGCGGCCTGAGTGGGGGGAAGCCAGGCCTCCGCCTCGCGGCGGAGCTTGGCGAGCACCTCCTCGAGGATCGAGCGGAGGCGCGAGAGCCCGGCATGGGCGGTGAGGGTGCGCTCGTCCATGTAAAGCCGTCGCGCCATTTCGATCTGCACCACGTGCACGCCCGCCGCGGGGGTTCCGTAATGGCGGGTGATGTAGCCCCCGGCGTAGGGGTGATTGCGACGCACCCGCAATCCTTGCGCGGTGAACAGGGCAGCGATCCGCGCAACCAGGGTGGGGTCGGCCGAGGCGCCATGCGCATCGCCGAGCACGATGTCGGCCGGGGGCAGTCCGGCGAGGCTGAGTTCAGGCATGGAGTGGAGATCGAGCAGCACCACCCCGCCATGGGTGGCGCGGATCTCCCCGATCAGCGCGGCGAGCCGGGCATGGAACGGCTCCCACACCCCGCGCACCCGGCGTTCGGCTTCGGTGAAGGAGAGCTTGTCGCGATAGATCGGCTCGCTGCCCGCGCCCAGCCGGGGCAGTGTGCCGAGACCCGCGGCGAGCTTGGGGGTGGTGGTGGTGACGAAATCGGGCAGCGTCTCGGCGAACATCGCCGGGTCGAGCTCCCACGGCCCGCGGTTGAGATCGCAGAAGATGCGCGCGTAATGTCCGGCGAGCAGGGGAATCCCGAGCTTCGGCCCCGCGGCGGCGATCGCATCGACGAAGGCGTCCTCGCTGCGGCGAAGTGCGGGGAGATCGAGGCGGGAGACGGCGAGGAAATCGGGGGGGTAATAGCGTCCGGAATGGGGCGAGGTGAGGAGGAGAGGGGTGAGAAACGGCGGGCTTACCCCGTCCTCCCGGTAGGGTGGTTCGGAGAGCGGCGGAAGCGGGGCGGGCAGCGGCGCGGCGAGGGCGTCCATCGCTTCATTAAAAAGTCTCTCCGCCCCGCTTGTCATCCCCTCTCTTCCGGTTCTGCCCTTTCTTCGGGACCTTTGCATGGGGATTTGATCGGGGGGTTTTCATCTCTACCGGGGCTTGCCCTCCGGGCGGGGCGAGGCTAGAAGCAAGCCCGCCGGTGGGGCGGTTAGCTCAGCGGGAGAGCGTCCGCTTGACACGCGGGAGGCCACTGGTTCGATCCCAGTACCGCCCACCATTTTCCCCCACCATTTTCCTCTTTTTGGGTTTCCGTTTCACCGCCCTTTCAGGAGCGCGCCCCTTCGCCGATGAGAAGGGCGCGAACCCGGTCCTTGGGGATGTCGCGGCGCAGCACCGCCTTGCCGATCCCCTCGGCGAGGATGAGGGTGAGGGCCCCGTCGCGCACCTTCTTGTCGCGCCGCATGTGCCCGATCAGCGCCTCGGCGGAGAAGGGGCGGTGGAGGTCGCCGAGCCGCGCCGGAAGCCCGACCGCGCCGAGATGGCCGATCACCCGCGCCGCATCCTCGGGCGGGCAGAGACCGAGCTCGGCGGAGAGAAGAAAGGCGAGCCCCGTCCCCACCGCCACCGCCTCGCCATGCAGCACGTCGCGATAGCCGCACTCGGCCTCGATCGCATGCCCGAACGTATGGCCAAGATTGAGGAGCGCCCGGCCGCCATCGGGATTCTCCTCCCGCTCATCGGCGGCGACCACCTCCGCCTTGAATTCCACCGCGCGGCGGATCGCCTCGACCGCCGCCGCCCCGCCCGCGATCACCTCCGCGCCGTTCGCCTCGCACCAGGCGAAGAAATCCGCATCCCCAATCAATGCCGCCTTGACGATTTCGGCGTAGCCCGCGCGGCGTTCGCGCAAAGGAAGAGTTTCGAGCAGGGAGGTGTCGGCGAGCACCATCCGCGGCTGGTGGAACGCGCCGATCAGGTTCTTGCCGTGGCGCGAGTTGATGCCGGTCTTGCCGCCCACGCTCGAATCGACCTGGGCAAGCAGCGTGGTCGGGATCTGCACGAAAGGAAGCCCGCGCAACAGGGTGGCGGCGACGAAACCAGCGAGATCGCCGATCACCCCCCCGCCGAGCGCGATGATGGTGGTGCGGCGTTCGATGCCGCGGGCGAGGATGCGCTCGGCGAGGTCGGCGTAGGTGGCGAGCGACTTCGACTCCTCACCCCCCGCCACCCGCTCCTCGGCCACGCTGAAGCCGGTCTCTTCAAGGGCGGCCCTGAGGCGCGCCGCATAGAGCGGCCCCACCTCGGCGTCGGTGACGATGATGGCGCGCTTCTGGGGAAGGACGGGGGCGAGATGGGCGCCTGCCCGATCGAGCAGCCCCGCGCCGATCAGCACCTCGTAGGAGGCGTGGGCGAGGCCGACCGGCACCCTTGCCGGGGGGGTATAGGCATCGAGCGCCGCGAGCACCTTCTCCATCGTCTCCTCCACGCTTGCGTCATCGCCATCGACGATGAGGTCGGCCTCGGCATAGACGGGATGGCGCTCGGCCATCAAGCGGGCGAGGACGGCGGCGGGATCGCCGCCCGCGAGCAGCGGGCGGTGGGTGCGGCCGGCGACGCGGGCGATGAGGGTGGGAAGGGCGCAGCGCAGCCAGAGGCTCACCGCGCGGGCGCGGCAGAGGGCGCGGGTGCGCGGGTTCATGAAGGCGCCGCCCCCCACCGCGAGCACGATGGGCGGGCCTTCGAGCAGGCGGCGGATGACGCGCTCCTCACCTTCGCGGAAGGCAGGCTCGCCGAAGCGGGCGAAAATTTCGGAAATGCTCATT
>KN173914.1:5654-6179 GCA_000759655.1 Acidicaldus organivorans | reverse complement strand
CCGGCCGCGGCCTCGATCTCGACATCGGCGTCGCGGAAGGGAAGGCCGAGCCGTGCGGCGAGCCTGCGGCCAAGCGTGGTCTTGCCCGCGCCCATCATGCCGGTGAGCACCAGGCTGCGTCCGGCAAGCGCGGAGGGGAGGGTCGTTGTCTCGAACGGGGTCGTTTTCTCGCTCTGCATGGCCGAGGTGTTGCCTGAAACGGGCGCAAAAGCTAGCACATGCCGCGGCGGGCCGGCCATGCAGGGGCCCGGGGCCGGAGGCGGGCCGGAAACGCCGGAAGGAGAGCGGGAGAGATGCGGCTTACCCTGATCATCGTCGTCGGTCTTGGCCTAGTTGCCGCCGCGCTCGTCTTTCTCTGGCTCGGCCTCTTTCCCCCTCAGCCCACGCCGGTCGCGGTGGACAAGACGATCCCGGTCGAAAAACTGCTCCCGGCCCATTGAGCGAGGCGGACGCCGCGGCGGAGCAGGGCGGGGGAGGGGATGGAGGAGATCGAAGCCTTTCTCGAAATGCTCGCCGCCGAGGCCG
>KN173914.1:1073-5403 GCA_000759655.1 Acidicaldus organivorans | reverse complement strand
CACCTTTGCCCAAAGGCGCGGCGAGGGGCTGAAGACGGCGGGGCCCGAGACGGTATCCGCCTATTTCGCCGATCTCACCCGCCGCGGCATGGCCGCCCGCACCCTTGCCCGGCGGCGGGCGGCATTGCGGCGCTTCTTCCGCTTCGCCTCCGAGATGCGCTGGCGGGAGGATGATCCAAGCCGGGCGATCGAGTCTCCCAAGCTTCCCAAATCCCTTCCCCGCTATCTGGAGCTCGCCGAGATCGAGGCGCTGGTCGCGGCCACCGGAGCAATGCCCAGGCGGCGCGGGGCGCTGGCGCGGGCCGCGCTCGAGCTCCTCTTCGCCAGTGGCCTCCGGGTGAGCGAGATGCTCGCCCTGCGGCGCGAGGCGCTGGCGGCGGGCGGGGCGGGCGTGCTCCTCATCCGCGGCAAGGGCGGGCGCGAGCGGCTCGTCCCCTTCTCGGAGGCGGCGCGGGCGGCGCTTGCCGACCTGCCCAAGACCCGCGCGCCGAGAAGCTGGCTCTTTCCCGGCCGCGATCCCGCGCGCCCGATGACCCGTCAGGGACTCGCCAAGCTACTCAAGGAGGTGGCGCTCGCCGCCGGAATCGATCCGGCGCGGCTTTCACCTCATGTGCTGCGCCATTCCTTCGCCACCCATCTCCTCGCCGGCGGCGCCGATCTCCGCGCCGTGCAGGCCCTGCTCGGCCATGCCTCGATCACCACCACCGAGATCTACACCCATCTCGCCGCCGAGCGTCTGCGCCGGGTGGTGGAAGCGCATCACCCGCTCGGCGAGGCCGGGCGGGGGAGAAAGCAGGGCCCGTCAGCGGATGCCCTTGGCCCGGAGGAGCCGGACGCTCAGGGAAGCGGCTGATCGGGCCAGGCGAGCTCGTGACGGGCGCGCCACTCGGGGCCGACATAGTTGATGATGAGACTGCGGCGAAGCCCGCGGATCGGGCGCTTTTCGAACCCGTGCCAGGTATCGGCGGCGGGGACGAAGACGAGGCCGCGATTCGGCCCGGCCGGGGCGCGGCCCACATGGCGGAGCGCCGCGTCATAGAGGTCAGTGCCCCAGTCCTCGCGCCCGCCTTCCTCTGAAAGATAGATGAGGAAGGTGAGCCGCTTGGCGGCGATGTCGGTATGGGGCTCGAGCCAGAACCCGTCCTGATCGCGGCAATACTCGATGCGGAGATGGGTGCCGGAAAGGGCAGCCCCGCTCGCCGACGCAATCGCCGCCACCACCTCCGGGGCGATCAAGGCCCGCCGCAGCGCATCCGCCGCGGGCCAGGCTGCCGCCCGGTCGGGGTCGAAGAAGAAGCGGCTCTCATTGGCGCTCTCCCGCCGGCCCGAGCCGGTCTCAGGCGGCGGCAGGGGCAGGTCGTAGGCGGCAAGCTCGGCCCGCAGCGCTTCGGGAAGGCAGGCGGAGAGCAATAGATGACGGAACGGCCAGTCCCGCCGCTCGCAGGCGGCGAAGGCGCGGATGAGGGCTGCCGCTATGGTCTCGGGCGAGGCGGCGGAAGACGGGGTGTGGGAAGACGGGATGACGTTCATGGGATGGAGGTGGGACGGTCTTTGCGGAGAGGCTTTGAGATAAATCAAGGAGCGGGGCGAGAGGAGGGCGGAAAAGGGGGGCGGGAGCGAAGGTGTCACGCCCCCGTCCTCCGTCCGGAACTCCGCGCGGAGGGCGGGGGCGGCCACCGGGTGGGAGTGAAGAGCCGATGGAAAGCGAGACGAGAGAGGGCGCGCCGTCGCGTCCGGGGTCTTCCCTGTTCGGCGGACTGGCACAGCTTTCGCGCATTTCCTGGCCGCTGGCCGGACGGAACGAGCGGGCGGCGCTGGTCGGGCTGCTCATCGCGCTCTGGCTGGTCTCCGGGTTCTACAAGGTCGCCCCCGATGAGGCGGGCGTGGTGCTCCGCTTCGGCGCCTGGGTCGCCACCGAACCGCCCGGCCTTCACTATCACCTCCCCTATCCGGTCGAGACCGTGCTCCTGCCCAAGGTGACCAAGGTCTCAGCCTTCCAGACGGCGGAGAGCCGCATGCTCACCGGCGATGAGAACATCGTCGAGGCGGGCTATTCGGTCGCCTGGCGCATCCGCGACGCGGGCGCATTTTTGTTCCATGTCGAGGATCCGGAAGCGCTGATCCGCATGGTGGCGGAGACCGCGGTGCGCGAGGTGATCGGGGAGAACCCGATTCTCGCCGCCTTCTCCGATCACCGTCAGCAGATCACCGAGGAGGCCAAGGCCGAGATGCAGTCCCTGCTCGATTCTTATGGTGCCGGCGTGGAAATCCTCGACGTCCGGCTCGAGCGGGTCGATCCGCCGCCAGCGGTGATCGACGCCTTCAACGACGTCCAGCGGGCGCGGGCCGATCAGGTGCGGGCGCGCAACGAGGCCGAGGCCTACCGCAACGACCTCCTCCCCCGCGCCCGTGGCGAGGCGGCGCGCATCACCGGCGCGGCGCGCGCCTACCGCGCCGAGACCTTGGCGCGGGCCAATGGCGACATCGCCGCCGCCCGCGCCGCCTATGCCGCCTATCAGGCCGCACCCGCGGTCTTCGCGGCGCGTCTCTATTACGACAGTCTCGATGCGGTGCTCGCCAGGAGCCGCGACGTGGTGCTCGCCACCGAAAACGGGCTCGCCGCGCTCCATTTGCTTCATGACGGCGCGGCGCTCACCGGGGCGGACGGCGCATCGGGGGAAGCGAAAAGCGCACCCGCCACGTCCTCTCAGGGAAGGGGCGGCGGCGCCAAGGGAGGCGAGGCGCCTTCCGCGGAGGGCGGGCGATGAGCGCGGCGCGCGGCGCGGGCCGGGGCGGGCGGCGAACGGGGCTTTTCCTTCTCGCCGGGCTGGCGCTGGCCGCGCTCATTGCGGCGGAGGCCGCGGTGGTGGTGCCGGAAGGGGCGGTGGCGCTCGCCTTCCGCTTCGGCCGTCTCGTCGCCTTCTGGCAGAAGCCGGGGCTTCATCTCGTCATCCCCTTCATCGACCGCGCCCAACTCATCGAGGCGCGGCTCCGCACTTTGGCGCCGCCTTCCGAGTCGGTCATCCTCGGTGACCAGAAACGCCTCGAGGTGGCGACCTATGCCGAATACCGCATCCGCGACCCGCTCCGCTTCACCCAGACCCTGCTCACCCCCGGGGCCGCCGATCTCGAGCTCCGCCAGATGATTGGCGCCTCGCTCCGCCGGGTGCTGGGCAAGGCGGCGCTACCCGACCTCCTCTCGCCCAAGCGGGCCGAGATGATCGCCCAGATCCGCCGCGAAGTGGCGGAGACCGCCGCCCCGCTCGGCATTGAGGTGGTCGATGTGCGCATCCGCGAGGTCGATCTCCCCGCCGAGACCTCGCAGGCGATCTATGACCGCATGGTCTCGGAACGCCAGCGCGAGGCGAAGGAGCTGCGCGCCGAGGGCTCAGCGCGGGCGCAGGAGATCATGGCCGAGGCGGATGCCGAGCGGGCCGAGATCCTCTCGCGGGCTGAGCTCGACGCCGCCCGGCTCCGCGCCGCGGCTGACGAGGAAGCGGGACGGGCCTATGCGGAGGCCTTCGCCCAGGATCCCGGCTTCTTCGCCTTCTACCGCATGCTCGCCTCCGCCCGTGGCGCGCTCGCCAAGGCGCGTCCCACCCTCCTTCTTGCCCCACCCGACCCGCTCGCCGCGCTGCTCGCCGCCCCACCTGCCGCTCCCGCCACCACCGCGGCCCCCGCTTCAGCCCTCGCCTCCCGTCCGGCTTCGGCGGAGGAGGGACGGTGAGCGAGAAAAACGCCGCCGCGCTTTCGCTTTCTCCGCGCACGATGGCGGCGCGGCTCGCCGCGGTCGGCCCCGGCCTCATCGCCATGCTCGCCGACACCGAGGCGGGCTCGATCATCGCCGCCGTCCAGAGCGGAGCGAGCTGGGGCTACCGGCTGGTCGCCCTGCAATTCATTCTCATCCCGATCCTGTTCGAGGCGCAGACGCTCGCCGCCCTGCTCGGCATGGCGCGCCGCGAGGGGCTCTTCGCCCTGGTGCGCGCCACGCTCGGCGGATGGGTCGCCCGCCTCATGCAGGCGGCGCTCGCGCTCTCCGCCTTCGCCACGCTCGCCACCGAGCTTGCCGGGATCGGCGGGGCGGCCTCCTGCTTCGGCCTCCCGCGGGCCGGAACGGCCCTGATCGCCGCCCTCTTCGTCCTCGCCGTAGCCTGGCGGCGCCGGTTCCGCATCGTCGAGCACATCGCGATCGTGGTGGGCTTGGGCGAGATCGCCTTCCTTCTCCTTGCCTGGCAGGCCGCGCCCAGGCCGCGTCCTGTCGCGGCGCAGCTCTTCGACTGGCCGCTCTTCAATCGCGACTATCTTTATCTGCTCGCCGCCAATATCGGCA
>KN173914.1:0-953 GCA_000759655.1 Acidicaldus organivorans | reverse complement strand
CTTTCCCTGGACGCTCTATTACCAGAACGCGGCGAGCCGCGCCAAAGGCCTCAGCGTGGCCGACCGCGGCGTGATGCGCTGGGAGACCCTGCTCGGCGCCACGTTCTGCCAGATCGTCACCACTGCCCTGATTATCGCCGGCGCCCGGCTGGGCGGGGCGGGCAGCGATGATCTCGGCCGGATGGAGACGGTGGCGCGCGCCTTCACCGTGGCGCTCGGCCCGCGCGCCGGGGGGCTCCTCTTCGTGATCGGGGTCTGCGGCGGGGCGCTGGTCGCGGCGATCGTGCTCGCCCATACCGTGGCCTGGGCGCTGACCGAAGGCCGGGCCGAACGCCCCGGCCTGTTCCGCGCGCTGTTCGCCCTCTCGCTCGGCGGAGCCTGGCTGCTCGTCGCCCGCGTCGCCGACCCGGCGGCGCTGGCGCTGGCCGGGGGCGTGCTCAATGCCGTCCTCCTCCCCGCCATGCTCGCCGTGCTGTTCCTGGCGGGCCGCCGCGTGCCCGAACTGGGCAGGCACCTCTCCGGCTGGCGGGGCGGGCTGGTGGGGGGGATGTTCCTCGCCGTCGGCGCGCTTTCGCTCTACGCCGGGCTTTGGGGCAGTTTCTGAGGGGGCGCGGATGGGGGCAGGGTCCTCCGGCATGGTTTTTCCGGGCGCGCTGCCGCCCGGCGCTTTCGCCCCGGGCCAGGTCGCGGCGATCGTCCTCGTCGATGTGCTGCTCGCCGGGGACAATGCGCTGGCCCTCCTGCTGCTGGCCGCACCGCTCGCCCCGGCCGCGCGCAAACGCGCGCTCGCCGTGGGGCTCGGGCTTGCCGTCCTGTTCCGGATCGTGCTCGCCACCCTGGCCGGTGCCCTGCTCGCCGTGCCGGGGGTGAGCCTCGCGGGCGGGGTTTTTCTCCTCGGCACCGCGCTCGCCATGGCCCGGCCGGAGGGGGCGGCGCGGCGCGGCGGCGGGGCG
>KN173913.1:13189-14339 GCA_000759655.1 Acidicaldus organivorans | reverse complement strand
GGATCGGGGGGCGGCGGCTCGGGGGTTTTTTCTTCCCGCGCCTCTTCCGCCTCGGGATTTCCTCGGGCGGCGTGGGGAGAGGGCTGGAGGCGGGCTGCGGCAAAAAGCGGCAATTCTCCGGCAAGCGTGAGCTCCCCGGCGCGGGCCTCGAGCGCCTCGAGCAGCTCGGCGGCGCGCGCCACCACCGGCCCCGGCACGCCGGCGAGGCGGGCGACATGCACGCCGAAGGAGCGGTTGGCCGCTCCCTCGATGACTTCGTGCAGGAAGACCACCCGCCCCCGATGCTCGGCGACCTTCATCGTCAAGGGGACGAGATGGGGAAGCTCGCCGGCGAGCCGCCCGAGTTCATGGAAATGGGTGGCGAACAGGGTGCGGGCGCGGATGCGGTCGTGCAGCGCCTCGAGCACCGCCCAGGCGATGGCGAGCCCATCCAGGGTCGCCGTGCCGCGGCCAATCTCATCGACGATGACGAGGGAGCGCGGCGTGGCTTGATGGAGGATCGCCGCGGTCTCGGTCATTTCGACGAGGAAGGTGCTCCGCCCGCGCACCAGATCGTCATCGGCGCCGACACGCGAGAAGATCTTGTCAACGAGGCCGATCTCCGCCTCGCGGGCCGGGACGGGAAGTCCCGCCTGGGCGAGCACCGCGATCAGCGCGTTCTGGCGGAGGTAGGTCGATTTTCCGGCCATGTTGGGGCCGGTGAGAAGGGCAAGCCGGCGCGGCGGGGAGAGATCGCAGTCATTGGGAACGAACCGCGCCTCGCGCCCCAGGGCGGCGGCCACCACCGGATGGCGCCCCGCCTTGATGCGAAAGGCGAGATCCTCGCTGAGCACCGGCCGGCACCAGCCCTCGCGCCGGGCGAGATCGGCGGCGGCGGCGAACACGTCGAGTTCGGCGAGCGCGCG
The DNA here is from genome assembly GCA_000759655.1 of Acidicaldus organivorans. Lineage (GTDB taxonomy): Bacteria > Pseudomonadota > Alphaproteobacteria > Acetobacterales > Acetobacteraceae > Acidicaldus > Acidicaldus organivorans. The sequence continues at coordinate 13,434 of KN173913.1, read as the reverse complement.
GGCGAGCCGGGTGAGGTCCTCGCGCTCGGCCAAGGCCTCGGCGAGAAGGGCGGCGATGAGCTCCTGCTCGCGCCTCTGCGCGGCGGCGGCGGCCTCGGCGAGTTTCTGCTCGAGCTCGAGGAGCGGCGGAGTGGTGAAGCGCCCGCCCTGGGCGGTGGCCTGACGGAAGATGAGCGCGGGCTCATCGCGCAGGCGCGCGGCGGCGGCGCGCGGCAATTCGATGACGTAGCCGAGCTGAGCGTGAT
>KN173913.1:12213-12904 GCA_000759655.1 Acidicaldus organivorans | reverse complement strand
CGCCTCATCGCGGAGCGCCCGCTCCCGATCGAGCGCCGCATCGAAGCCCGCCCCGATCACCTCACCCTCCTCGAAACGGGCGGGAAGCTCCGCGGCGAGTGCGGCGGCGAGCCGGGCGGCGAGCGGGCGGGGGGTGCGGAGGACGGCGAGGATCTCGCCGAGCCGCAGCGGCAGATCAACCGCCGCCCCGGGGAACGCCTCAGGGAAAAGGAGGGCGATGTCGCCGGCAAGCCGCGCCGCATCACGCACCGCGGCGAGATCGCGCGGCAAAGCACGCCCCACCGCGATCCGGCCCACTGCCCGGGCGAGATCGGGAGCCTGGGCGAGGGCGCGCTGGAGGGGCTCGATCAGGGTGGGATGGGTGAGAAGCCAGCTCCACGCCTCGGCGCGGGCGGTGATTTCGACGAGATCGGTGAGGGGCGAGGCGATCCATTCGCCGAGCAGCCGGAGGCCCGCCGCACTCCGCGTGCGCCCGAGCGCGCTCTGCAGCGAGGCGGGATCGGAGGGCGGCAGGGTGAGGCCGAGGCTGCGGCGGCTCGCCGGATCGATCATCACCCGCCCGCGCACGCCTTCCGGCTTGGGCGGGGGAAGCGGCGGGAACCGCCCGCCGTGGCTCTGCTCGACATAGAGCGCGGCGAGCGCCGCGGCAATCGTTTCGGCTTCGGAAAAAACCCCGAAGGCGGCCGGGGAG
>KN173913.1:9446-11929 GCA_000759655.1 Acidicaldus organivorans | reverse complement strand
CGCCGCGCCTCCCATTCGGGCGGGAGGGGCTCGTCCTCGGCCGCAATGATCTCGGCGGGATCGAGCGCGGCGAGCAGGGCGGGAAGGTCAGAGGGCGCGAGGGCGGCGGTGGCGAAATCGCCGCCGGCGAGATCGAGCCAGGCGAGCGCCGCCTCGGCCCCGCGTCGGGCGAAGGCGGCGAGGCGCTGGGGGCGGGCGGGCTCGAGCAGCCCCTCTTCGGTGAGCGTGCCCGGCGTGACCAGACGGACCACCTCGCGCCGGATCGGTCCCTTGGCTGCACGGCCGGGACGGGGCGCTTCGGTCTGCTCGACGATCGCGACGCGATAGCCCTGGCGGATGAGGCGGCCGAGATAGAGCTCGGCGGTGGCGACCGGCACGCCGCACATCGGCACGCTTCGCCCCTGATGGGTGCCGCGATGGGTGAGCGCGATGTCGAGCGCGGCGGCGGCGCGCTCCGCATCGGTGAAGAAGAGCTCGTAGAAATCGCCCATGCGGAAAAAGAGGAGGGCATCGGGATGCGCCTCCTTGGCGGCGAACCACTGGGCGAGCGCCGGGCTCGCCCCCTCGGCGGAGGGAAGGCCCGGGCGCGACGCCCCCTTCGCGCTCTCCGCCTTGCTCCCCTCTTTCATCCCCAAGCCTCCCCCGCTCTTAGTACCCCCTCTGCCCGCCGCCTCCCGCGCCGCGCGAGGGGCGCTTCCTCGTCTCTCCCATCTTCGTCTCTCCCATCTTCGTCTCTCCCGTCTTCCGTTCGGAGCGCGAGGCGGGCAATACTGGTTCGCGAGATTGGGAGGAGACGATGCCCGAGAGCAAGGATACGCGCACGGCACGGATCACGGCGGAAGAGGCGCTCAGCCTGCATGCGCAAGGACGGCCCGGCAAGCTCGAGATCCGCATCACCAAGCCGCTTGCCACGGCGCGCGATTTGAGCCTCGCCTACTCGCCCGGGGTCGCCGAGCCCTGCCTGCACATCGCCCGCAATCCGGATCATGCCTATGACTACACCACCCGCGGCAACATGGTCGCGGTGATCTCGAACGGCACCGCGGTGCTCGGGCTCGGCAATCTCGGGGCGCTCGCCGCCAAGCCGGTGATGGAGGGCAAGGTCGCCCTCTTCAAGCGCTTCGCCGACATCGACGGCATCGACCTCGAAGTGGCGACCGAGGATGTCGATGAGTTCGTCAATGCGGTCCGCTTCCTTGCCCCGAGCTTCGGCGGCATCAATCTCGAGGACATCAAGGCGCCGGAGTGCTTCATCATCGAGCAGCGGCTGCGCGAGCTGATGGACATCCCCGTCTTCCATGACGACCAGCATGGCACGGCGATCGTCGCCGCCGCCGGGCTGATCAATGCCTGCCACCTCACCGGCCGCGATCTCGCCGATGTCAAGCTCGTCATCAACGGGGCAGGAGCGGCGGCGATCGCCTGCGCCGAACTGGTCAAGGCGATGGGACTTCGCCCCTCCAACGTCATCCTCTGCGACACCAAGGGGGTGATCTATCAGGGCCGCACCGAGGGGATGAACCAGTGGAAGGCGGCGCATGCGGTGCCGACCCGGGCGCGCACGCTGGCCGAGGCGCTGGAAGGGGCGGACGTCTTCTTCGGGCTTTCCATCAAAGGGGCGCTCACCCCGGAGATGGTGCGCTCGATGGCCCCGCGCCCGATCATCTTCGCGATGGCCAATCCGGATCCCGAAATCACCCCGGAGGAGGCGCGCGAGGTAGCACCTGACGCGATCATCGCCACTGGCCGCTCCGACTATCCGAACCAGGTCAACAACGTGCTCGGCTTTCCTTACATTTTCCGCGGCGCCCTCGACGTGCGGGCGCGCACCATCAACGAGGCGATGAAGATCGCCGCGGCCGAGGCGCTGGCCCAGCTCGCCCGCGAGGACGTCCCCGATGAGGTGCATCACGCCTCGGCGGGGCGCCAGCTTCGTTTCGGTCCCGATTACATCATCCCCAACGCCTTCGACCCCCGGCTCATTTCGCGCATCCCGCCCGCGGTGGCCAAGGCGGCGATGGATTCGGGCGTGGCGCGCCGGCCGATCAACGATCTCCGCCGCTACGCGCGTGAGCTCTCGGCGCGGCTCGATCCCACCGTGAACGCGCTCGATGCGATCATGGAACGGGTGCGCGCCAATCCGGCCCGCGTCGTCTTCGCCGAAGGGGAAGAGGAGAAGGTGGTCCGCGCCGCGGTCGCCTTCCGCAACGCGGGCTATGGCACGCCGATCCTGATCGGGCGCGAGGAGCGGGTGCTCGCCACCCTCGAATCGCTCGGGCTCGGCAATATCGAGGGGATCGAGATCCACAACGCGCGGCTTTCCGACTCCAACCAGCGTTACGCCGCCTTTCTCTACGCCCGGCTGCAGCGGCGCGGCTACCTCGCCCGCGACTGCCAGCGCATGGTCAATCAGGACCGCAATGTCTTCGCCGCCTGCATGGTGGCGCTCGGCGATGCGGATGCGATGATCACCGGGCTCACCC
>KN173913.1:7936-9353 GCA_000759655.1 Acidicaldus organivorans | reverse complement strand
TCGAAGAGATCCGCCGGGTGATCGACCCGGCGCCGGGACGGCTCGCCTTCGGCATCACCCTGCTGCTCGGCACGCAGACCGGCCCGGTGCTGGTCGCCGATACCCTGATCCATGAGCGGCCGAGCGCGGCCGAGCTTGTCTCCATCGCCCGCGGCGCAGCGGCGACGGCGCGCAGCCTCGGCATCACGCCGCGGGTGGCGCTCGTCTCGCATTCCACCTTCGGCAATCCGATGCACCCGACCGGCCAGACCATCCGCGATGCGGTGGCGCTGCTCGATCAGATCGGCGCCGATTTCGAACATGACGGGGACATCAGCCCCGACGTGGCGCTCGAGCCCAGCCTGCGCGCCCTCTATCCGTTCTGCCGCCTCACCGGCCCGGCCAATGTGCTGGTCATGCCGGGGCTCCATTCGGCGCACATCGCCTCGCGGCTCGCCACCCGGCTCGGCGGGGCGAGCGCGATCGGGCCGCTCATCGTCGGGCTGCAGCGCGCAGCACAGCTCATTCCGATGGACGCCTCGGTGAGCCAGATCGTCGATATCGCGACCCTGGCGGCGCATCAGGCCCTCGAGTTGCGCAAGGACCGCTCTTAAGATCCGGCGCGTCGGCTCCGCGCCTCCTAGCTTCTGCCCCCGCCCCCCTGAGCGAGGAGGGCGAGCAGGCCATCGAGCTGGTCGAGGTCCTGGAAGTCGATCCGCATCGAGCCGCGCCGTCCATCGAAGCGGATGCTGACGCGAAGCCCGAGCCGCTCGGAGAGGTCGCGGGCCAGGGCGGCGATATTGGGGTCTTCCGCCGCCTCCGCCGACGGGGCGGGCTGGGCGGTGAGGGCGGCGGGATTGCGGCTCAGCGCTTCCGTCTCGCGCACGCTGAGGCCGCGGCGGATCACCTCACGCGCCGCCTGGGCCGGGTCCGGATGGGCGAGGAGGGCCCGGGCATGGCCGAAAGTGAGGGCGCCGCTCTTGATCGCCTCCCGCACCGAAGCCGGGAGTTTGAGGAGCCGCAGCATGTTGGTGATGTGGCTCCGGGATTTGCCCACCGCTTCCGCGAGCGCCTCATGGGTGAGGGAAAATTCCTCGATCAGACGCTGATATCCCTCGGCTTCCTCGATCGGGTCGAGATCGCGGCGCTGGAGGTTTTCGATCATCGCCACCACCAGCGCCTCCTCGTCGGAGACGGGGCGGAGGATCACCGGCACTTCATGGAGCCCGGCCCGTTGCGCCGCCCGCCAGCGCCGCTCCCCGGCGATGATCTGGTAGGTCTCCGGCGTCACCGGGTCGCGGCGGACGAGGATTGGCTGCAGCACGCCGTGCGCGGCGACCGAGCGGGCGAGTTCGGCGATCGAGTCCTCATCGAGTCCGGCGCTGCGACGCGGCTGAAAGGGCGAAGGGGCGAGCCGTTCGATGGGAAGCGTCATCAC
>KN173913.1:2731-7728 GCA_000759655.1 Acidicaldus organivorans | reverse complement strand
GGCGGCGAGCCCGCGGCCGAGGCGGGAGGTTTCATTGCGGGCGGTCATGGCGGTGGTCCTTGCGACGGGCGAGGAATTCCTGGGCGAGGCTTTGGTAGGCGCGGGCTCCGGCCGAGCGGGGATCGTAGGCGAAGATCGACTGGCCGTGGCTCGAGGCCTCGGAGATCCGAACGTTGCGCGGGATGACGGTCTCATAGACCCGTTCGCCGAAGAAACTCCGCGCGTCGGCGGCGACCAGCTCGGAGAGATTGTTGCGGCGGTCGAACATGGTCAGCACCACGCCTTCCAGCGCGGTGCCACGGTTGAGGTTCTGGCGCACCGTCTCGAGCGTCTTGAGAAAATGGGCGAGTCCCTCGAGGGCGAAGAACTCGCATTGCAGCGGCACCATCACCGCATCGGCGGCGACGAGACCATTCAGGGTGAGGAGACCGAGGCTGGGCGGGCAATCGATGAGGATGAAGGCAAAATCTCCTTCCCGCTGCACCCCCTCGACCACCCGGCGGAGAAAGAAGGGTCTCTCCGGCTCGCTGGCAAGTTCGATCTCCGCCCCGGCGAGGTGGGCATCGGCGGGGAGGATAGCGAGATGGGGCGTCGTGGCCTCCGGGGTGTGGAGAAGATCGCGCCAGTTTCGTCTGCCGGTGAGCGCCGCATACGTACCCCCCTGACGGGCGGCGAGCGGTACGCCGAAGCCCGTCGAGGCGTTGCCTTGCGGGTCGTTGTCGATGAGGAGGACGCGCTTCCCTTCGGCAGCGAGCGCCGCAGCGAGGTTGATCGCGGTTGTCGTCTTGCCCACGCCCCCTTTTTGGTTGGCGATGGCGAGGACGAAAGCGGGGCGGCCCCCGTTCATTGCGCCGCTCCTTCCGTGCTCGGCCGGTCGGCACCAAGGCCCTCGATGAGGAGGATCTTGCCCCCCGGCCGCACCTGGTTGGGATGGAGGTGGACGCGGGCGGAGGGGGGCAGGGCGATGGCGTCGAGTTCTTTCAAATCTTCGTCCTTCTTGAAGAAGCAGGCGACACCTTCCCGGCTGAGTTTGGGGCGGCTCCAGGCGATGAGTTGCGCAAGCGGGGCGACAGCGCGGGCGGTGACGATGTCGTGCGGGGGCAAATCGAGACTTTCGATGTCGGCAGCATGGACGCTGACCGGGAGAGAGAGTGTGTGGGCCACCTCGCGCAGGAAGGCCGCTTTGCGTTTGTCGCGCTCGACCAGGCTGACCGGCCCGCCGAGAGCGATGGCGAGCACCATTCCCGGGAAGCCGCCGCCTGAACCGATATCGAGGAGCGGGGGACGGTGGGAGGCGAGCAGGGGGAGAAGCTGCAACGAGTCGGCGACGTGGTGGCTCCAGACCCGGGCGAGATCGCCCGGCGCGATGAGATTGAGGGTTCCTGACCACCGGCGCAAGAGGCCGACATAGACCTCCAACCGCTCCCAGGTTTCACGGGAAACATAGGCCCGGAACCGGTCCAATGTTTCGCGTGGAACGGAAAGAACGTTCCCTTCATTCATCGGCCCCGGTTCGACGCGAACCGTCATACCCCTCGCCCTTCCTCACCGCCGCACATGCGCCGCGATCACCGCGAGCGCCGCCGGCGTCACCCCTTCGAGCCGCGCCGCCGCGGCAAGCGTTGGGGGGCGATGCCGCGCGAGCCGTTCACAGACCTCACGCGACAACCCCTTGATCTCCTCATAGGCGATATCGCGCAAGGCGATCCGTTCCAACCGCTCGAGCTCGGCGATCTCCCGCTCCTGCCGCCGCAAATACCCCGCATAGAGCGCCTCGATGCGCAACACCTCGATCACCCGCGGCGCGAATTCCGCGAGCCACGGCAATTGGCGCCCCAAGTCCTCGGACGAGAGATCGGCGCGGGCAAAAAGCTTCCACGCTCCCCGCTCCGCCTCACCAAGCCGCGCCCGCAGCGCGGCGAGCTCTGACTCGAATCGGGCAAAATGGGCCTGCCGCGCCGCACCCACGCAGCCCCAGGCAAGGCCCCGCGGGGTCAGCCGGAGATCGGCATTGTCCACCCGCAGCGAGAGACGGAATTCGGCGCGCGAGGTGAACATCCGGTAGGGCTCGCTCACCCCCCGCGTGGTCAGATCATCGATCAGCACCCCGATATAGGCCTCCCCACGCCCGAGGCTCACCAGATCGCTCCCCGCCGCCCGCCGCACCGCATTGAGCCCAGCGATCAGGCCCTGCGCCGCCGCCTCCTCATAGCCGGTCGTGCCGTTGATCTGCCCGGCGAGAAACAGGCCGCGCAATGCCCTGAGTTCGAGCGTGGGCTCAAGCGCCCGCGGATCGACATAATCGTATTCCACCGCATAGCCCGGCCGCACCAGCCGCGCCCGCTCGAGCCCCGGAATGGTGCGCACGAACGCTTCCTGCAGCGCGCGCGGCAAGCTGGTCGAGATCCCGTTGGGATAGATGAGATCGCTCGTCAAACCCTCCGGTTCGAGGAAGATCTGATGGCTGTCGCGCTCCGGGAACCGGTGCACCTTGTCCTCGATCGAGGGACAATAACGCGGGCCCCGCCCGGCGATCCTGCCGCCATAAACCGCGGATTTGGTGAGATTGTCGCGGATCAGGCGATGCGTCTCGGCCGTGGTGCGGGTGACATGGCAGACCACCTGCGGTGTCTCGATCGTCTCCGTCAAGGCGCTGAACGGCACCGGCGGGTCATCGCCCGGATCCTCGGCGAGTGCGGAAAAATCGATACTGTCGCGGGCAAGCCGCGGCGGTGTCCCCGTCTTGAGCCGCCCCATCGGCAGACCAAGCGCCTCGAGCCGCTCGCCAAGCCGCCGCGCCGGCGCCTCGCCGATCCGTCCTGCCGGCCATTCCTCCTCGCCGATCACGATCCGCCCGCGCAGGAACGTCCCGGTGGTGAGCACCACCGCTCCCGCCCGCAAGGCGCGGCCATCGGCAAGCCTCACCCCCGCCACTTCGCGCCCCGTCCCGTCGAGCAGGAGATCGGCGACCTCGCCTTCGAGCACCGTGAGGTTCGGCTCGGCGGCGAGCAGTTCCTGCACGGCGCGCCGGTAGAACTCACGATCGGCCTGGGCGCGTGGACCGCGCACCGCCGCCCCCTTGCTCCGGTTGAGCAGCTTGAAATGGATCCCGGCGCGGTCGATCGCCCGCCCCATGATACCGTCGAGCGCATCGATCTCGCGCACGAGGTGCCCCTTGCCGATCCCGCCGATCGAGGGATTGCACGACATCTCGCCGATCTTGTGCCGCTCGAAGGTGACGACGAGGGTGCGCGCGCCAAAGCGCGCCGCGGCGGCGGCAGCCTCTGTCCCGGCATGCCCGCCCCCCACCACGATCACGTCCCACGAGGTCTCGAAATCCGTCTCCATTCCGTCCCCGATGCTCTCCCACCCTGTCTCAGCCGCCCCGTTTCATCCGCCCCTTTTCAGCTGCCCTCGCCAGCCCTCTTACTGCCAATGCAAAACCCCGCACTGGGACGCAAGAGCATCTCTCTCCCTCCCGATGCCCGCTCTCCCCTCGCGGCGTGATTTCCGCTCTCCGCTCACGCGAGGCGCCTCGGATGGGGGGGAAGGCGAATGGCCGCGGCCCAGGGACGAGGGCACCCTCCGCGATATCACTTCCCGATGCAGAAATCCCGGAAAATCGCGTCGAGTATGTCCTCGACCCCGATCTCGCCCGTAACCCGGCCGAGCGCACGGTTGGCGGCGCGAAGCTCCTCGGCGCGGAGCTCGGGCCAGGGGGCGGCTTCAGCCCGGCGAAGCGCGGCGAGCGCTTCGGCGAAAGCGGCACGGTGGCGGGCGCGGGTGAGGAGAGCCCCTTCTCCCCCTGCCGTCAACCGTTTGGCGGCCGCAACCAGCGCCGCGTTCAGCGCCTCGAGCCCCTCTCCGCTCACCGCACTGATCGCGATTTCGCCCGGCGCAAGCGGGGCGGTGAGGCCGAGATCAGCTTTAGTGCGAACCGGGATCATTTCCTGTCCGGAAGGAAATCCCTCCGCTGTGTCCCCTGGCCGATCATCCCCGCGCTCTGACGGTTGGTCATCGAGGGCAAGCACGATGTCGGCCTCCCCGATGCGCGCCCGCGCCCTCTGCACCCCTTCGCGTTCGATCGGGCCCTCGCTCTCGCGCAGGCCTGCCGTGTCGAGAAACGTCATCAGCATCCCCCCCAGGACGAGACGGACTTCGAGCACGTCGCGGGTGGTCCCGGCGATGGGGGAGACGATCGCCACCTCCCGCCCGGCGAGCCGATTGATCAGGGTCGATTTGCCGACATTGGGCGGGCCGCTCACCGCCACCACCAGCCCCTCGCGCACCCGCTCGGCCTGCCGCGCCGTCCCCAGATGACGCGCGAGCGCTTCGGCAAGTTCGGCCATCTCGGCGGAAAGCCCCGCCTCTACCTCAGGGGGCAGATCCTCGTCGGGGAAATCGATCAGCGCCTCCTGATGGGCAAGCAGGCGCCGGAGCCTCTCGCGCCATCCGGCGCAAAGCGCGGCAAGCTCGCCCGACATCTGCCGCAGCGCCTGACGCCGCTGGGCCGGCGTTTCCGCCTCGATCAGGTCGGCGACCGCCTCGGCCTCGGTGAGATCGAGCCTGCCATTGAGGAAGGCGCGTTTGGTGAACTCGCCGGGCGCGGCGGGACGCGCCCCGCAGGCGACCAAAGCCTCGGCCACCGCCTCGATCACCGCCGCCCCGCCATGGAGATGGAGCTCCGCGCTATCCTCGCCGGTATAGGTGCCGGGGCCAGGGAGCCAAAGCACGAGAGCGCGGTCGAGCACCTCGCCCTCCGCACCGCGCAGGGTGCGGAGCGAGGCGCGGCGCGGCGGCGGCACGGCTCCGGCAAGACGCGCAAGGATCGCCCCGCTCGCTGGGCCCGAGATCCGCATCACCGCAACCGGAACCCGCACCGCCCCCGAGGCGAGCGCGAAGATGGTCTCATCCGCCTCCGCCACTCTCCCCGGCTCCCTCCACAGCGGCGGTATCGGCTTGCGGCGCATCCAGCATCAGCTCGCGGACGCGCCCGC
>KN173913.1:0-2470 GCA_000759655.1 Acidicaldus organivorans | reverse complement strand
GAAACGGGCCAGGCGGTACCAGATCCCTTCGGGGTAGAAGACGGCGCAAGGCCCCAGCTCGCAGCGGTCGAGACAGAGGGAAGTGTTGATGCGCACCCCCTCGAGGCCGAGCTCCTTGGCGCGGGCCTTGAAATAGTCGCGGATCTTCTCGCTCCCCTTCGCCGCGCAGCTGCCGCGCGGATGGCCCTCGGGGCGGCGGTTGCAGCAGACGAAGACATGGGTCTCGAAATAGAGCGGCGGATCGTCCGCCCGGCGTGTTCCCATCATTCACTCCTCGAGAAAAAGGGCTTTACGCGAGAGAGGGCTTTACGCAGGGCCACACCCCGCCCACCTTGGCGGTGAGGGGCCGCGCGCGCGTTTCCCGCCCCATCACCGCCGCTTATCGGCCCGGCCTCCCGCCGCGGCAAGGCTCTCCGAGAGGGATCTCCCATGCCCACCAACCGCCTGGCTACCGCCCGCTCGCCCTATCTCCTCCAGCATGCCCACCAGCCGGTCGATTGGTGGCCGTGGGGCGCCGAGGCGCTCGCCGAGGCGAAGCGGCGCAACCAGCCGATCCTGCTTTCCATCGGCTATGCGGCCTGCCATTGGTGCCATGTCATGGCCCATGAGTCGTTCGACGACCCGGAGACCGCGGCCCTGATCAATCGATTCTTCGTCCCGGTCAAGGTGGATCGCGAGGAGCGGCCCGACATCGACCATCTCTACATGCAGGCCCTGCAAGCGATGGGTGAGCCAGGGGGCTGGCCGCTCACCCTCTTCCTCACTCCCGAAGGGCGGCCCTTCTGGGGCGGGACCTATTTCCCTTCCGAGCCGCGCTGGGGCAAGCCCGCCTTCCGCCAGGTGCTCCTTGCGATCGCGCGTGCCTGGGAGGAGGAGCGCGGCAAGATCGAGGCGATGGGCGAGCGGCTTGCCGCGGCACTGGCCAGCGAAAGACGGGCCGCCGAGGCATCACCCCTCAGCCCCGCCCTCGTCGAAAGCGCGGCCCAGGCGCTGCTCGGGGCGCTGGATCGGGAACAGGGCGGACTGGCCGGGGCGCCCAAATTTCCCAACGCGCCGATCTTCCGTTTTCTCGCGCTCTATGGCCGGCTCCGCCCTCACCAGGCGGCGCGGGAGGGTCTCCTCACCCTGCTCGATGCGCTGAGCCGGGGCGGGATTTACGACCATTTGGGCGGCGGGTTCGCGCGTTATTCGGTCGATGGCGAATGGCGCGTCCCGCATTTCGAGAAGATGCTCTATGACAATGGCGAGCTCCTCGAACTTCTTGCCTTCGGGGCAGGTCTGGATGGGACTGGGGAGCGGGCAGCGCTCTATGCCGAACGGGCGGCCGAGACCATCGCCTGGCTCGAGCGCGAGATGACGGTGCCGCTCGGGGAGGGGGCGTTTGCCTTCGCCGCCGCCCTCGATGCCGATAGTGAGGGCGAGGAGGGCACGTATTACGTCTGGCGGCGGGCCGAGATCGCGGCCGTCCTTGGGGCGGAGACGGAGTTTTTCGCCCGCTTCTATGAGATCCCCGAAGAGGGGAACTGGGAGGAGGGCAAGATCGTGCTCCGGATGCGCCGTCTTCCCGAGACGGCGGAGGAGCGGGCGCGGCTTGGGGAGCTGCGCGCCCGTCTCGCCGCGGCGCGGGCGGAGCGCGTGAGGCCGGCGCGGGATGGGAAAGTGCTCGCCGACTGGAACGGGCTCGCCATCGAGGGACTTGCCCGGGCGGGCGCCGTCTTCGGCCGGCCGGAATGGATCGCGCGCGGCGAGCAGGTTTTCACCGCCATCACCACCCATTTGCGCGAAGCGGATGGAAGGCTCGCCCATGCCTGGTTCGCGGCCGCGGTCTCGGTTCGGGGGCTGCTCGATGACCAGGCGGCCATGGCACGGGCCGGGCTCACCCTGTTCGAGCTCACCGGCAAGCGCGCCTATCTGGAGACGGCGGAGGAGCTCCTCGGCCTTGCCGAGCGCCTGTTCGCCGAAGGGGAGGGACGGTATTACCTCACCGCCCGGGACGCCGCCGACATTCCTCCCTTGGGCCGTCCGCGCCAGCCGCTCGATCAGGCCACCCCCTCCGGGGTCGGGATGATCGCCGAAAGCTGGGTCCGTCTCTTTCACCTCACCGGCGAGGCGGCCCATCGCCGCCGCGCCGAGGCGGTGCTCACCGCGGAACTCGCCGCAAGCCGCCTTCCCTCGCTGCAGCCGGGCCTCCTCTACGCGCTCCTCATGCTGGAAGAGGGCGGGGTGGTGCGGATCAGCGGAGAAGGAGAGCCGGCGCAGGCTTTATGGCGCGAAGCGGCACGCCGCGCCGCCCCGGGCTTCGTCCTCATCCCGCCGGATTTCACCCCCTCGGCGTCTCATCCCGCCGCCCTCCCGGGCGGGGCGGAGGCGGCTTCCCTCGTCTGCCGCGGCGGGCGGTGCTCGCTGCCACTCACCTCCATCGCGGCGCTCGCCGCCGAACTCCCCGCCTGAGGAAGCCCCCCGCTTGCCC
>KN173912.1:1863-2140 GCA_000759655.1 Acidicaldus organivorans | reverse complement strand
AGGGGCGGGGGGATAGGCCCTGCCCGCCCGGGGGGGAATGGCCGCCAGAGACGAGGGCGGGCCATTTCCTGCCGCGGCGAGGCGTATTAAAACGGCTGCGGTTGAAACCGCTCTGGGAAAGGCCCTTCCGGCTGCGGGCGGGGCCTTCCCCAAACGTTGCAGGGAGGACCACCCCCGATGTCTGACAATTCGACACCTGACGCGGAACAGCGCGCGGCCCCGAGCAGCCCGGGCGGGTCGGGCGAGGGACTGTTCGATCTTCCCAAGAACGCGGCGA
>KN173912.1:1682-1770 GCA_000759655.1 Acidicaldus organivorans | reverse complement strand
ACTACGTCCCGCTCACCCCGTTGAGTTTCCTCGCCCGCACCGCCTCCGTCTATCCGGGCCTCACCGCGGTGGTGCATGGCGAGAAACG
>KN173912.1:0-1564 GCA_000759655.1 Acidicaldus organivorans | reverse complement strand
CTGGACCTGGCGGGAGACCGAGGCCCGCTGCCGCCGCCTCGCCTCGGCACTGGCCGGGATGGGGGTGGGGCGGGGGGATGTGGTCGCCTTCATGGCGCCCAACATCCCCGCCCGGTTCGAGGCGCATTTCGCGGTGCCGATGCTGGGCGCGGTGCTGAATGCGCTCAACACCCGGCTCGATCCCGAGACCATCGCCTTCATCTTCGGCCACGGCGAGGCGAAGGTCCTCGTCACCGATACGGAATACGCACCGACCATCCGCCGGGCGCTCGAGCGCCTGCCCCAGGGGGCGCGCCCGCGCGTCATCGACATCGATGACATCGGCGGTGGCGAGCGGCTCGGCGAGGCGGAATACGAGGAATTCCTCAAGACCGGCGATCCCGCCTTTCCATACGCCTATCCGCCCGATGAGTGGGATGCGATCGCGCTCAACTACACCTCAGGGACGACCGGCAACCCGAAAGGGGTGATCTATCACCATCGCGGCGCCTATCTGAACGCGATGGGCAATGCCCTGGTTTGGAACATGCCGCCGCATCCGGTCTATCTCTGGACGCTGCCGATGTTCCACTGCAATGGCTGGTGCTTTCCCTGGACCGTCACCCTGCTTGCCGGGACGCATGTCTGCCTGCGCAAGGTGAACGCCAAGGCGATTTTCGATGCGATCGCCGATGAGGGGGTGACCCATCTCTGCGGCGCGCCCATCATCATGAACTTCCTCCTCTCCGCGCGCGAGGAGGAACGGCGCGACTTCGGTGGACGGCGGATCGCCATGATGACGGCGGCCGCGCCGCCCCCTGCGGCGGTGATCGAGGGGATGGAGCGGCTCGGCTTCGACATCACCCATGTCTATGGCCTCACCGAGGTCTATGGGCCGGTGACGGTGGCCGCCGAGCAGCCGGGCTGGAAGGATCTGCCCCCGGCCGAACGCGCCCGGCTCAAGGCGCGCCAGGGGGTGACCTATCCGGTGTTCGAGGCCCTTCGGGTGGGCGATCCGCAAACGCTTGCCCCGGTGCCGCGCGATGGCATGACGCTGGGCGAGGTCTTCATGCGCGGCAACGTGATGATGAAGGGCTATCTCAAGAACCCCAAGGCGACCGAGGAGGCCTTCGCCGGCGGCTGGTTCCACACCGGCGATCTCGGGGTGTGGCATGAGGATGGCTATATCGAGCTCAAGGACCGATCGAAGGACATCATCATCTCGGGGGGTGAGAACATATCCACCATCGAGGTCGAATCGGTGCTGTTCCGCCATCCGGCGGTACTCGATGCGGCGGTGGTGGCCAAGCCGGATGAGACCTGGGGCGAGATCCCTTGCGCCTTCATCGAGCTCAAGCCGGGGGCGGCGGTGAGCGAGGCCGAGATCATCGCCTTCTGCCGCGACCATCTCGCCCATTTCAAGGTGCCGAAACGGGTGGTGTTCGGGCCTTTGCCCAAGACCTCGACCGGCAAGACGCAGAAATTCGTCCTGCGCGAGAAGGCCAAGGCCATTCCTTGAGGCTGAGCCGGGCTTGCGCTCTGGGGTGGTCTTCCGGAGGGGGGCTGAGGGGGGCGGGTTTGGCAG
>KN173911.1:25805-25981 GCA_000759655.1 Acidicaldus organivorans | reverse complement strand
CCTGAGGAACGCGCCGCTCTCCTCGAGAAGCTCGGCGTGCGCTTCCTCTATCAGCTCCGCTTCGACCGCGCCTTCTCCGAGCTTTCCGCCGAGAGCTTCATCGAGGACGTGCTGATGGCGGGGTTGGGGGCGCGTCATCTCGCCTGCGGTCCCGACTTCGCCTTCGGCCATCGTCG
>KN173911.1:20190-25752 GCA_000759655.1 Acidicaldus organivorans | reverse complement strand
ACCGCCAATCTCACCTTCGGCCCCTATCTCGAGCCGGCGCGCGGCATCTACGTGGTGCGCGCTGCCCTCCCCGATGGGCGGATGCGCGATGGCGTGGCCAATGTCGGCCGCCGTCCCACTCTGGGCGGCGATCCCCTCACCCGCTGCGAGGTGTTCCTCTTCGACTTCGAGGGGGATCTCTACGGCGCCGCACTCCGCGTCTTCTTCCTCGCCTATCTTCACGAGGAGATCGCCTATCCCGGCCTGGAGGCGCTCAAGGCCGGAATTGCCGCCGATGTCGAGACCGCCCGGCGCTGGTTCGCCACCCATTCCCTCCCTTCCTCCTTTCCCGAGCTCGACGCATGAACGCAGATCAGGATCAGGACTATCGCGCCACCGTCTTTCTTCCCCGCACCTCCTTTCCGATGCGCGCCGATCTTCCGCGGCGCGAGCCCCTCTTCCTCGCCCGCTGGGAGAAGATGGGGCTCTGGGAGAAGCTCCGCGAGCGCGCCCGCGGCCGGCCCAAATTCATCCTCCATGACGGCCCGCCCTATGCCAACGGCAATCTTCACATCGGCACCGCGCTCAACAAGATCCTGAAGGACGTCATCAACCGCGCCCACCAGATGGCGGGCTTCGATGCCGACTACATCCCCGGCTGGGACTGCCACGGGCTGCCCATCGAGTGGCGGATCGAGGAGGAATACCGCAAGGCGGGGCGCGACAAGGACGCCGTTCCTATTCTCGACTTCCGCGCCGAGTGCCGCGCCTATGCCGCGCACTGGATGCAGGTGCAGGCCGAGGAGTTCCGCCGCCTCGGCGTGGAGGGTGATTTCGCCCACCGCTACGCCACCATGGACTTTCCCTCTGAGGCGGCGATCGCTGCCGAGATCGGCAAGTTCCTGATGAATGGCGAGCTTTATCGGGGTCTGCGCCCGGTGCTGTGGTCCCCCGTCGAGAAGACGGCGCTCGCCGAGGCCGAGGTCGAGTATTATGACCGCGAGAGCCCCGCGATCTGGGTGGGTTTTCCCCTCCAGGACGACCGTTTCGGCCCGAATGTGCGGGTGGTGATCTGGACCACCACCCCCTGGACCATCCCCGGCAACCGCGCCATCGCCTATGGCCCCGGCATCGACTACGCGCTGATCCGGGTGGCGCATGCCGACAATGCGGCGCTCGCCCCGGGCGATCGGCTGCTCGTCGCCATGCCCCGGCTCGAGGCGCTGCTCGCCGCGCTTCGTATCACCGAGCATCATCTCGAGCGCGTGCTCCGAGGCGAGGAGCTCGCCGGCCTCACCGCCGCCCATCCGCTCGCCGCCGCAGGCTATCCCGCCCGCGTGCCGCTGCTTGCCGCCGAGTTCGTCACCACCGATCAGGGGAGCGGCTTCGTTCATGTCGCGCCGAGCCACGGCGATGACGACTTCTTCCTCGGCCAGCGCTTTGGGCTCGAGATCCCGGACACGGTGGGGCCGGATGGCACGTTCAATCCCTCGGTGCCGCTTTTCGCCGGGATCCATGTCTATAAGGCGGCCGAGCCGGTGATGGCGGCGCTCAGAGAGGCGCGCGCCCTGCTTGCCGCCGAGACCATCGTGCACGCCTATCCCCATTCCTGGCGCTCCAAGGCCCCGCTCATCTTCCGCGCCACGCCGCAATGGTTCATCCGCATGGACGGACCACTCGAGATCCGCCGGAAGGCGCTCGCCGAGATCGCCAGGACGCATTTCGTGCCGGAGGCGGGGCGCAACCGGATCGGCTCGATGGTCGCCGCCCGCCCCGACTGGTGCATCTCGCGTCAGCGCGCCTGGGGCGTGCCGATCCCGGTCTTCGTCAACCGCCGCACCGGCGAGCCCCTGCGCGATCCCGAGGTGATGGCGCGCATCGTCGCCATCTTCGCCGAGGAAGGGGCGGATGCGTGGTATGCCTCGCCGCCCGAGCGTTTTCTCGGCCCCGACCATGATCCGGCCGAATTCGAGCAGGTCAAGGACATCGTCGATGTCTGGTTCGAGAGCGGCTCGACGCACGCCTTCGTGCTCGAGGCGCGGGGGCTTCCCGGGCCCGCCGATCTCTATCTCGAAGGCTCCGACCCGCACCGCGGCTGGTTCCACTCCTCGCTCCTCGAGGCGGTCGGCACCCGCGGGCGCGCCCCCTTCAAGGCGGTGCTCACCCACGGCTTCGTCCTCGACGAGCAGGGGCGGAAAATGTCGAAATCGCTCGGCAACGTCGTCGCCCCGCAGGACGTGATGAAACAGTATGGCGCCGACATCCTCCGCCTCTGGGTGATGATGTCGGACACCACCGAGGATCTCCGCATCGGCCCCGAGATCCTCAAGCAGCAGGCCGACGTCTATCGCCGCCTGCGCAATTCGCTGCGCTGGCTGCTCGGCTGCCTCGACGGGTTCGACCCCGCCGAGCGCCTGCCCGATGAGGAACTTCCTGGGCTCGAGCGCTATATCCTGCACCGGCTCACCGAACTCGACCGGCGGCTCAGGAAGGCGGTCGAGACCCATGACTGGACCGGGGTCTATCCCGAGATCCACGCCTTCTGCGCGGCCGACCTCTCCGCCTTCTATTTTGATATCCGCAAGGACACGCTCTACTGCGACCGGCCCGACCATCCGCGCCGGCGCGCCGCCCGCACCGTGCTCGACATCTTGCACCGCACGCTCTGTCTCTGGCTCGCCCCGGTGCTCTGCTTCACGGCCGAGGAGGCGTGGCTCGCCCGGTTCGGCGAAGAGGGGTCGGTCCATCTCGAGGATTTCCCCGAGATCCCCGCCGCGTGGCATGATCCGGCGCTTGCGGCGCGCTGGGAGGCGATCCGCGCCCGCCGCCGCGCGGTGACCACCGAGATCGAGCGGCTGCGCGCCGAGGACCGGATCCACGCCTCGCTCGAGGCCGAGGTCGAGATCACCCTGCCCGAGGGCACCGATCCGCTCCTCTCCGAGGAGGAATGGGCCGAGGTGCTGATCGTCTCGCAGGTGCGGCTGCGGCGCGGGGCGGAGGAGGGGGCGCGCGTCGTCCCCACCGAAGCGGCCAAATGCGTGCGCTGCTGGCGGCATCTTCCCTCGGTCGGCGCTGATCCCCGCCACCCGCTCCTTTGCGCGCGCTGCGCGGAGGCGGTCGAGTCCGGCCTCGTCGGGCACGCCGCCTGATGACGCAACGGGACGAGACGAGGGGCCGGCTCGGCTTCGGCGCCCTGATCGCGGTGGCGGTGCTCGCCCTCGATCAGGCGAGCAAATACTGGGTGCTGCATGGGCTCGATCTTCCCGAACGCGGCATGGTGCGCCTCCTTCCCGTCCTCAACTTCACCCTGGTCTGGAACCGCGGCGTCACTTTCGGCCTGCTCAATGGGCTGGGGGCCTGGGCGCGGCCCGCCCTGATCGTGGTGGCGATCGCGGTGGTGGCGGGGCTTGGGCTCTGGCTCACCCGCGCCGAGTCCTGGCGGGTGGCGGGGGCGCTCGGGGCGATCGCCGGCGGCGCGCTCGGCAACGTGCTCGACCGGTTGCGGTTTGGCGCGGTGGTCGATTTCATCCACGCCCATATCGGGAGCGTCTCCTGGTACGTCTTCAACGTCGCCGACGCGGCCATCGTGATCGGGGTGGGGTTGCTCCTGCTGGATGGCATCGCGGCGCCGGCGCGGGGCGAAAGCGCGCGGGGAGAGAAGGGATGAGAGAGCGCAAGAGGGCAGCAGCGAAGGGCGCGATGAAAGCGGCGCTCGGCGGCGCGGGCATGGCGGGGCTCCTCTTGCTCGCCGCCTGTGAGCATGGCGGGGAGGATGTGGCGCAATCCTTCGGCGTGCTCCGCGACTCGCCGGTCGAGTTCCAGGTGACGACGCGCCAGCCGCTCGAAGTGCCCCCGACCTACGATCTCGCCCCGCCCGACCCGCACGCCGAGAGCCCGTCGCAGAAATCGATCCGCGCCCAGGCCGAGGCCGCCCTGGTCCCGACCATGGCGCTCTACCGTCCCCCGGCGGCGCCTTCGCCAGGCGAGAAGGCGTTGGTCGCCGCGGCGGGGCCACCCGCCCCGCCCGACATCCGCGACAAGGTCGATGCCGAGGCCAATGCCGCGCTGCAGGCGGGACGGCTCGCCTCGCTCCTCTTCTTCTGGAAGCCGCCCCGTCCTCCCGCCGAACTCCTCGACGCCAAGGCCGAGGCGGCGCGGCTCGCTGCCAACCGCGAGGCGGGAAAGAGCCCGGCCGAGGGGCCGATCCCCACCCTGCAGCCGCCCAAGAAGTCCGGCCTGTTCGATGGTCTGCTCTGAGGTGCGGGGAGCGCTTTTCGCCTTGGCAGTTTTCGCCGCGGCAGGGGCGCAAGCGGGGGCGTGATGCGGGCGCTCAGCCTCGAAGAGGTGATCCGCGCCATTTTCGATGCCGACTGGTATGTCCGGCGCTATCCGGATGTCGGGGCGTCGGGGGCCGAGCCGCTCGATCATTTCCTGCGCTACGGGCTCTATGAGGGGCGCGATCCCAACCGGTTCTTCGACACGGCGTGGTATGTGCGCACCTATCCGGACGTGGCGGGCTCGGGCATGCCGCCCCTTCTGCACTATCTCCGCTTCGGCGCGCCCGAACTCCGCCATCCCCATCCCCATTTCGATGCGACGTTCTACGCCTTTCATCACCCCGAGGCGGCGGCCAACCCGCTCTTCTATCACGTCACCCACGGGATGCGGCTCGGCTTCCCGACCGAGCGGGGATTTTCGCTCGCCGCCCATCTCCCGGTGCGCGAGAACGCCCTGCCCCCGCCACCCGAGGGGCTTCGCGTCGATGTCATCATCCCCGTCTATCGGGGGCTTGCCGAGACCAGGCGCTGCCTCGACTCGGTCATCGCCGCGCCTTCGCCTTTTCTCGGCGAGATCATCGTCATCGACGACCACGCGCCAGAGCCTGCGCTCAGCGCCCTCCTCGAACGCTATCATGAGCGGGGCCTGATCCGTCTCATCCGCCCCGCCCGCCGTCGAGGCTTCGTCGGCGCCTGCAATCGCGGCACGACGGCGGCCGGGCGGCATGACGTGATCCTGCTCAACAACGACACCGAAGTCCCCCGAGGCTGGATCGAGCGGCTGGCGGCGCACGCCTATGCCACGCCGCGGGTGGCGAGCGTGTCGCCCTTTTCCAACAACGCCACCATCTGCTCGTACCCCGACCTCGATGGCGGGCCGGTCGCCTTCGGGCTCGACTTTCGCGAGATCGACGCCGAGACGGCGCGGGTCAATGCCGGGCGCAGCGCCGAGATGCCGGTGACGGTCGGCTTCTGCATGTATATCCGGCGCGCTGCGCTCGATGAGGTCGGTCCTTTCGATGCCGAAACCTTCGGGCTCGGCTATGGCGAGGAGGTCGATTTCTGCCTGCGCGCCGCCCAGCGCGGCTTCCGCCATCTGCTCGCCTGCGACGTCTTCGTCTATCACGCGGGGGGCGTGAGTTTCGGCCGCAAGCTGCACCGCCGCGAGGAGGGAATGCGCCGCGCCGCTGCCCGTCATCCCGAGCTCCAGCGCCGGCTCGACCTCCATCGCCGTTACAACACTGCCGACCCGGCGCGTTTCGCCCTCACCGCCGCCCTGTTCCGCCGGCTCGACCGCCCGGCGCTC
>KN173911.1:19539-20147 GCA_000759655.1 Acidicaldus organivorans | reverse complement strand
CGGCCAGCGGCGGGGTGCGGCTCGAAGTGCCGGCCCTTTCCGGCCATCCCTCTCTCTACGTCCCCGCTGCCCAGCTCGACGAACTCGCCCGGCTGCTCAAGACCTTCAATCTCGCCCGCGTGCACGTCCAGCACCTGATGCATTATTACGATGCCGATATTGCGGGCCTCGTCCTCCGTCTCGGCCTACCCTTCGATGTCACCCTGCACGATTATTTCCCGCTCTGCCCGCAGGTGAACCTCACACCGTGGCGCGATGGCGGCTATTGCGGCGAGCCGGACGGGGCCTCCTGCAATGACTGCCTCCTCGTCAACCCGGCGCATGGCGCCTTCGACATTCTGGAATGGCGGCTCCGTCATCGCTGGCTGTTCCGGCTCGCCGAACGGGTGCTCTGCCCGAGCCGCGATGCCTACCGGCGGCTCGCCGCGCACGGGCTGGCCGGGCGGGCCCTGCTTGCCCCGCATGAGGATGCCGCATTCCCAGCCCCCCAGCCGCGCCGTCCGGCGCGGCTGGGGGGCTGGGCATGCGGCATCCTCATGCGGGCCCTGCTTGCCCCGCATGAGGATGCTGCATTCCCAGCCCCCCAGCCGCGCCGTCCGGCGCGCGGC
>KN173911.1:19032-19459 GCA_000759655.1 Acidicaldus organivorans | reverse complement strand
CGGCCACTGCGGGTCGGGGTGATCGGCACGCTCGCCCCGCACAAGGGATGGGCGAGCGTGGTAGGGCTCGCCGATCTCGCGGGCGAAAGGGAGATCGCGCTTCACCTGATCGGCGCGCCGGAGACCCCATTCCCGCCCGAGATCGCCCCCCGCATCACGGTGAGCGGCGAATATGAGGAGGAGGATCTCCCTCGCCTCCTTGCCGAGGCGCGGCTGCACGTGGCCTGGTTTCCCGCCCAATGGCCGGAGACATGGAGCTATACGCTTTCCGCGGCCCTCGCCGCCGGGCTTCCGGTGGTGGCAAGCCGCATCGGCGCCTTTCCCGAACGCCTCGCCGGACGGCCCTGGACCTGGCTCGTCCCGCCCGAGGCCTCGCCCGCGCAGTGGCGCGCCGTCTTCGCCGAAGTCCGCCGCGCGCTGGAGACGC
>KN173911.1:16593-18941 GCA_000759655.1 Acidicaldus organivorans | reverse complement strand
AAACGCCCCCTCCGCTGCCCGAGCGCGAAGAGGGGGAGAGGGAGGTGCTGCGCGCAAAAGCGGGGGTGCGACCTGAGAGCGAGCGGGCGGGAGATGAAGGGGAGGGGGCGTTTTATCCCGGCCCTTATCTCGCGCCCTTGCTTGCCGGAAAGGCGGGAGCGAAACCTGCCATCCCCCGCGATCTGCGCGCCTCCGGCAAACGCACCCTCCTCGTCATTCCCGAACGGCTCGCCAATGGCGCGTTCAGCCCCTGCGCCTATATCCGCCTCCTCCTGCCCTACACCCATCCTTCCGCTGGCGAGGATCTCGAACTCTTCGTCATCGCGCCCGATCAGGCCGAACTTTTCGTGGCTGACGCGGTGCTCACCCATCGCTACGCCCTTCCCGACCGGCGCGCCGCGCGGCGTCTCATTACCCATTGCCGCAAGCATGGCATGCGGCTCGTTTACGATCTCGACGATGATCTGCTCGGCCTTCCCAAGGACCATCCAGAGGCGGCAGTGCTTGGGGCCAAAAAACCGCTGGTCGCCGAGCTGGTCAAAAACTGCGACCGGCTTACCCTTTCCACGCCCCAACTCGCCCGCCGCCTCGGCGCGGAGCCCGCCAAGACGCTGATCGTCCCCAACGCGCTTGATGAGCGGCTCTGGGCACCGGTTGCGGCGCGACACGGGATGGACGCGCCGCTCGCCGGGCCGATCCGGCTCCTGGTGATGGGGACCCGCACCCATCGCGCCGATTTCGCCCTCATCGCCGGCGCGCTCGGCCGTCTCGTCGAGACGTTCGGAGATCGCATCAGCATCGATGTCTGCGGCATGACCACCGACCCGCTGCCCAAGGGGGTCAATGCGCTCACGCCGGTGCCGGGGCGGGCGGAGAGCTATCCCGGCTTCGTCGCCTGGCTTGCCCGCCAGTTCCCCTGGCACATCGGGATCGCCCCGCTTGCGGAGCAGTCATTCAATGCGGCGAAATCCCCGATCAAGCTCTTCGACTATGCCGCGCTCGGGCTCGCCATTGCCGCCTCCGACGTCGCGCCCTATCGCGACCTCATCGAAGATGGACGAAACGGCCTCCTCGTTCCCAATTCGGAGGCGGCCTGGTTCGAGGCCCTCGCCCATCTCATCCGCCATCCGCGCCGGATCGCCGAACTCGCCGAAAGCGCGCGCGTGGCCTTCTACGCGCCGAACACGCTGGCCGCCGCCCAGGCCGCCCGGCGCGCGTTGATCGACCGCCTCTTCGCCCCTGCCGCCTGAGCGTCGCACCCGATCGACCGCTCTTGACCGGAGGCCCGGCCAGGGGTTCGCTTTCGCCTGAACGAAGGGGAGGGCGTGACATGCGTTTTGACCGCAGCCGCGATGACGTCGGCAACCTGATCCATCTCGAACACGTCAACACGCGCGTGCCCGATCCGCTGCTCGCCACGCTGTTTTACGTGACCGGGCTCGGCCTCACCCGCGATCCCTATCTGATGACCGGGATCGAGAACATGTGGGTCAATGTGGGCCAGAGCCAGTTCCATCTCCCGACCGGCCCCGCCCAGGTGGTGCGCGGCACGGTGGGGCTCGCGCTGCCCGATTTGGAGGCGCTCATGAAGCGGCTCGAACGGATCACGCCCCGCCTCGATGGGACCGCGTTCAGCTATAGCCGGACGGAGGAGGGGGTGGCGGTGGTCTCACCCTGGGGCAATCGGCTCCTCTGTCACGCCCCCGATCCCGCCCTGGGCCCCTTCCTGCTCGGCATGCCCTATGTGCGGCTCGACGTGCCGCGGGGCACGGCGGAGGGAATCGCTGCTTTCTATCGCGAAATTCTCCGCACCCCGGCCCGGGTGCGCAAGGAGAATGGCGTGGTGCGGGCCGAGGTAAGGGCGGGGATCTGGCAGTCCCTGATCTTCGCCGAGACGGAGGCGGCGCTTCCTCCCTATGACGGGCATCACATCCAGATCTACATCGCCGATTTCTCCGGCCCGCATCGGGAGCTCGCCACGCGCGGCCTGATCAGCGAGGAATCGGATGAGCACCAATACCGTTTCGTCGCGATCGTCGATCCGGGAAGCGGCGATCTCCTCTATGAGCTCGAGCACGAAGTGCGCAGCCTGCGCCATCCGCTCTTCGGACGCCCGCTCGTCAACCGCGACCCGCGCCAGACCAATCTCGACTATCTGCCGGGCCGCGATGCGCTCGCCTTCTCATACGAACGCCCGCCTTTCGCAACGAAGGCGGGCGCCGCTGAGCGCGGGAAGTAAAGGCCACTCCCCGCCATCGGGGAGGGGATCAGTAGCGGTAGAGATCGTGCTTGTAAGGCCCGTCGGGATCGACCCCGATATAGGCGGCCTGTTTCGGGGTGAGCCGGGT
>KN173911.1:13394-16511 GCA_000759655.1 Acidicaldus organivorans | reverse complement strand
GAGCTTCGCCCCCACCTTGTCGAGATGCAGCCGCGCCACTTTCTCGTCGAGCTTCTTGGGCAGCGTATAGACTTTTTTCTCGTATTTGCCGGGGGGCGCGGTGAAGAGCTCGATCTGGGCGAGCACCTGGTTGGTGAAGCTCGCGCTCATCACGAAGCTCGGATGGCCCGTCGCATTGCCGAGATTGACCAGCCGGCCCTCGGAGAGGACGATGATCCGCTTGCCGTCGGGGAAGATCACCTCATCCACCTGCGGCTTGATGTTGACCCACGGGTAGTTGCGCAGCGCCTCGATCTGGATCTCGGAGTCGAAATGGCCGATGTTGCAGACGATGGCGCGGTTCTTCATCGCCCGCATGTGCTCGATGGTAATCACATCGACGTTGCCGGTGGCGGTGACGAAAATGTCCCCGCGCGGCGCCGCCTCCTCCATCGTCACCACCTCGTAGCCCTCCATCGCCGCCTGCAGCGCGCAGATCGGGTCGATCTCGGTGACCAGCACCCGGCAGCCGGCATTGCGCAGCGAGGCGGCCGAGCCCTTGCCCACATCGCCAAATCCGGCCACCACCGCGACCTTGCCCGCCATCATCACGTCGGTGGCGCGGCGGATGCCATCGACCAGGCTCTCGCGGCAGCCGTAGAGATTGTCGAATTTCGACTTGGTGACGCTGTCATTGACGTTGATGGCGGGAACGAGGAGGCGACCCTCCTTTTCCATCTCGCGCAGACGGTGCACGCCGGTTGTGGTCTCTTCGGAGAGGCCGCGCACATCGGCGAGCAGCTCGGGATATTTCTCGTGCATCACCTTGGTGAGATCGCCCCCGTCATCGAGGATCATGTTGGGGCGCCAGCCATCGGGGCCGAAAATGGTCTGGTCGATGCACCACCAGAATTCCTCCTCCGTCTCGCCCTTCCAGGCGAAGACCGGAATGCCGCGCGCCGCGATCGCCGCCGCGGCGTGGTCCTGGGTCGAGAAGATGTTGCAGGACGACCAGCGCACGCTCGCCCCGAGCTCGACCAGCGTTTCGATCAGCACCGCGGTCTGGATGGTCATGTGCAGGCAGCCCGCGATGCGCGCGCCCTTGAGCGGCTTGCTCGCCCCGTATTCGGCGCGCAGCGCCATGAGGCCGGGCATCTCGTCCTCGGCGATCGAGATTTCCTTGCGTCCCCACTCGGCGAGCGAGATGTCTTTCACTTTGTAATCCGGCATCCTCGTCATCCCTGCGAACGAAACATGGCAACGAAATTGGGTGAGTGGATCAGACGCGCAAGGAGGGGCGGGGCCCTCCGCGCCGCACCACATGTTTCAGGTATTCATCGATTCGAAGAAGTCGCGGTTGGTCTTGGTGTATTTGAGCTTATCGAGCAGGAACTCCATCGCATCCACCGTGCCCATCGGGTTGAGGATGCGGCGCAGCACCCACATCTTGGCGAGCGTTCCCTTATCGACGAGCAGTTCTTCCTTGCGGGTGCCCGATTTGGTGATGTCGATGGCGGGGAAGGTGCGTTTGTCGGCGAGCTTGCGGTCGAGGATGATTTCGGAGTTGCCGGTGCCCTTGAACTCTTCGAAGATCACCTCGTCCATGCGGCTCCCGGTATCGATCAGGGCGGTGGCGATGATGGTGAGGCTGCCGCCTTCCTCGATGTTGCGCGCCGCGCCGAAGAAGCGCTTGGGCCGCTGCAGCGCATTGGCATCGACGCCGCCGGTCAGCACCTTGCCCGAGGAGGGAACGATGGTGTTGTAGGCGCGGGCGAGCCGGGTGATGCTGTCGAGCAGGATGACCACGTCGCGCTTGTGCTCGACGAGGCGCTTGGCCTTCTCCATCACCATTTCGGCGACCTGCACGTGCCGGGTGGCGGGCTCGTCGAAGGTGGAGGCGATGACCTCGCCTTTCACGCTGCGCGCCATGTCGGTCACTTCCTCCGGCCGCTCGTCGATGAGAAGCACGATGAGGAAGACTTCGGGGTGGTTGGTGGCGATGGCGGTGGCGATGTTTTGCAGCATCACCGTCTTGCCGGTGCGGGGGGGCGCGACGATGAGGGCGCGCTGGCCCTTGCCGATCGGGGCGATGAGGTCGATCACCCGCGGCGTGTAGTCCTTGGAGGGGGCCTTCGCCGCCGACTCGAAGTTCTCCATCTCCATCTTGAGCCGCTCGGTCGGATAGAGCGGGGTGAGGTCATCGAAATTGATACGATGACGCACCGCTTCCGGCGGCTCGAAATTGATGGTGTTGATCTTGATCAGCGAGAAGTAGCGCTCGCCGTCCTTGGGGGCGCGGATCTGCCCTTCCACCGTGTCGCCGGTGCGCAGCCCGAAGCGTTTGACCTGCTGGGGAGAGACGTAGATGTCATCGGGGCCGGGGAGGTAGTTGGCCTCGGGGCTGCGGAGGAAGCCGAAACCGTCGGGGAGGACTTCGAGCGTGCCGGAGCCGGTGATCGCCTGGTCGTTTTCGGCGAGCGTCTTGAGGATCGCGAACATGATGTCCTGCTTGCGCAGCGAGGACGCGTTCTCGATCTGCAGGGATTCGGCAAAGCTCAAGAGGTCGGCGGGGGATTTTGCCTTGAGTTCGGCGAGATGCATTGTCGAGCCTTGAAGGTGGTTGAGGGAGGGGCCGGGGTCACCGGCGGTCACGCCCATACGTTGTCTGGATCGTGCCGTGAGGGAGGGGGGAGGAAATATGGCATCACAGGGAACGCCCCATGACAGGGCGCACCCTAGACATCTTCTCTCCCCGCGTCAACCGCCATCTAGGAAGTCCGGAGGGGTTTTCAAGCCCCTCGACCGGTATTCAGGCGTTGGCTGTTCAGGCGTTGGCCGCCGGTTGGCCGGACGCGGCCTGCATGCGGCGCTGCTGCCAGAGCGCGACGAAATCGATCGGCTGCAGCAGCATGGGCGGGAACCCGCCATCCCGGGTGATCTCGGCGAGGATGGAGCGGGCGAAAGGAAAGAGGAGGCGCGGGCATTCGACGAGGAGCACCGGCTCCATCGCCGCCTCGGGGATGTTGGCGAGACCGAAGACGCCGCCATAGGCGAGTTCGGCGATGAAGACGGGCTTGCCCGCCTCTCCGCCATTGCCGCCCGCCGCATTCTGGGCGTCGAACGCCTCGGCGCGCAGGT
>KN173911.1:8607-13336 GCA_000759655.1 Acidicaldus organivorans | reverse complement strand
TTCGGACATCGGCGTCTCCCTGAGGGGCGATGAGGGCTTCTCGCTAGCATGCCCGCCCCGCCTTTCCAAGGGGCGGGGCAGGGCGTGAGGGCGGGTGCGCCAAATCAGGCGGCGAGCTGTTTCGCCGCGCCAAGGACTTCGCCGACGTGGCCGGTCACCTTCACCTTGCGCCAGGCCCGCGCGATGCGGCCTTCGGCGTCGATCAGGAAGGTCGCCCGCTCCATCCCCATGTATTTCTTGCCATACATCGATTTCTCGACCCAGGTGCCGAAGGCCTCGCTCAACGCGCCGCTCTCATCGGAGGCGAGCGGAAAGGTGAGCCCGTATTTTTCAGCGAATTTGTCGATCGCCTTGATCGGGTCACGCGAGACGCCGATCACTGCCACCCCGAGCTTCTGGAATTCCGGGAGTTTCTCCTGAAAGCCCTGCGCCTCCTTGGTGCAGCCCGGCGTGTCCGCCTTGGGATAGAAGTAAAGCACGAAGGGCTTGCCCTTGAGTTGCGCGAGACTGACCGTCCGCCCTCCCGAGGCGGGCAGGCTGAAATCGGGCACCTTGTCACCTTCCTTGAGCGCCATTCTCTGATCCTCCTTCCTCTGCTCTGGCCGGGACCATGTCTCCGCTCGGGCTTTCACCGCCGACATGGCGCGCGAACGCCTCGGCCACCGAAGCGGCATGCTGTTCGAGCCGCGCCCGTGCGACCTCCGGGCTTTCCACCCTTGGGCTTCCCACCCTTGAGCTTTCCATCCCCGGGTTTTCCACTCCTGGGCTTCCCCCCGCCCGGTATTCCACCACCCGGTCGGCACAGAGCACCCGCGCCAGAACCTCCGACGAGATCGTGGCGTCCCTTTCGCCTGTCAAGCGCCGCACCTCCTCGGCGAGCCGGAAGAACCGCTCGGCGGCGGCAAGCCGGCGCGCCTCCGCCGCCGTGAGATAGCCCGCCCGGGCGAGTCTCTGGATGGCCCGGCGGGTCTCGGGGACCAGGACCTCGGGATGGTGGGGGGCGGCGAGCAGGAGCAGGACCTGGATGTGGCCCACGAGGTCCATCGCCCCGCCCGCGCGGGCCGTGGGACGTCAAATACCGCGCGGGCGGGTCTCGGGGACCAGGACCTCGGGATGGTGGGGGGCGGCGAGCAGGAGCAGGGCCTGGATGGTGAAGACGAGGGCCATCGCCCCGCCCGCGCGGTATTTGACGGCCCACGGCCCGCGCGGAGGATGCTCGGCGGCCAGGCGGGCCCGCATCTCCCGCGCATCGCGCCGGATCTCGTCCGCGCTGCGCCGGGCCATCCAGAGACTCGCCCGCGCGGTATTTGACGTCCCACGGCCCGCGCGGAGGATGCTCGGCGGCCAGGCGGGCCCGCATCCCCCGCGCATCGCGCCGGATCTCGTCCGCGCTGCGCCGGGCGCGCGCTGCGGCGAGCGCCTCGCCGATCGCCGCCCTGACCACCGGCCCAAATCCCGCCGTCGCCGCCACCACCCGGGCGCGTGTGAGCGCCATGTGCTCCCAGGCCCACGCCGCCTCCTGGTGAGAGCGGCGGAAGGCGGCGAGGGAGACCGCGACCGGCCCCTTGCTCCCCGAGGGGCGAAGCCGCATGTCCACGGCATAAAGCGGCCCGTCGATGCCATGCGTGGTGAGGGCGGCGATGAGGGCATGGGCGAAGCGGAGGCCCCACTCGCTCGCCGCAACCCGCCGCGCCCCGCGCCGGGGCTCGCTCTGCTCGACTTCGGCGGGCACGTCGTAAAGGATCATGAGATCGAGATCGGAGCCCGCCATCAGCTCGCGCGAGCCTCCCTTGCCGAGGAGGACGAGGGCAAGCCGCACGCCGGGAAGCGTCCCGAAGCGCCGCTCATGCCAGCGTCGGACGCGCGAAAGCAGCGCGCGGAGCACCGCATCGGCGAGCGCGGTGCGGCGGGCGGCGGCGCGGTCGGGGCCGATCCGCCCCTCGATCAGCGCGGCGGAGAGGCGGAAATTCTCCTCGCGCACCACGTCGCGGATGGTCTCGAGGACGAGCTCCGCATCGCTCACCCCCTTGAGCCGCGCGCCGAGCAGGCGGGCGGGGGGCGGGCCAAGCGGCGGTTCGAGCAGGGCCTCGATGGCGCGCGGCATGCGGGCGAGGTAGTCGCCGAGCACCGGCGTTGCCTCAAAAAGTTCACAAAGCCGCCCGATGAGATCGGGATGATGGGCGAAGAGGCTCAGAAGCGGCGTGCCTGCCGCGGTGCCGGCGAACATCCGCTCCCAGCTCTGCAGGAGACGCGCCGGATCCCGCCCCCTCCCGATCGCGGCCAGCAGGGCGGGCAGCAACGGGCCGAGCAGATCGCGGGCGCGGGCCGAGCGGAAGGCTCCAACCCGTCCGGCAAGCCAGCCGCGCACCGTCTCCGCCACCGCCTCCGCATCGGCGAAACCGAGGGCGGTGAGTTGGGCGGCGGTCTCGGCCGGGGTTTCGGGGCCGGAGAAGTCGAGCCCCACCGGCCGCGCCGCCTCCTCCACCGGGAGACGGGCGAAGAGGCGCTCGAAAATGCCGCGCACCGCCAAGCGTTCGCGGGAGAGGCGGACGAGGAACGCCTCGAGATGGGAAAAGCCGAGAAAGTCGGCATAGGCGGCGAGCGCCTCCGCCGTGCCGGGCAGACGATGGGTCTGCCGGTCGGCCTGCATCTGCAGCCGGTGCTCGGCAAGGCGGAGGAAGCGGTAGGCTTCGGCCAGCGTTTCGGCCTCCTCCGCGCCGAGCTTGCGGCGGGCGGCGAGAGCGCGAAGGGCGGGAAGCGTGCCCCGCACCCGGAGCTCGGGATCCTTGCCGCCCCAGATCAGCTCGAGCGTCTGGACCAGGAACTCGATTTCGCGAATCCCCCCCTCGCCCCGCTTGAGATCGAAGCCGAGCGCGGCGGTGAGCGGGTCGGCGTCGCGCCGGGAGGCGCTCTCCATCTTCTGCCGCATCGCCGCGATGTCGTTGACCAGCGAGAAATCGACGCTCCGCCGCCAGACGAAGGGGCGGATCGCGGCGAGAAAAGAGGCGCCGAGCCGCGGGTCTCCGGCGATGGGGCGGGCCTTGAGCATCGCCGCCCGCTCCCAGCTCTGGGCGAGGCTCTCGTAATAGGTGAGGGCCGCCTCCAGACCCACCGAGGGGGGCGTGGCGGCGGGGTCGGGGCGGAGGCGGAGATCGACCCGGAAGACGTAGCCCTCGATGGTGCGGGTCTGCAGCAGGGCGATGAGATCGCGGGCGAGTTGCGCGAACGTCGCGGTGAGAGTTTCCTCCCGCCCGGGATGGCGGGCCGGATCATGGATCAGCACGAGATCGACATCGCTCGAAAAGTTGAGCTCGCGCCCGCCGAGCTTGCCCATGCCGAGCACGGCGAAGCCCGAGTCGCGTTCGGGCGCGTCGGGGTAGGGAAGGCGGATGCGGCCCCGCTCATGCGCCTCGCGCAGGAGGTGGCGCACCGCCGCGCCGATCGCCGCTTCGGCGAAGTCGGCGAGGCGGGCGGCGGAGGCTTCGAGGCCGAGTGTTCCCGCGATCTCGCCCCAGGCGGCGATGAGCGCCACTTCGCCCCGCAGCACGCGGAGCCTCGCCCCGAGCGCGTCGCGGGAGAGGGTGAAGGGGAGGTTTTGCGTCTCGGCGATCAGGCGGGCGAGCACGTCATCCGCCCCGTCCCCGACCGCCTCGGCGAGGCGCGCCGTGTGGCGGCGGGCGAGATCGGCGAGAAAGGGGCTGTGTATTGCCGCGAGGGCGAGGAAGCGCCGCATGTCGGGATCTGCGCCAAGCGCGGGCGCGCGGCGTGTGATATCCTCGATGAGCGCTGTGGCTGCGGGGGAAGAGGCGTGCGGGTGAGGGGCGGGCCGGCTTGGCATCGGCCGGGAATGTGGCGATGAGGCATTGGCTTGGTCAAGCGGGACGTCTGGTGCGCGCGCTGTTTGCTTTCGCGCTCGCCCTTCTCGTCATCGCCTCGTTGGGGATCGGCGCTTTGGCGGTGCGGCTCCATGAAGGCCCGGTGCGGCTCGATTGGGCGGCGCGGCGGCTTGAAGCATTGCTTGCCCGCGGCAACCGGCCGATCCATCTCGCCATCGGCTCGGCCGAACTCGCCTGGGAAGGGTTTCACCACGGCTTCGAAAGCCCGCTCGATCTCAGGCTCGAAAACGTCACCGCGCGCAACGTGGCGGGAGAGGAGATCCTCACCGTCCCCCGCGCCTTCGTCGCCTTTTCGCTGAGCCGGCTCCTGATCGGCGAGATCGCCCCACGCGATCTCGACCTCTCTCTCGGCACCCTCCATCTCTATCATCACGTCTCGGGCCGCCTCGCCTTGAGCGCGCATGAGGAGGAACGGGCCGCCCCCGCCCCTGCCACCAGTGCGGTGAGCCTGCCCGATCCCGGGGCCCTCCTCGATGAGACCGGCATCTCGCTCGCCGCGCTGCGCAGGCTCCGCGTGCATGCCGAGCGGATCGTGGTGAGCGAGATTGGCGCGGCGGGCGCGGAGGAGGGCGCGTGGGAGGTGCGCGCGCTCGAGATCACCTACCGGCGGTTTTTGTTACGAAACCAGATCGAAGGCAAGGGCGAGGCCCATCTCGTCCTAGGCCCCGCCGATATCGCCCTGGTCGCAAGCCTCGATGCGCCCGCGGGGCTCGCCGCCCCTTGGCGGCTTCGCCTCGAAAGCGCCCCTGTCACCCCCTCGTTGCTCGCAAGCGCGCTCCCCCAACTCGCGCCGCTCGGACGGATCGACGCACCGGTGAGTCTCGCCGCCGAAG
>KN173911.1:3534-8521 GCA_000759655.1 Acidicaldus organivorans | reverse complement strand
CAGCGGTGACGCGCGCGGGGCTGGCCGGGCCGGTGCGGCTCGGCCTCACGCTCGGGGCCGGAAGCCTCGTCCTCGGGGCCGATCCTCTGGCGGTGAGTGCGGGGGCGGCGGAGGCCGAGCTCGACCTCTCCCGCCAGGTGGCGCGCCTGCTCCATGCCGAGCTCAGCGTGGGGGATGACGCGCACCCCACCCGCCTCACCGCCTCCGGCACGTTCCGCTTCGGCGACGAACCGGCCACCGTTTCGCTCGATCTCGGCTTCGATCAGGCCGACCTCGCCGCCCTCCCGCGCCTCTGGCCGCAAGAGCTTGCCCCGCATGCCCGCGCCTGGGTGGTCGAGAACGTCACCGCTGGGGTGGTGAAGGGGGGTGAGTTCCAGCTCAGTCTGCTCCTTCCCAAAGAGGGCGAGCCCCGCCTCACCGCGGCCGCGGGCGGGATGAATGGTGAGGGGCTCCGCGTGAGCTGGCTCGAAACCCTCCCTCCCATCACCGACGGCGCAGCGCGGCTCGTCCTCCTCGATCCGGATACGATGGAAATCGACGCAACGGGCGGCCGTGTCGCCGCCGGTGGGGGGACGGTGACGCTCAACACCGGAAGCGTGGTCAAGATCACCGGCCTTGCTGCGCCCGACCAAGACCTCCATCTCGACCTCGCCCTTTCCGGGAGTCTGGGGGCGGGGCTTGCCGTTCTCGCCGCAGCGCGCCTTCATCTGCTCGATCATGCGCGCGGTCTCCTCCGCCCCGGGGTGGGGGGCGATTTCGATGGCAAGCTGCACCTCGATCTGCCGCTCAAGAAGGAGATCCACGACGAGGACATCACGCTTGCCGCCGAGGTCACGCTGAGCCGCGCGCGCCTGCCCCGGCTCGTTCTCGGTCGCGACGTGAGCGAAGGAAACCTCCATCTCAGTATCACCCAGAGCACGCTGAGCGGTGACGGCACCGCGCTCTGGGCGGCGATGCCGGTCCGGCTCGGGGTCGATGCGGATTTCACCAAGGGCGGTGACGGGCAGGAGGTGATGCATGTGGCGGGCGAGCTTCAGGGGAGCGCCCAGGCCCTCGCCGCGTTCGGGATCGACCCGGCGGGGCGGCTTTCGGGGACGTTTCCGCTCGATTTCACCTACACCGAACATCGCGACGGGAGGGCGGAGGTCTCGCTGCTCGCCGATTTCACCCAGGTTGTGCTCTCCCCCGCTCCCCTCGCCTGGGAAAAACCGGCGGGCATTCCTGCCCGGCTGAGCGCCGACCTGCTCGTTGCCCAGGACCGGCTTCAGGCGATCCGCGCCCTCGATCTCGAAGGGGGCGGCGCTTTCTGCCAGGGGACGTATAGCACGGCGGGCGGGGTCCCGCGGCTCGATCTCGCCACCTGCCGCCTCGGCCCAAGCGATCTGCATGGCGAGATCGATTTTCCCGCCCGTCCCAATGATCCCTACCGGATCGAGCTTTCTGGCGCCTTTCTCGATCTCAGCGCCCGGGCGGCCAAAGGAAACCGTCCGGGTGGCGAAGGAGGCGGGGTTGCCGCGGGCGGATCGGAGGCGGCGGCGTCGGCGGCGGCGGGAGAAAGCGAGGCCGCGGCGGCGGGCGAGGCCGGGGGGCGCGGCGCGCCGGTTGCAGTCCACGCCCGTTTCGATCAGGTCGCGATCGCGCGTGCGGCGCATGATACGCTAGCCCTTCGCCTCGCCTTTCTCGACATTTCGGCGCAAGATGACGGAAGCCGCCGCTGGAGTGGGGCGGTGAGCGGGTTCGCGGCAAGCCGCGCGCCTTTCCGGGTTTCCGTGCGGCGCGAGGGAAGCGGGCGGAGCGTAGTGGCGGAGGCGAGCGATGCCGGAGCGCTCGCGCGCGCGCTCGGGCTCCTTTCGACCATGGAGGGGGGGCGGCTTTCGCTGCATGGCAAGTTCGAGGATGCAGGGCGCGGCCACCCCTTGGCGGGGACGCTCGAGATCGACGATTTCCGCCTGATCCGCGCCCCGCTCACCCTCAAGCTCCTCCAGGCGATGACGCTCTATGGAATGGTCGGCCAGATGGAGCATGAAGGGATCCGTTTCGATCACCTGGTCGTGCCGTTCTCTTACGCCTCGTCCAATCTCCATCTCGTTAGTGCGCGGATGTGGAACAGCGCGCTCGGCTTCACCGCAAGCGGCGAGATCGAGGTCGAACGCAAGACGATGCATCTCACTGGCACGATCATTCCCGCCTATTATTTCAACTCGCTGCTCGGCAAGATCCCGGTCATCGGCCGTCTGTTCAGCCCGGAGAAGGGCGGGGGCGTGGTGGCGGCGAATTATACGGCGGAAGGGCCGCTCGATGATCCCAAGGTTTCGGTCAATCCACTCTCGGCGCTGACCCCCGGCATTACCCGCGACATCTTCAACCTCTTCCAGTAGGGACGCGCACCATCGCCGCGGCCCCCTTCGTTACGGGGCCGAGGCGGTGGGATCGAAAAGAAAGGGCGCCCGACGGGGCGCCCCGAGCGCGAGTTGAGGAGTCCGTTACGCGCTGATGTCGACGTCGCGCGTCTCACGCAGGAAAAGAAGGGCAACGACGGCGTTCACCGCGGCAACGATGATCGGGAACCAGAGCCCGTAATAGATGTCCCCCGACCAGGCGACGAGCGCAGTGGCAAGCAGCGGCAGGATGCCGCCAAACCAGCCATTGCCGATGTGATAGGGCAGCGACATCGAGGTGTAGCGGATCTTGGCCGGGAAGAGCTCGACGAGATAGGCGGCGATCGGGCCATAGACCGCGCCGACATAGGCCATCATGATCCAGAGCCAGAGGATGGCGAGCGGCCAGTTGATCTTAGCGGGATCGGCCTTGGGCTTGTAGCCGAGCTGGGTGAGCGTCTTGGCGATGTCCTCCGGCTTCGGATTTTCGAGCCGGATGCTGCCGATCGTCACCAGCACGTCCTTGCCTTCCTCAGCGGGGAGGGACTTGAAGGTGAGCCCGTCCTTGGTGAGCAGATCCCTGATCTTGTCGCAGGCGGTGAAATGCGACCACGGCCCGACGAAGACGTGGAAGTGGCAGTCGGTGGCGGCCACCGTGATCGGCGTCGATTGCTGGAAGGCGACGAGATCGGGATTGACCGCGCGACTCAGCGCTTCGAACAGCGAGAAATAGGTGAGTGCGGCGAGGATGCAGGCGGCGATCATGATCTTGAGCCGCCCGATCTTGTCGGAGAGCCAGCCGAAAAGAACGAGGGTCGGCGTGCCCAGCACGAGCTGGATGCCGATCATCAGATAGGTGAGCTTGTAGTCGAGATGCAGCGTGATGGTGAGGAAGAAGAGCGCGTAGAACTGCGAGGTGTACCAGATCACGCCCTCGCCCGAGGTCACGCCGAACAGGGCGAGGAAGACGTATTTGTTGTTGGGGTAGTGGAAGAAACTCTCCGTGATTGGCTTCTCGGAGCGGCGGTTTTCTTCCTTGATGCGGAGGAAGACCGGGCTCTCGTTGAGCTTGAGGCGGATATAGAGCGAAATCGCGAGCAGGATCACCGAAAGCAGGAAGGGGATGCGCCAGCCCCAGGCGGCGAATTCCTTGGGATCCATCCCCTCGCGGCAAATGTAGATGATGATGAGCGCGAGGAGGAGGCCGAGCGAGGCGGTGGTCTGGATCCAGCTCGTGGCATAGCCGCGGCGGTAGGGGGGGGCGTGTTCGGCGACATAGGTGGCCGCCCCGCCATACTCGCCCCCGAGCGCGAGACCCTGAAGAAGACGGAGCGCGACCAGGATGAGGGGCGCGGCCCAGCCGATCTGGGCGAAGGTCGGCATCAGGCCGGTGAGGAAGGTGGCGAGCCCCATCACCAGGATGGTGACGAGGAAAGTGTATTTGCGTCCGACCAGATCGCCGACCCGCCCGAAGACCAGCGCGCCGAAGGGGCGGACGACGAAGCCCACCGCGTAGGTGGCGAAGGCCGAGAGCAGGGCTGCCGTATCATTGCCGGGCGGGAAGAAGAGATTCGCGAAGAAGGGCGAGAGGGTGGCGAAGATGTAAAAATCGTACCATTCGAAGACCGTGCCGAGCGAAGAGGCAAAGATGACCTTGCGTTCTTCGGCCCGGGTGACGGGATGAAGGCCTCTCACCGTTTCGCGCTGGGTGGCGGCGTAGCTCATGCGTTCCTCCCCTTTCGTTCGGATTGGAATCATTGCTGTCGGCCTGCCCTGATCCTGTCAAGTTTATTTTATCCCTCACCCGAGATATATTTCTGTGACCTCGTCTCGCCTGACGAAATATATCATACGCCGTATGCCGGTCGGGGTGGGACGACGGGCCCCTTGGCCTCTGCCGGCGGCGTCGGCGCGGCCGCGCCGGTTGCCGCTCACCTGCCGATCGCCTAAGAAATGATGCAAGGGAGGGTCCACGATGAGCGAAAGCCGCTATCACGATGTCTACGAGGCCTGGCGGCGCGATCCCGAGGCCTATTGGGAAGAGGCCGCCGCGGCGATCACCTGGCGGAAGAAATGGGACCGCGTTTTCGATCCACGCCTTGGTCCGTACGGGTGCTGGTTCGTGGGCGGCGCACTCAACACCGCTGAAAACGCGCTCGACCGCCACGTCGCCGCCGGAAACGGCGATCGCGCCGCCCTGATCTGGGACAGCCCGCTTTCCGGGTCGAAGGCGCGTTTCACCTACCGGGAGATCACCGAGCGCACCGCCCGTCTCGCCGGCGCGCTCGCCCGGCTTGGGGTAAAGAAGGGCGACCGGGTGGTGATCTACATGCCGATGGTGCCCGAGGCGGTGATGGCCATGCTCGCCACCGCCCGGCTGGGGGCGATCCATTCAGTGGTCTTCGGCGGGTTCGCCGCGCCCGAGCTTGCCGCCCGCATCGAGGATGCCAAGCCCCGCCTGATCATCACCGCCTCCTGCGGCATCGAGCCCACGCGGCTCGTCCCCTACAAGCCGATCCTCGATGCCGCGCTCGAGCTTTCGCCGCACAAGCCGGAAGCGGTCCTCCTCTTCCAGCGTCCGATGCTGAGGGCCGATCTCACCCTGGGGC
>KN173911.1:2338-3450 GCA_000759655.1 Acidicaldus organivorans | reverse complement strand
CTTCATGGAGGCGCTCGACGCCGCCTCACCCGCCGAACCGGTCCCGGTCGCCGCCACCGATCCGCTCTATATCCTTTACACCTCCGGCACCACGGGTCGGCCCAAGGGCGTGGTGCGCGACAATGGCGGGCATGCGGTCGCCCTCGCCCGTTCGATGGGCATGATCTACGGGATCGCCCCGGGCGACGTGTTTTGGACCGCGTCCGACATCGGCTGGGTGGTCGGGCATTCCTACATCGTCTATGCGCCGCTCCTGATCGGCGCGACCAGCGTGATGTATGAGGGAAAGCCGGTCGGCACGCCCGATGCCGGGGCGTTTGGCCGGGTCATCGCCGAGCATGGGGTGAAGGTGCTGTTCACCGCGCCTACCGCCATGCGCGCCATCAAGCAGCAGGACCCGGAGGCGAAACTCTGGCTCTCCCACGACATGAGCCGCTTCGAGGCGCTTTTCCTCGCCGGGGAGCGGTGCGATCCGCCGACCGCCGAGTGGGCCGCCGAAAAACTCCGCCGCCCGGTCATCGATCACTGGTGGCAGACCGAGACCGGCTGGCCGATCACCGCCCGCTTCCGCGGCCTCGGCCTCACCCCGTTCAAGCCAGGCTCGGGCGGCAGGCCCGCGCCGGGCTGGGCGCTTGCCGTGCTCGACGATCAGGGCCAGCCGCTTGGTCCCGACCAGGGCGGCCATCTCGCCATCCGCCTCCCCTTGCCGCCGGGCGCGGCGCCGACGCTCTGGCAGAACGACGAGGGGTTCCGCGCCGCCTATCTCGCCGATTTTCCCGGCTATTACCGCACCGGCGATGGCGGCATGATCGATGCCGACGGCGATGTCTGGGTGATGGGCCGCACCGATGACATCATCAACGTCGCCGGCCACCGGCTCTCCACCGGCGCGATGGAGGAGGTGCTCGCGTCCCATCCCGACATCGCCGAATGCGCGGTGATCGGGGTGAAGGACGAACTCAAGGGGCAGGTGCCGATGGGCTTCGTCGTGCTCAAGGCAGGGGTGAGCCGCGCCCCCGAGGTGATCGCCGCCGAACTTGTGACCCTGGTGCGCGAGCGGATCGGGCCGGTCGCCGCCTTCAAGAGCGTGCGCATCGTCGCCCGGCTGCCCA
>KN173911.1:2055-2219 GCA_000759655.1 Acidicaldus organivorans | reverse complement strand
AGACCCGCTCCGGCAAGATCCTGCGCGGCACGATGCGGCGTCTCGCCGACGGCGAGCCCGCCCCCGTCCCCCCTACCATCGAGGATCCCGCCGCGCTCGACGAGATCAAGGAGGCGTTCGCGGGGCCGGCCTGAGCGGCGGCGCAGCACCCGGGCAGCGCCCCG
>KN173911.1:0-1983 GCA_000759655.1 Acidicaldus organivorans | reverse complement strand
GCCGCACCGCTCCCCGTTCAAATCTGCGCGAGGGCCTGGTCGAGATCGGCGCTCAGATCCTCCGCCGCTTCGAGCCCAATCGAGAGGCGGATCACGTCATCGCCCGCCCCGGCGGCGCGGCTCTTCTCATCGGTGAGCTGGCGGTGGGTGGTGGAGGCGGGATGCAGGATGAGGCTCCGCGTGTCGCCAATATTGGCGAGGTGCGAGAAGAGGCGGACGCTTTCCACCACCTTGATCCCCGCGGCGAAGCCGCCCTTGACGCCGAAGGTAAACACCGCCCCCGCCCCGCGCGGGAGGTATTTGCGGGCGAGTTCGTAATAAGGGCTCGAGGGAAGCCCGGCATAGGAGACCCACGCCACTTTGGGATGCCCGGCGAGGAATTCGGCGACTTTCTGCGCGTTCTCGACATGGCGCTGCATCCGGAGCGCCAGCGTCTCGATCCCGGTGAGGGTGAGGAAGGCATTCATCGGCGACTGGGTGGGGCCGAAATCGCGCAGCGCCACGGCGCGGGCCTTGGTGGTGAAGGCGAAGTCGCCGAAATTCTCGTAGAATTTGAGGCCGTGATAGGCGGGCTCGGGCTCGGTGAGGGAGGGGAAGCGGTTGTTCTGCGCCCAGTCGAACCGCCCCGATTCGACGATCACGCCGCCGAGCGCATTGCCGTGGCCGTTGAGGAATTTGGTGGTGGAGTGGCAGACGATGTCCGCACCCCAGGCGATCGGCTGGCAGAGATAGGGGGTGGCGAGCGTGTTGTCGACGATGAGCGGGATCCCCGCCTCATGGGCGATCTCTGCGATCGCTTCGAGATCGACCACGATCCCGCCCGGATTGGCGAGGCTTTCGACGAAGATCGCCTTGCAACGCGGGGTCAGCGCCCGGCGGAAATTCTCGGGATCGGTGGGATCGACGAAGTGGCAGGTCCAGCCGAGCCGCTTGAAGGAAAGCCCGAACTGGGGGAGCGAGCCGCCGTAAAGATTGCGCGAGGCGAGGAACTCGTCCCCCGGCTCGAGCAGGGTGAAGAAGGTCAGGAATTGCGCGGCATGGCCGGAGGCGGTGGCGAGCGCGGCCCGCCCGCCTTCGAGATTGGCGATCCGTTCCTCGAGCACCGCCACCGTCGGGTTGTTGATGCGGGCGTAGATGTAGCCGAAATCGTGCAGGTTGAAGAGCGAGGCGGCGCGGTCGGCATTCTCGAAGACATAGGCTGCCGTCTGATAGATCGGGGTGATGCGCGCCCCGCTCACCGGATCGGGCTGCGCTCCGGCATGGATCGCCCGCGTCTCGAAGGCATAGCGCGGATTGGTCTCGGGGAGCGCCGCCCGCGCCTTCTCCGCGCGCGCGGCGCCCGCATTGGGGGCGATCGCCGGGCGGTTGCGGACGAGGCCCGAATCGACGCCGCTCCAGGAGAGCTCGCCGGCGAGCCGCCCGAACTCGATCTTCGGGCAGCGGTTCATGATCACCTCGAGCCCCGCCGCCTCGGCCTTGGCGGCAGCCTCGTCGTGGCGGACGCCGAGCTGCATCCACACCACCTTGGCGCCGATGGCGATCGCCTCATCGACGATGGGCGGCACCTGGTCGGAGGAGCGGAAGATCTCCACCATGTCGATGGGCTCAGGGATGTCGGAGAGCCGCGCGTAGACTTTCTCCCCGAGCAGTTCCTGCCCGGCGAGGCCGGGATTGACCGGGATCACCCGGTAGCCCTTGCCCTGGAGGTATTTCATCACGAAGTAACTGGGGCGATTCCAGTTGCTCGAGGCACCGACCAGGGCGATGGTGCGCACGGTTTGCAGGATGCGCAGGATCTTGGCATCGGGATAGGGAATGGGCTCGAGCACAGTCATCGACGGAAACCTCCCCTTGGCGGGCAGAAGGGCGGGGGGCCGCCCTGCGCCCAGCCACGCTTACACCTCACGGCGCCGTTTTGAACCGTCGCGCTCGCCCTCGCAAGGCGGAGGAAAGGGGCGGGGGCCGGCACGGCCGGGGAGGGAG
>KN173910.1:4833-5618 GCA_000759655.1 Acidicaldus organivorans | reverse complement strand
GAAGTGATCGCGCTCGCCGAACCCTTGCGGGCGGCGGGCGGTCTCTACGTCACCCATCTGCGCGATGAGGCGGATCACGTGATCGCCGCCATCGAGGAGGCGCTCGGCATCGGCCGGGCGGTGGGGGCGGGGGTGGTGATCAGCCATCACAAATGCGCGCTTCCCGAGAATTTCGGCCGCTCCGCCGAGACCCTCCCTCTCCTCGAGCGGGCTGCCGCGCGGCAGGACGTGGCCTTCGACGTCTATCCTTATGCGGCGGCCTCGACCGTTCTGCTTCCGGAACGGGTCCGCCCGGACGTTCCCGTCCTCATCACCTGGTCGCGGCCCCATCCGGAATGCGCCGGGCGGGCGCTCGCTGACATCGCCCGCGCCTGGGGGATCTCGCTCGGCGAGGCAGCAGCGCGGCTCCTTCCGGCGGGGGCGATCTATTTCCAGATGGATGAGGCGGATGTGCGGCGCATTCTCGCGCATCCGCTCGCCATGATCGGCTCGGACGGGCTGCCCCATGACCAGTTCCCCCATCCCCGCCTCTGGGGCACTTTTCCCCGCGTCCTCGGCCATTACGCCCGCGAGCTTGGGCTCTTCTCGATGGAGGCGGCGATCCACAAGATGACCGGCCGGCCCGCCGCGGTCTTCGGCATTGCCCGACGCGGCCTGTTGCGGGAGGGTTTCGCCGCCGATCTCGTCCTTTTCGATCCCGCCCGCGTCATCGACCGCGCCACTTTCACCGAGCCGCTCCGCCCCGCGGAGGGGATCGCGGAGGTCTTCGTCAACGGGGTGAGCGT
>KN173910.1:4469-4726 GCA_000759655.1 Acidicaldus organivorans | reverse complement strand
CTGGCGGGAAAGAGCGGGGGTGAGCGGCGCCCGTCCGGGAGAGGTGCTGCACCGCGCCTGAGGCCCTGCCTCTGGCCAGGCGGGCGGCGGTTTTCTACGGGGCGCCTCTCATTGACCTGGGGGTTCGCCGCCGATGCTCGCCGCTTTCCGCCGCCATCTCGACTCCTGGCTGGTCCGCGCCTTCTTCCTCCTCCTCGTCCTCGCCTTCGCGGTCTGGGGGGCGGGCGACGTCATCCGCCTGGTTGGCACCGACCGCG
>KN173910.1:2403-4396 GCA_000759655.1 Acidicaldus organivorans | reverse complement strand
CCGTGGCCACGGTGGCGGGGATCAAGCTCGACCAGCCGACGGTGGCCAATGCCTTCCAGCGCCAGCTGCAGAGCGCGATGCGCGAGCAGGGCGGCGAGGGTGAGGCGAGCGCGGCGTTGCGGCGCGAAGTGGCGGTGCGCACCGTCGATCTCCTCATCACCCAGACCGCGATGAACGCGCTCGCCACCCGGCTCGGCATCATCGCCCCTACCCAGGCGCTGCGGGCCGCGGTGCTCGCCATCCCCACCTTCCAGGGACCGGATGGGCGCTTCGACCGCCACCGCTTCGAGGAAGTGCTGGCGCATAACGGGCTTGATGAGGACCGTTTCCTCGAGCTCCTCGCCGATGACATGCGCGAGCGCCAGATCGTGAGCGCGGTGCGGGCCGGGGTGAGCCCGCCCGCCCTGCTCAC
Organism: Acidicaldus organivorans; assembly: GCA_000759655.1. Lineage (GTDB taxonomy): Bacteria > Pseudomonadota > Alphaproteobacteria > Acetobacterales > Acetobacteraceae > Acidicaldus > Acidicaldus organivorans. Next base: position 3,984 of record KN173910.1, on the reverse strand, counting down.
CGACGCGCTCTACCGTTACGAGGAGGAACGGCGCGTCGCGCTTGCCGCCGAGCTTCCCTTCAGCGCCTTTCCGCCGCCCCCCGCCCCCGATGAGGCGAAGCTCCGCCGCTTCTGGCGCAACCATCCCGACCTCTACAGCACCCCCGAATACCGCCGCATCAAGGCGATCGTGCTCACGCCCGAAGACATCGCCAAGTCCATCACTTTCACCGACGACGAACTCAAGGCGGCCTATGAGGCCCATGCGGCGGAATTCTCCCATCCCGAGCGGCGCTCGTTCGAGGTGGTGGTGGCCAAGACCGAGGAGAATGCGAAGAAGCTCGCCGCCCTCTGGCAGGGGGGCGCGGATTTCACCGCCGTGGACAAGGAAGCGCAAGCTTTGGGCGAATCCACCCTCAAGATGGACGAGGCGACTGCCAATCAGATCCCCATCCCCGAACTCGCCAAGGCGCTGTTCTCGGCCCCCGAAGGGGTGATCATCGGCCCGCTCAAGACCGAGATCGCCTGGTATGTGGGGAAGGTCACCAAAATCGTTCCGGCGGAAAAACAGGGCTTCGAGGCGGTGAAGGAGAAGCTCGCCAAGGCCCTGGCGCTCGAAAAAGCCGCCGAGGAGATCGAGGATCGCGCCACCAAGCTCGAGGATGCGATCGCCGGGGCGGGCAGTCTCGATCAGATCCCGGCCGATCTCGGCGCGCGCGGGCTCGAGGGCACGCTCGACAGCGCGGGCCTCACCCGCGAGGGCAACGAGGCGCCACTTCCCGGCCCCGATGCGTTGCGCCAGGCGATCATCAAGGCGGCCTTCGCGGCCAAGCCCGGCGATCCGCCCCGTCTCGTCTCGGTCGATCTCCCGCCGCCGGTGGAAGGCGCTCCTCCCCAGCGCGCCTATTACGCGGTGAGCGTCGAGGAGGTCATCCCGCCCGCCCTCAAGCCCTTCGAGCAGGTGCGCGAGGCGGTGGCGCGCGATTACATCGCCGAACAGCAGCGGCACGAGGCGGAAGAGGCGGCGGCCCAGCTGATGATGGCGGTCAAGGGCGGCGAGAAGCTCGAGGATGCGGCGCTCAAGGCGGGCGTGCAGGTGCGCAGGCTCCCGCCGGTGCGCCGCACCGAAGGGGCGGAGGGCGTGCCCGCCCAGCTGCTCCCCGAACTCTTCGCGCTGAAGAAGGGCGAGCCCACCATGGTCGAGACCGCCGACAGTTTCGTCGTCGCCGTGCTCGATGAGATCATCGAGCCGGATCCGAAACAGGATGCGCTCACCTATGGCAAGATCCGCGATGCGCTCACCGAGCGCATGGGCAACGACGTCGAGGAACTCTTCGTGACCGAGGTGCGCAAGGAGGCCCATCCCCGGGTCAATGAGCGCCTTCTCGACCAGATCGCCGCGCCCTGAAGGAGGGATCGCGATGGAACTCGCCCTGCCTCATGGATTCGATGATCTGGAGAGCGCCTTCCGGGCTGGCCGTGGCGCGTTGCTCTACGACCGGGGAGTGGCCGATCTCGAAACGCCGGTCGGCGCCTATCTCAAGCTCGGCGCGGGCCGCCCCTATTCCTTCCTGCTCGAAAGCGTCGAAGGCGGGGCGGCGC
>KN173910.1:2206-2321 GCA_000759655.1 Acidicaldus organivorans | reverse complement strand
GCGGGCGCTATTCGGTGATCGGCATCGATCCCGATCTCATCTGGCGCTGCCGCGAGGGGCGGGCCGAGGTCAACCGCCACGCCCTCGCCGCCCCTCACGCCTTCGCCCCCGATCC
>KN173910.1:366-2000 GCA_000759655.1 Acidicaldus organivorans | reverse complement strand
CCGGAGGGCCTGCCGCCGATGTCGGGCGGGCTCGTCGGCTATCTCGGCTATGACATGGTGCGGCTGATGGAGCGCCTGCCCAATCCGCCGCCCGACACGCTCGGCCTGCCCGAGGCCATCCTCTCGCGCCCGACCCTGTTCCTGATCTTCGACAATGTGCGCGACGAGCTCACCTGGGTCGCCCCTCTCTATCCCGCCCCGGCGGTCTCTGCGGCGGAGGCGCTGGCACTCGCCGAGGCGCGGCTCGCCGCGGGACAGGCGGCGCTCGATCGCGGCCTGCCGCAGACTGCTCCGCCGGTGGCGCTGCCGCCCGAGGTCACGCCGCGCTCCAATTTCAGCCGCGAGGCGTTCATGGCGGCGGTGGCGCGGGCCAAGGAATACATCTACGCGGGCGACGTGTTTCAGGTGGTGCTCAGCCAGCGTTTCGAGGCCCCCTTCGCTCTGCCGCCCTTCGCCCTCTACCGGGCGCTCAGGCGGATTAACCCCGCGCCCTTCCTCTTCTTCCTCGAATTCGGCGCGTTCGCGGTGGTGGGCTCGAGCCCCGAGATCCTGGTGCGGCTTCGCGATGGCACCGTCACCATCCGTCCGCTCGCCGGAACCCGCCGCCGCGGGGCGACGCGCGAGGAGGACCTCGCCCTCGAGGCCGAGCTGCTCGCCGATCCCAAGGAGCGGGCCGAGCACCTGATGCTGCTCGATCTGGGCCGCAACGACGTGGGGCGGGTGGCGGAGATCGGCACGGTGCGGGTGACGGAGAGTTTCGCCATCGAACGCTTCAGCCACGTCATGCACATCATGTCGGACGTGCAGGGCCGGCTGCGCGAGGGGTTGGATGCGGTCGATGCGCTGATCGCGGGCTTCCCGGCGGGCACGCTCTCGGGCGCGCCGAAGGTGCGGGCGATGGAGATCATCGACGAGCTCGAGACGGTGCGGCGCGGCATCTATGCCGGCTGCATCGGCTATTTCGCCGCCAATGGCACGATGGATACCTGCATCGGGCTGCGCACCGCCATCGTCAAGGACGGCACGATGTATGTGCAGGCAGGCTGCGGGGTGGTGGCCGATTCCGACCCGGCCGCTGAATACGAGGAGACCCGCCAGAAAGCGCGCGCCCTGTTCCGCGCCGCCGAGGAGGCGATCCGCTTCGCCGCCCGCGAGCGCAAGCGCTGAGGCCCCGCCGCGCCCTCCTCAGGATGGCGCGCGCCCTTCCCCGACGAGGCCGAGGGCGAGAAGCGCCGTGCCCACCGCCGCGTCCTGCGACAGGGCAGGGCGGAGGGGAACGCCCAGCATCCGGGCGCGAATGGCGCTGAAAGCGGGATTTTTCGCCCCACCTCCGGTGCTCCGCACCGCGCAAAGCGGATCGGCGCCGAGCGCGGCAAGCCGCCGGTAGCCCTCGGCCTCGATGCGGGCGAGACCCTCGAGGAGCCCGTGCAGGAAGGCGGCATCGTCGGCGGGGCGCGGGGTGAGCCGGGGGGCGAGGTCGGGGTCGTTGACGGGAAAGCGCTCGCCGGGGGCGGGAAGCGGGTAATAGTCGAGCCCGCTCGGGCGGGAAGGATCGATGCGGGCGGAAAGCGCGGCGATCTCTGCCGGGGTGAAGAACCGGGCGAGCACCGCGCCTCCGGCATTGGAGGCGCCGC
>KN173910.1:0-343 GCA_000759655.1 Acidicaldus organivorans | reverse complement strand
ATACGCCGGTGAGGCGGGCTCCGATCCAGTCCGCCTCGTGGAGGAGGCGGAGCTCCGGGGCGTCGGGAAGGACGGCGAGGGCGCGGGCGAGCGGCGAGGTCGCGCCGCGTGCCGCGCTTTCGGCGGGCGCGGCGGCGGCGATCGCCGCGGCGTGCTCGGGCCGGGCGCGGTCGTTGTAGAGCGAGATCGGCCCCGCCGGTCGGCCCGCCGCATCGACGAAGAGGATGCTGCCCGACGTGCCATCGACCGCGATCCGCCTGACCTCCGCCCGCGCCGAAGCGGGAAGGGCGCGCACCAGGGCGGTGACCGCCTGCCACACCGCCTCCGCATCGCCCCGCGCCGC
>KN173909.1:1260-5133 GCA_000759655.1 Acidicaldus organivorans | reverse complement strand
CGCGCGGGCGGTGAGAGGCTGAAGACGCGTCTTCCGGAAATGCGCGAGAAGAAGGCGCTAGAGGAACGCGAAGAAAGGGACATCGAACGAAAGGGAGGAAAGCGATGAGCGATCGCATGGAAAGCCCGCAGAGGGAGAGCCCGCACATGGAGAGCTTGGGCATGGAGAGCCTGGGCTTGGAGAGACTGGGCGCGGCGGATCTCTCGCGTCGTCTCGTCCTGCTCGGGCCGCTCATGGCGGCCTTCGCCGCGGCGGCGGCGCGGGAGGGCATAGCGAGCCCGCTCGATCCGAGCCAGACCATCCTCAAGACGCCCGATCAGATCCTCTGGCAGCCCCAGCCCGGCTTTCCGCCCAAATCGGTGGAGATGGCCAATCTCTGGGGCAGCCCCACCGAGCCCGGCCTCTATTTCGTGCTGATCAAATGGTATCCGGGCTATATGAGCGCCCCGCACACCTATCTCACCGACCGCTACGCGGTGGTGGTCTCGGGGGTGTGGATGATCAATAGCGGGGCGGATTTCGATCCCGACCGCACCGTGCCCGCCCCGGCGGGGAGTTTCGTGGGCCGGGTGGCGGGCGCGCCGCATTATGACGGGGTGAAAAGCGGGATGAAGGAGCCCGCGGTGATCGCGCTGTGCGGCATCGGGCCGGTTGGGCTGCAATGGGTCGATCCGACCACGCCCGGCTGGCGCAAGGTGTGAGCGGCGCGCGGCGTCCGGCCCCCGACGTTCGATTTCTGGGCGTTCGGTATCTGGGGCGCTAACTTCTGGGCGTTCAACTTCCGGGCGTTGGATTTCTGGGTGTTGGATTTTTGGGCGTTCGACTTTCGGGCGCTCAACTGCGGGTGGCTCGTCCCCGGCCTTCCCTCTCCCGCCGGTTCATCAGCCGGGCGGTCCATTAATCATTCCTTAATCTTTTTCGGCTCAACTGAATGCACGCGCCGAGACCCGCCTCGGGCGCGCCCTCTGGAATGGGGCGTGCTCTGGAATGGGGCGTGCTCTGGGCGCGCGCCGCGAAAGGATTGGGGATGTCGAAGACCGACACCATCACGAGTTCCACCTCGCTCTCTTCCCCCCTCGTTCTCACCAATGGCGAGACGCTCTCCGTGGCCAAGGGCGTTCAGGTGACGGGGGGCAACGCCTCCTATCTGATCGGCGCGCAGCCCAATGCCTCCGGTGTGGCCATCGACAATTCGGGCTCGCTGGTCGCCGCCGGAAATACTGAGTCGGCGGTCTCGCTCGGCGGCGGCGGGGTGATCAGCAACGCCTCGGGAGCACTGATCGCGGGGGGCGAGAACGGGATCGCGGCGCAGGGCTCGCTGGTGCTCGCCAATGCAGGCACCATTCTCGGCTATGACGCGAACGGGCTGAGCAACATGGCTTCGAGCTTGCGGCTTCCGGGCCAGAGTTCGTTTGCGGCACCCCAGGACGCCGACCCTGCCTCGACGGACGGGGGGCATGGCAATTCCCTCCATGGCCTGTTGCAAGGGCAAGGGCCCCAGAACGGGATCGGCGACATCAACAATATCCTCGAGCAAGTGGGCTCGGCGGCCCCTGGCTTCGATGACGACGCGGTGAGCGTGGCGGGTTCGGTCCCGATCGCCAATAGCGGGATGATCTCGAGCACAGGCGGGGCGGGGATCTATGTCCAGGCCCAGGGCGCCTCGATGCTCGATATCACCAACGATATGGGCGCAACCATCTCCGGCCTCAACGCGATCGACGTGGTGGGCACCCCGTCGGCGGGGACCACCTTCACCTTGGTCAATGCAGGGACGATCGACGCCATCCCCTCCGGCTCGACGAATGATCCGGGCGGGTGGGGCGGGTCTGACGGCTCCGGCGATCAGGGTGGTTCTCGCGGGCGAGGCGACCAGAATGGGCAGGAGCAAGGTCATTCGGGCGCCAATTATCCCGGCATCGCCGTCCTCGATACGAACAGCCCGGCGCAGGTGATCATCGATCCCACCGGCACGTTTGAAGGCCGGGTACTGGCCGGCGATACCGCGGCGATGAATTCGATCACCCTCGCCTCGGGCACGCAGCCGGGGATGATCACCAATCTCGGCACGTTCCTCGGCTTCCAGAGCCTCTACGAGCAGAGCGGGGCGAACTGGACGATCGCGGATAATCTCGGCAAGAACACGCCAGTGATCACTGTGGGGTCGAGCGCCGATCTCACGCTCGACCAGAACGTGAAGCACGGCGTCACGGTGAATATCGCCCCCGCCGGGACCCTCACCCTCGCCGATCTCGATGGCGGAAAACAGGATCGGCACCAGTTCGCGGGCGAGATTGGCACGGTGGGGCTGGGCAGCGAGATCGACTTCGCCAATCTCCCCTACGACTCCAAAGACACGCTCACCGTCAATCTCTCTGGCAAAAGTCCTGATCTGGTGCTGAGCGCAACCGGCGAGATGACCGGACGGCACCCGAAATCTTACAACGAAAACATCACCATCGATCTCGACCCCTCGGTCAGTTACAACGGCGATACGTTCCAGCTGGTGCAGGGACCGAACGGCACCGAGGCGATCGAGGTGATCTGTTTCACAACCGGCACGCAGATTGCGACCCCGGCGGGCGAGGTGCCGGTGGAGCGGCTCCAGCCGGGGGATGAGGTGCTGACCGCCTCGGGTGCGGTGCGCAAGGTGAAATGGGTGGGCAAGCGGAGCCTCAACCTCGCCTCCCATCCCCATCCCGAAAAGCTCCGCCCGGTCTGCATCCGCGCGCATGCCTTTGGCGAGAATTTGCCCAGGCGCGATCTCTGGGTCTCGCCCGGGCATGCCATTCACTGGCAGGGGGCGCTCATTCCGGCGGAGCGTCTGCTCAACGGGGCGAGCGTCTATCAGGCGGATGTGGGCTTCGTCACCTACCATCACGTTGAGCTCGAGAGCCACGATCTCCTGATCTCCGAGGGGCTTGCTTCTGAGAGCTATCTCGATGCGGGCAATCGCGGCAACTTCGAGGGTGAGGACGGGTTTGTGCTTCATCCCGACCTGAGTGCTGCGGCCGAGGGTGCGGCGGAGGGGTGCCTGCCGCGTCTGTTCGAGGGTCCGGTGGTGGCTTCGGCGCGGGCCCATCTGCTCTCGCGTCTCGCTCCGCTTGGCTTCGAGCGTGGGGCTGAGGCCGAGACGGTGCTCGGCGAGGTGTGGGCTGCGGAGCGGCGGCTTGGCGAGGTGTGGGCTGCGGAGCGGCGGCTTGGCGAGCTTCGGGTTGGGGAGAACGCGATCCTCATCCCGGCGGGGGTGGAACGGGTGGAGCTGCGTTCCTCGACCTTCGTCCCGGCGGGTCTCGATCCTGCTTGCGAGGATTGCCGGGTGCTTGGGGTGCGGCTGCTTGCCCTGGCGCTCGATGGCGAGGCTATTTCGCTTGATGCGCCGGTTCTGGCGCGTGGCTTCCACGGCGTCGAGCCCGATGGGCGCTGGACGGATGGGGCGGGGCTTCTCGCTTTGGCCCCCTCCTCGCGCCCCCGCACGCTCAGCCTCACCCTCGCCCCCCGCCCAGGCGGCTGGCACGCGGCCCCGGGCCCCGTTCGTCACGCCGCATGAGACCCGACCTCCCGCCAGGGCATCCTCCCGACAGGGCAGGGAACGATCATCGGCGTTGGCGAGGGGGGCATTGACCCGGAAGGAGGGGCGCATTAGATCGTGGGGCCGAGCCCAGGTGGCGGAATTGGTAGACGCGCAGGTTTCAGGTACCTGTGGCCGCGAGGCCGTGGAAGTTCGAGTCTTCTCCTGGGCACCACCCTCCTCACCCGCCCGGCGGGAGTGAGGCCTTCCCCTTTTCCCTCCCCGACGGGTCGTGATGGGCGCCACCAACTCCCTCTCCCATATTCACCTGCATCGCCACGATCTGCCCGCCGATCTCACCC
>KN173909.1:0-1167 GCA_000759655.1 Acidicaldus organivorans | reverse complement strand
TCGGTCCGGTGATCGCGGTCGATACCGAGACGATGGGGCTCGATCCGCGCCGCGACCGGCTCTGCCTGGTGCAGCTCTCGGATGGCAATGGCGAGGCCCATCTCGTCCAGCTCATCCCCCCCACCTTGGGCGGGCGCGGCTATGACTGCCCGCGCCTCAAAGCGGTGCTCGCCGATCCCGCCCGGATCAAGCTCATGCACTTCGCCCGGTTCGACCTCGCCATGCTCTATCACGCGCTCGGCATCGAGGCCGCCCCGGTACGCTGCACCAAGATCGCGGCGAAGCTCACCCGCACCTTTACCGACCGTCAGGGGCTCAAGGAGCTCTGCCGCGACCTCCTCGGCGTGGAGCTCGACAAGCAGGCCCAGACCTCGGACTGGGGCGCGCAGGAGCTCACGCCCGAGCAGCTCCGCTACGCCGCCTCGGACGTGCTCTACCTCCACGCGCTCTGGGAAAAGCTCGAGGCCCTGCTCCGCCGCGAGGGACGGCTCGACCTCGCCCTGGCCTGTTTCGACTTCCTCCCCGCCCGCGCCCGGCTCGACCTGCTCGGCTTCGCCGCGCCAGACATCTTCGAGCACTGAATATTTTCGGGCACTGAACATTTTCGGGCGCTGAACACTTTCGGGGATTGGGCCCCCGGCGCTCTCTCGCTTCCGGGCAGAGGGGCGGCCAAAGCGTTCGGGGGGACATGGAGCAAGAATTGGGGCGAAATTTTGGCATGATTTTTGCTTGACAAATCGCCCCTCCTGGCGCAGGGGTTGGGTCTGTCCATCTTTTAAGACAGGGTTTTCGAGAGGGGGATCTCTGGAGAATGGGTCTTTGGAGATGGGGCCTTTCGAGAAGGGTCACCCTGAAAAGGAGCCGTCTTTGCAGAGGGGCTCTCTTGCGGGCGGGGTCGCCTTGAAAGGGCCAGTCGAAGCGGGTCAGTCGAAATGGGCCCGTCGAGACGAACCCGTCGGGGAAGAAAAGGCAGGGTTGACGGGAAGGGGCTCTTGGCCCGCGCGCTCGCGCCCCATATCCCGGGAGAGGGGAACGGGCAAGAAAGACGAACCTACAGGGAAGGCCTGAGGAGAGAGTGACCGGTTGGCATGCGTGAGCCTGGGACTGTGACCACAAACGGCGCGGAGGCGGCGCCCATCTCGCCCCCTGCGCCCATCTCCCCTCCGT
>KN173908.1:11030-12735 GCA_000759655.1 Acidicaldus organivorans | reverse complement strand
GGGCGGGAGGTGGGCTTCACAGGGGCGGGGAAGCTTGCTAAATGTCCCGGCGTCGGGCGCATAGCTCAGTTGGTAGAGCAGCTGACTCTTAATCAGCGGGTCCAAGGTTCGAATCCTTGTGCGCCCACCACAGCAAATAATTGATTATCAATAGTTTTTACGCCTTTTCACCGCCAGCCGGCAGAAGGACGGGTGATGTCTGACCGGACACTGACAGGACATTCGCGCCTATGAGAGGGCTGTCCTCCGAGCGGGCTACCCTCCCCGCCGCCAAAGGGTGAGTCCGTTCGACCTTGGAGCCTCTAGCGAAGCCTGGCTGGTCCTCTCGCCAGGAAGGGGTCAGTTCCCGCTGCGCTCGCGGCCCGGCGGACGCCTCCCGTCCGGCGGGATCAACCGAGCACCGAACGCCGCTCGTCCCACGGAGGGAAAGGCGCCGCCGCGGTCCCTCTCCTCCCGAGGCAGGCGAGGGGGTAAGCAGGGGTGTCCTACGAACCGGTTTCCCGGGATGTTCGTCAGCGTTTTACAATCGCTTGTTTCCTAGAGGGATTTTTCTGACACGTCCCTTTACGTCCCCCACGTCCGGGCGTAATGTGTAGCACCGCGGTTATGGAAGGGCGACATGGCGGGCGGCAAACTCACCGCGATGATGATCTCCCGGATGACCCAGCCCGGGAATTATCCGGATGGCGGCAACCTCTATTTGCGCATCACCAAGAGGGGCGGGAAATCCTGGGCCTTCCGTTATAAGGTCCGCGTCGCCGGGAAGTATAAAACGCACTGGGTGGGGCTCGGCAGTCTCGACGTGATGACGCTCAGCGAGGCGCGCGAGCGGGCCCACGAACTCCGCCGCCTGAGATTTCGGGGCGGTGATCCGCTCGCCGATGAGCGGGCCCGCCGCACGGGGCGGCACGTAGGACGGCCCCTTGGCGAGGTGCTCGACCTTTATTATGGAGGCGCATCGGAGCGGGTGGCGGAACGCCAAGCACGCCGGGCAGTGGCGCTCGACGGTGGAGACCTACGCCGCCCCCCTGCTCCCCCTCCCCGTTGACGCGATCGATACCGAGGCCATCCTCGCGGTGTTGAAGCCGATCTGGACCGAAAAGGCCGAGACCGCGTCCCGGCTGCGGGGTTGGCTCGAGGCGCTCATCAACTACGCAACGGCGAGAGGGTGGCGGACGGGCGAGAACCCGGCCCGCTGGCGCGGGCACCTGGACAGGCTGCTGCCTCCGCGTTCCCGCGTTGCTCGCGTGCAGCACCACCCGGCGCTGCCGTGGCAGGAGATCGGCGCGATGTTCTCCGCCCTCACCGAGAACGAGGGGATGGCGGCGCTTTGCCTGCGCTTCCTCATCCTCACCGCCGCCCGATCGGGAGAGGCCCGGGAAGCGCGGTGGTCGGAGATCGACCTCGAGGCCCGGGTGTGGACTGTCCCGGCCTCACGGATGAAGAGCGGGCGGGAGCACCGCGTGCCGCTTTCCGCCCCGGCGCTGGCCATCCTCGAGGAGGTGCTGCCGCTGCGCCGCTCCGCCTACAGCCTGGTGTTCCCGGGGCAACGGTCTGGCCGCCCGCTCTCCGACGTGGCCCTTACCAAGGCGTTGCGTGCGGCGCTGCGGCGGGTGCTGGAGGCCTCCGCCGGGGCGACCGTGCACGGGATGCGCTCGGCGTTCCGCGACTGGTGCGCCGAGGCGACGAACTACCCGCGCGAGGT
>KN173908.1:2072-10949 GCA_000759655.1 Acidicaldus organivorans | reverse complement strand
GGCGGAGGCGGCTTTGGCGCACACCAACCCGAACCGGGTGGAAAGCGCCTATGCCCGCACTGACCATTTCGAAAAGCGCCGTGCCTTGATGGAGGCGTGGGCGGGACACTGCCTGCGCGATCCCGGCACCCTCGCCCGGGTGGTTCCAATCCGCGCGTAATTTTCAGAGGAGCTAGAGAACCTCAGATCGGTGGGTTTCTGATAACCCAGATCGCGCGGTCGGCTACGGGGCGGACCGAAAATGCCTCTCGTGCAGCCGGTACTCGGTCTGCACGTCAGAGAGGGTGTAGGGGCTCTGCAGGACCAGCACCCGGAACATCAGCACCGCCTCCTAGGGGGGGCGGCCGCCCGGCTGCAGTCGGCAAGCGCCAGCGCCGCTTCCAGATCGGGGCGGAACAGATCGAAACCCACCACCTCCCCCAACCGCTCCAGTGGATCCCCCGCTGCCGACAAGGCACTTAGACGCGCGTCTGTCTCGAAGAAACCCGGATGAACTGCCATCGTCACCTCCCCCGTTCTCAGGGATCAGCAAGTCAGATCAGGCCACAGACCGCCAGAGGTTTTTCTAGGTATATCCGCGTCTCATCGCCCTCCAGCAGGTCGGGCAGCACCGTTGCCTCCGCCACGTTGGCCGCCGTCGCCACCACCGAATGGATCACCTTGCTCCGGCTATCGACGCCAATGGGCACCTTCATGCCGAAATACCACGGGTTCCCCTTCTTCGTCTGGTGCATCTCCGGGGCGCGGGCCTTCTCCCCGCTCTTGGTCGAACTCGGCGCATGGATGATGGTCGCATCGACGATCGCGGCTCGAGCGCAGGCTCAGCCCTTTGCGCTGCAGCCACACTGACCTACTAAAAGAGCTTCTCGGCCAAGCCGCGCCTCTCCAGCACCAGCGCCGGAAGATCGTCGTCTCGTCCGGGATGGCGTCCAGCCCGCCAATCCCGGCAAACCGGCGTATCACCGGAGTGTCGATGAGCGCTTCTTCCAACGCGGGGTCAGAAAGCCCATACCACTGCAGCAGGAAGTGAATGCGCAGCATCGTCACCAGCGGATACGGCCGCCGGCCTGCGCGGCCCGATCAGGGCCAGACGCGCCTGTTCAAGCCGTTGCCGGCGGGGCATCCCATGCCAAAGGGGACGCGGGCGGCAAAGCCGCGGGGACAAAAGCCCGCACCGCCCTGCCACCGGCGGTACCGATCTGTCACTGGCTGAAGATACCACGCTGCAAAAGGGCTTATGTCGTTCTCATAAGTAAAAAATAAACGGCGCAGCTATTTTTACAAACTTACATTTGTGTCAATAGCTAAAACCCCAGCTCCTTTAGATTGGTTTCAATCGCCGCATCCAGCCGTGCGGCTTCCTCGCGCTGCTGCCGCCATTGGGCCGCAAGGCGCGCCATCTTTTCCCCGAAGGATTCGCCATCATCCTCTTGCGCCGCTGCGCCGACGTAGCGCCCGGGGGTGAGCACGTAGCTGTGCTTTCGGATCTCGTCGACGGTTGCGGATTTGCAAAATCCAGGGACATCGGCGTACGTTCCGGCTTGTGGCTCGCCGCGCCAGGCGTGGTAAGTGTCGGCAATGCGTTTGATTTCTTCGTCAGTGAGTTCGCGACGAGTGCGGTCGACCAGGACTCCGAAGTTCCGCGCGTCGATAAAGAGCACTTGGCCTCGTCGGTCGCGCAATCCCTTACCGGGGTTCTTGTTGCGGGCAAGAAACCACAGGCAGGCCGGAATTTGCGTGGAATAGAAGAGTTGTCCAGGAAGAGCAACCATGCAGTCTACCACGTCGGCTTCCAGCATGGCCTTGCGGATTTCGCCTTCGTTTGTTTGGTTGGAGCTCATGGAGCCGTTCGCAAGAACCACACCAGCTGTGCCGTTTGGTGCGAGGTGATAGTAGATATGCTGCAACCACGCGTAGTTTGCATTGCCTACAGGCGGAACGCCAAACTTCCAGCGCGCGTCTTCACGCAGGCGCTCGCCGCCCCAGTCGGAGACATTGAAAGGAGGGTTGGCAAGGATAAAGTCTGCTTTCAGGTCCGGAAACTCATCTCGATGAAAGCTTCCCTCATTGTTCCAGCGAACATCGGCGTCGATACCCCGCACCGCGAGGTTCATTTTGGCGAGGCGCCAAGTGGTATAGTTGATCTCCTGACCGTAGATAGCGATATCTCCGATACGGCCACCGTGCTCCTGCACGAATTTCTCGCTTTGCACGAACATGCCGCCCGAGCCACAGCAAGGGTCGTAGACGCGCCCCTTGTAGGGTTCGAGCATTTCCACGAGCACCCCGACCACGCAGCGCGGGGTATAGAACTCGCCGCCACGCTTTCCTTCAGCGCCCGCAAACTGGCCAAGGAAGTATTCGTACACGCGGCCGAGGATGTCTTTGGATTTGTCGCCATCAGCTCCTAAGGCGATGCCAGAGATGAGATCGATAAGCTCTCCGAGCATAGTCTTATTGAGCGTTGGCCGGCCATAGTCTTTGGGGAGCACGCCTTTTAGCGATTCGTTATCTCGTTCGATTGCGCGCATCGCATCATCGATCATGGTGCCGATGTAGGGCTGCTTGGCGTTGGCTTGCAAGTTGGCCCACCGCGCTTCCTTTGGTACCCAGAAGATATTCTCCGAGAGATATTCGTCCCGAACTTCGGCTAGACGGGGGTCTTCGGCCAAGAGAGCCTCGTACTTGGCTTCGAAGGACTCAGAGACGTACTTGAGAAAGATCAGCCCAAGAACGACGTGCTTATAGTCGCTGGGTTCTATTGCGCCGCGAAGCTTGTCAGCGGCTTTGAACAGTTCGGCCTCGAAGCCGAGGCTGGTCCCGTTGTTACCGTTCCTGGTGTCACGCTTGGCCATCTTGTGTGTTGCTCCTCAAAAAATGAACCGATTAATCCGGGCGCTTAATCATGTCGAGGCAAACTCCACTCCGACAACACTGCTTCGGCCTGCTGCAATACGGTTTGCACCGCCGAATCTTCCATATCGGGCGGATAACCGTACTTGCGCAAGATGCGCCTGACCAGCACCCGCATTCGGGCGCGGGCGGACTCCCGGCGGGCCCAATCAACCGTGACGTTCTCGCGCAGGCTTTGCAAAAGCTCATGTGCGATGAGCCGAAGCTTTGCATCACCCATGATCTGCACAGCGGATGCGTTGGTAGCTAGGGCATCGTAGAAGGCGATCTCCTCTTCGGAGAGCCCCTGTTCCTCGCCACGCTGGCGAGCCGCGCGGATGTCCTTTGCGAGTTGGATGAGCTCCTGTAATACTTCTGCGGTGGTGACGGCGTTAGCGTGATATCGTGCCACCGCCTTTTCCAGCCGCTCCGAGAAGGTTCGGGTCTCGACCACGTTGACCTCGGCGCGGGAGCGGATGCTGTCATCGAGGAGCTTCCGGAGCGCTTCCAGCGCCAGGTTCTTCTTCTCCATCTGCTGCAGCTCGGCGAGGAACTCGTCGGAAAGGATGGAAATGTCCGGGCTCTTGATACCTGCGGCCTGGAGGATGTCCACGATCTCGGTCGAGACCACTGCGCGGCTGATGATCTGCTGAATAGCGAGCTCGCGCTCCCGCAGAGTTGTGCCTGAGCCGGTGGCGCTCTTGACGAGCGCGGCGCGAACAGCTTGAAAGAAGCCTACTTCCTCGCGGATCTGCTGCGCTTCCTCGGAAGAGGCCGCCAGCGCAAACGCCTTCGAGAGCGCCAGCACCGCATTGGCGAACCGGCGATGCGCGGCCTTCTTGCCCTCCGGCGTGGTTTCTTGCGTTGCCCATTGCTGCTGCTTGTCCAAGATCCAATCGATGGCCGCCGCCATCATCGACAAGCGCTCCTGAGGAGAGCTATTGAGACCAGAGCGATAATCAAAGCCATGGAATATGTCGCGCACGATCTCGTACCGCTTCAGCATCTCCTGGACCGCCTCGTTCTCATCAATGCCAGTTTGTTCGCGATCGCGCGGCGAATACTGTAAAAGGGCGCTTTTGAGGTTTTGTGCGATGCCGATGTAGTCCACCACGAGCCCAGCGGGTTTGTCGCGGAAAACGCGGTTGACGCGGGCAATAGCCTGCATCAGCCCGTGGCCGCGCATAGGCTTGTCCACGTACATCGTGTGTAGACAAGGGGCGTCAAAGCCGGTCAGCCACATGTCGCGCACGATCACAAGCTTGAGCGCGTCCGTGGGATCGCGCATGCGCTTAGCCAAAAGATCGCGCCGCGCCTTGTTGCCGATATGCTTTTGCCACTCTTGCGGGTCGGATGCAGATCCGGTCATCACGATCTTGATAACCCCCGTGGTGTCATCATCGCTGTGCCACTCGGGGCGAAGCTTAGTAATTTCATCGTAGAGCCTCACGCATATGCGTCGGCTCATGCACACGATCATCGCTTTGCCATCAAGAGCAGAGATACGCTTTTCGAAGTGCTCGACAATGTCCTTGGCGATTTGGCGAAGGCGCTTTTCAGCCCCCACCAATGCTTCTACGGTGGCCCACTTTTGCTTTGCGCGCTCGCGAGCAAACTCTTCCTCATCCTCCAGGAGTTGCTCGATCTCGGCATCGATCTTTGGTTTTTCTTCCTCGTCAAGTTCGATGCGCGCCAGGCGAGATTCGTAATAGATCGGCACCGTGGCGCCGTCGTCTACCGCGCGGCTAATATCGTAGATGTCAATGTAGTTGCCGAACACGGCCGGGGTGTTCACGTCGTCAGTCTCAATGGGCGTTCCGGTAAAGCCGATAAACGAGGCATTGGGCAGCGCATCGCGCAGATACTTGGCAAAACCATAGGAGACCTCGCCGGTTGTGGCGTCCACTTTGGCCTTGAAGCCGTACTGGCTTCGGTGCGCCTCGTCGGCGATGACCACTACGTTTCGGCGGGTAGTAAGCGGCCCATCGATCTCTCCGAACTTTTGCAGCGTGGTAAAGATCACCCCACCCGAGGCGCGATTGAGTAGTTGCTTCAAGTGCTCGCGTCCCTCTGCCTGCACTGGCGTCTGTCGGATCAGGTCGCGGCACATCGAAAACGTAGCGAACAGCTGATCATCGAGATCATTGCGGTCGGTGATGACCACGATCGTCGGGTTTTCTAGAACCGGGTGGCGCACCAGTTGCCCGACGTAAAAGGCCATCAGCAAGCTTTTGCCGGAGCCTTGGGTGTGCCAGATCACGCCCACACGTCGATCTCCCCGGTTCTGGCTTTTTGCCGATGGTGAGTTAAAATCGTCTGAGTTTTCTCGCACAACATCAACCACCGGAAGGGCACGAAGTGTTCGCTCCACCGCTTTCTTTACCGCGTGGAACTGATGGTAGCCCGCGATGATTTTCGTGACACCCGAACCCGTCTCTCCAAATACTATGAAATCACGTAAGAGATCGAGTAGGCGGCGGCGCTCGAACACGCCCTCGACTAAGGTCGGGAATTCCGGCGTGCCTTTCGGTGCAACGTCCCTACCGTCCGTGGTGCGCCACGGCATAAAACGCTCGAAGTCCGCCGACAGCGACCCCATGCGGGCCGTGAGACCGTCGGAGATCACAAGAAGAGCGTTGGTATGAAAGAGTTGCGGGATCTGCTGCTTGTAGGTCTGCAACTGGTCGAAGGCCCCGACAAGATCCGCGTCACTGCTTCCAGGAGCCTTGAGCTCGATCACCGCTATCGGCAGGCCATTGAGGAATATCACCACGTCAGGCCGCCGGTTGTTCCGGCCATAGATCACGACAAATTGGCTCACTGCCAGCCAGTCGTTGTTCTCCGGGTCCTCGAAATCGATAAGCCGTACCTTCCCCGTGGTAAGCGTCCCATCCTCGGCGTAGTACTCGACGTCCACGCCTTCCGTCATCAGTTTGTGGAGGCGGCGGTTTTCCTCAAGCAGTGAAGGAAATCCCGACTGAGTGACCCTGCGGATGGCATCCTGCCGCGCTTCGGTCGGCAAGCCAGGGTTCAGGCGCGTTACGGCCTCCTCGAGGCGCTTTTTCAGCACTACCTCATCGTGGCTCTCACGCGCACGGCGCGGCGCATCGGGGCCGATGTCTTCGTCGCTTTCGATGTTATAACCGAGTGTGCCCAGCTGATCCAACAGTGTTTTTTCGATTTCGGCCTCCGACAGATACGCCATTACGGGTCTCCTTGTTCTTCGACCGGCTTCTCCGCCGGAGCCGCCATCCCGCGCGCCGCGTTCAAAGCCTCTACATAGGCGTTCCGGTCCAGTAGGTAGAGAAGACGGCTGACTTCGATTGTGAGGGGCAGCTCGTCGCCGCTCGGCAGCAGGACGCGCAAGGTCGGGGTGTTACCGTTCTCGGCGTCCACCGCCAGCGCCACGTGGGCGTCGATCAGCGCGTTGTCTGTCGCAAATCGCTCCCACGGCTCGCGGGAGGTGATCGGGTCGAGCTGCGTATCGAGATAAGCCTTATGCAGAAAGGCTACGATGGCATCGGCTGCCAGAACCGCAGTGCGGCGGTGGTGCTCAGCCAGCCGTTCCAGATACGGGTCCCTACCGTGGCTAGCGGGGCCCGCCCTGTTGCGCAGTTCGTTGAGGGCGTCCGCAAGTTTGTAGTAGCTGGACACGAGCTTCTTAAACTTTTCGTCGCGGATGTCACCCAGCTTGAGCGCACGCACGGCGGCGCTTAGCCAGTCCGACAGGGAGGGTGTCTCTTGCGGAGGTTTGAGCGGGTTTTGCTGGGTGTGGAAACTTTCCGCCACCACGCGACAGATCACCTCGACGACGGTCTTGGCGCAGTCGATACACGCATCGTTGTTTTCCTCCAAGGTGCGCTCCAACGCCTCGAAGGTCTGCTGCAACATCGGCGCATCGCGCCAATGGTCGCAGGCCTCACGAATGCCAGGACACCAATCCAAAGTCATACCGCCGCTCCGACGATGCGTTCAGCATCCGGCGAATTGCGCACGCCGGAGATGAGCTTGGGCAGCAGAGTGTCGCGGAGTTGGGCGAGAGTGCGAGAGGTGAGTTCGTTTACTGCAATGCCCGAAAGCATCGAGCGGACGTGTCGCGAAAACTCCTTAATTAGCTCCTCGCCAATACGTGGGACCGGTGTCGTAGATACGATCTCTGGCCGGACGGCGGGATACGCCCCGCCGTCCGCCAAATTCGATAGTCTCTCAATGTTTTCGCGCGCGGTAGCGGCGAGATAAACAAACTCTGAGTATTCACGCCGTAATGGACGCAGCACAGCAAATCCAGTGCTGCCTGTCAGTCCTTCATCTAAAATCAAAGCATAGGAGCCATTGCCGGGGCGGACGGTGCCGACAACGGTATCGAGCGGGCGCAAAACTCGTTGTGCACGGCTAGGAGCGTCATTGGCGTCATAGTGCGTGATACTCTCGATACGTCCCCACTTTGTGTTTGAAAGATCGATATACCGAATTTCCTCAGGACGTGTTCGCCTTGTCCAAGTCTCAGGATTAAGATCAGAAAATTCTGAGAGCGACGTTACTTCCCACCCCTCCGGAATCTCCCCCAACTCCGACTCCACCAGCCGATCCGGGAAAAGCTCCCATAGCTCCGCCGGCAGCCCCGGCAGCGATTCCCCGCGCCGCCACCGCCCTTCCGTCTTGGCACGCACTGGTTCGAAATCCACGAACCACGCCTTGAACAGCGTGCGAGCCATGGCTTCCAGCGTTTCGTTCTGTCGGCGCAGGTTTTCGATCTTGTCGTCCAGCGTGCCGAGGATGTGGGCGATGGCGCGTTGTTCTTCGAGGGGAGGGAGTGACACTTCAATTAGTTTGAATGTGTCGCGCGTGATTGTATCGAACACCCCTCCATGCGCTACTTGTTTCATCTCAGCCACGGCTTTCCGAAGAAAATAATAGATAAAGTCAGTATCCGCAATTTCGCGCTTGCCTCTTATTCCGTAGCATGATTGATTAAAGGCCATCGGCCTTGTCAACTGCGCTAGTGCGCCAACAGTTCCGCGTGCAGAAATAATAATATCTCGCTCACAAAGAAGCGTAGTGGCACTTTCAGAAAGTCCTCGTTTAGTTATGTTTTTCTCGGTGCGCGAAACCCAGCGGTAACCTGCATTGAAATCCGCGACTGACAGCCATGGAATGTCTCCATTCCAATATTCTGGAACGTTAGTCTTTGGAGTGCCGCCACTGATGATTTCAATTACATCCGCGAGAGAAGTATGAATCCATTCACCCGCCATACCCCAGCTCCTTCACATTGGCAGCGATGGCCAGATCGAGCCTCGCGGCCTCGGCCTGCTGCGCATGCCCTTTTTGTCCCGTCATTCGCCCCTTCATGGCCTGATCTCCTCCGGCTCTGCAAACAGTATCAAATACGGCTCGAAGAGAAAGCGCCGGTTGCGGGCGCAGCCGGTGATCTCGCGCAGCAGGCCAATGCCCTCGAGCCGCGCCACGATCTGGTTGGCGCCGGCCGCTGTCAGCCCCAGCCATTCGCGCACAGTGGCCACGGTGACGATGGGGTGATCGAAGAGCCGATCCATCACCCGTTGGCCGTTGGCAGCCGCCCGGCCCAGGTATTCGGTGATCCTCGCGCGGTAGTCCTCGCGCATTTTCGGAATGGCGGCAGCCGTCTGGGTCGCCTCGCGGCTGACCTCGGCCACACCGCGCAGGAAGAAGGCGAGCCAGCCTTCCCAGTCGCCTGCGTCGCGCACGGCCTGCAGCCGTTCGTAGTACTCGCTGCGGTGGCGCTTGAAGTAGTGCGACAGGTACAGCACCGGGCGCGAGAGCAAGCCCTTTTCGGTGAGCAGGAAGGTAATGAGCAGTCTCCCGAGGCGCCCGTTGCCATCCAGGAAGGGGTGGATGGTCTCAAATTGGGCGTGGGCCAGGCCCACCTGCACGAGGGGTGGCAGGCCGCCGCCATCGTGCAGGAACCTTTCTAGGTCAGAAAGGGCCTGCGGCACTTCGTGCGGG
>KN173908.1:0-1913 GCA_000759655.1 Acidicaldus organivorans | reverse complement strand
CGGGGCCGATCCAGTTTTGGCTGGTGCGCAGCGCACCCGGCGTGAGCCGCCCGCCGCGCACGCCCCGCATGAGTTCGGCGTGGATTTCGCGGATCAGCCGCACCGAGACGGGCAGCTTGGCAAGCTGCTCTAGGCCCCGCTTCATCGCCCGCACATAGTTGATGACCTCCTCCACGTCTTCGGGCGTGTTCGGGTCTAAAAGCTGCGCCTCGGCGGCAAGCAGCTGTTGCAGCGAGGATTGCGTGCCCTCGATCTGACTGGAAAGCACCGCTTCCTTGCGGACGTACATGAAGACGAAGAGGTCCGGGTTGGGCAGCGTGAGCACGGCGCCGTCAAGCCGGCCCAGAGCGTAATCGGCGGCAGAGAGCGCCTCGCGCAGCGCTCCGGAGAGGTCCAGCGGCGGGTCGCGCGGCGGCAGCGGCGCGGGGATGAAGGCATGGTAGCCCCTGGGTTGACGCATGTAGCGTCCCGCGCGAGCCGGCTTACTTTTAGTTGTGTGCATCATGGCGCGACAGCCGCTCCTTGTTGTTTGCTGCGTTTATTATGGAGCACTTCCTTAGCCTTGAGAAGCGCAGCGTTGAGCATAGCGCGGTTGCGCTGCCTTGCTCAATGCAGCGTTTCGCAGGGCTTCAAAACCTCAGCCCCCGCAGGTTGGCTTCGATCGCCGCATCCAGCAGCGCGGCTTCTTCGCGCTGCTGCTGCCATTGAAGACGCACGCCTTGCCCCCAGCCTGCCGCCATCCCGCGCCCTCCGGTTCTGTACCCGCCGTGCAAATAAATGCACGCGTGCATTTGCCGTGCATTTCCGTGCTTTTCTGGCGCTCATATCGGCCTCCTTCGGTAGGCCACGGCGCGTCCACGCTCGCCCTCCCGCTGGATAAGCCCTTGTCGCGCCAAGCGATCAAGCAGACGGTACGCCTGCGGGCCGGTGATCCGGCAAAGTTCCGCTGCTCCCCGGCGCGTGATCCGCCCGTGCCTTTCCATGTATTGAAGCACCATCTGCTCCTGTTGTAACGGCTCGAACCCGCGCTGCCGGACGTAGCCCGCCTTGTCGCCCAGCAGGCGATAGATGGCGGCGGCCAAGTGCCAGGTGCGACCCTTCTTCTGCCCGCGCTCTTCAACGAGACCCGCTTCCACTAGGGTGTGCAATGTGGCGCGGGTTTCCGCTTCTGGCTTCTGCAGCAGGTGAGCGGCATCGCCGGTCGTGAGGCTGCGCTCCTGCCACAAAGCGTTAAGGATCAGCAACTCGTCCAAGCGCAGGTCGCGCCCACTTTAGCTTTCCGTGACGAGCAGACGCACGAAATCGAGATTCGTCTCGCCGCCAGGGATGACGATGTTGACCGCTGTCGCATCACTGCGCGCATAAGACGGGGCCGGGCGGCCATTGCGCAACTGCTCGTAGAAGATGGTATCGATACCGCGCGCGGTGCGTTCAACGATGCCGGCGCGCTTGAAGGCATCGGCGAGCAAGGGGTTCCGTGGGCGCGGTGTGGTGACGAGCAGATTGTCGAGGCGCACGCCTTCCGGAAAGCCGCCGGGATTGCTGATCTCGATCCGGTCCGGGTGCCACTGGAAATGCACCGCCCCCAGTCGCAGATAGTCGCGGTGAATGAGGGCGTTGGCCACCGCCTCGCGCAAGGCGCGCTCGGGGTAATCCGGCACCCCCACGCGCAGCAGGCCCACCATCAGCTCCTGCTCGTGGTTGCGGGCGCGTATGCGCGCCTCGATCTCCTCCATGATCCTCAGCAGCGGCCAGCGAAAGAAGTCGTTGACTACCACCTCGAGCCCGCGCAGCACCTGAAAGGCAACCTCGTGGGCGGGCGCAAAGCGGCGTAGCACGTCTTCCTTGCCAAAGAGCAGCAGGGCAGCCAGGCGCACGCCGCGTACGCTGCCGTTAGGGAAGCTCTGAACAAT
>KN173907.1:19432-30155 GCA_000759655.1 Acidicaldus organivorans | reverse complement strand
GGGGTAGGCAGAACAGGGCGAAAACCGATGAGTGAGAGATAATCCCTGCCCGTTGCAAACCCACCCCCGCGCACGAAGTCGTGAACCCCGCGCCGCCGAGCAACCCGCCGCATGAGACAAGCCCAGCATCGCCTCCGCATCCCGACCCGTGGCCCCGCCCTGATCGACATCACCGGCGAGACCAGCGCATGGGTCGCCGCCCAGAGGATCGTCACCGGCCTTCTGGTGCTGTGGTGCCCGCACACCTCGGCCTCGCTCACCGTGCAGGAAAACGCCGACCCCGCGGTGCGCCGTGACATCCTCCGCTTCTTCGGCAGGCTTGCACCGGAAGAGCATGGCCGTTACGAACACGACACGGAAGGTCCCGATGACATGCCCGCCCATCTCCGCGCCATGCTCACCGGGCCCGGTCTTACCCTGCCCGTCGGGGAAGGGCGAATTTTACTCGGCCGCTGGCAGGGGATCTATCTCTTCGAGCACCGCCGGACGCCGCAAGAACGGGAGGTGATCCTCCATCTCCTCGGCGAAGGCTGAGCCTCACCCCTCGCCGACGACATCCTCGACCGCCTCGCCTTCGCCATCGATCAGCGCGCGCGGCAGCGCCTTGCTCGCCCGCGCTCCCATCTGCCGCAGATCTTCGAGCTGGCGGGTGATGCTGCCCCGCCCGTCCCTGAGCTTGTTCCACGCCGCGTGATAGCTCTTCTGCGCCTGGTCCAGCCTCTCGCCAAGCTTTTCCATGTCCGTGATGAAACCGACGAATTTGTCGTAAACCTTGCCGGCACGATTGGCGATTTCCTCGGCATTGCGGTTGCGCCGCTCCACCTGCCAGATATTGGCCACGGTGCGGAGCGCGATCATCAGCGTGGTCGGCGTGGCAATCGCCACGTTGCGCTCGACCGCATAGGAGGTAAGCTCCGGGTCGCTCTCGAGGGCTAAGGCAAGCGCGCCTTCGATGGGGACGAACATGATGACGTAGTCGAGTTCGCTTTTCGCGGCGCGGGCGTAGGGTTTCTCGCCGAGCTCGGCGATGTGCCGGCGCATCGAGTCGAGATGGGCTGCCATCGCCCGCTTGCGTGACTCCTCGTCTTCCGCATTCACCGCCGCCTCGAATGCGGTGAGCGAGACTTTGCTGTCGATGACGATCCGCCGGTTGTCGGGCAGGTTGACGATGACATCGGGACGGAGACGCTCGCCGTCCTCGCTCACCATGCTTTCCTGCTTGACGTACTCCTCCCCCTCGCGCAGGCCGGAACGCTCCAGAATGTGGGCGAGCAGCATCTCGCCCCACGCCCCTTGCGTCTGCACCTTGCCCTTGAGCGCGCGGGTGAGGTTCTCGGTCTCGCGCGTCATCCGTGCCGAAGTTTCGGAGAGAAGGCGGATCTGCACGGCGAGCCGTTCGCGCTCCTTGGCGCTTTCGGTATGGGCGTCCTGCAGGTTTTTCTGGAATTCGGCAAGCTTGTCGCGCAGGGGCGTAAGCAGCCCGTCGATCTGCTCCCGGTTCTGGCGGCTGAACGTCTCGCCATGCTGGCGCATCACATCTTCGGCGAGCACGCGGAACTGCCGGGCCATCTCTTCGCGCGCCTCCTGGAGCAAGGCGACTTTTTCTGCCGCCTGTTTCCGCTCCTGAGTGAGCATTTCCTCGAGTCGTCCCTTCTCCCCGCTCAGCTTAGCGAAATTGTCGCGAAGCTCGGCGCTCTCTCGCTGGAGGGTTTCGTAATCATGGCGAAGCTTCTCGAGGGTGCCACTCTTTTCCTCGAGCGCGGTCGTTACCTTGGCAAGGTTGGCTTCGAGATCGGCGATGCGGTCGCGGGCGGCTTTGATTTCGTCGTGGAGCGTTTGCTCCTTCTGCACCGCGGACTCGAGCTGGTTTTTATACTCGAGCACCGCCAGTTCTCGTGCCGCCGATTTCTCCCGCTCGACGGCGAGAGCCTGTTCGACCGCGGCTTTTTCCGCCCGAAGCGCCTCGCGTTCCGCCTCGAGCCGCGCCTCAGCCTCCTCGAGCGGCCCGACGCGGAGCGCCTTCTGCTCTTCCGCGGCAAGCCGCCGTTCGAGCTCCGCCTTCTCGGTGCGCAAGGACTCACGCTCGGCCTCGAGCGCCTGCACGCGCCGGCGGAGAGGAGGGAGGACGAAGAGGACAAGCCCCAAAAGGGCCCCGAGCAACACGACGAGGAGGACGGAAAGGACAGGGATCATGGCGCGGCATCCCTCATGTTGGAAAAAGCGCGGGAAAAGAGCGTGATCGCAGCCCGGCAGTTTAGCGGAGAGTGATGGGCCAGGCGAGAGGGGAGGGATCGCGCTCAGGCCGCGCTGAGGAGGAGATGGCCGAGGATAAGACGGGAGAGCAGCGGCAGCGTGCGCGGGTCGAATTGATGGCGCATGCCGGGGATGAGGGCGAACTGCGCATCGGGGATGGCCGCGGCGGTCGCCGCGCCGCCGCTCGGGTGGACCATGCGGTCGCGATCGCCGTGAATGACGAGGGTGGGAGCGCGGATCGCGGCAAGCGAGACGGTGCGGTCGCCGGAGGCGAGGATGGCGCCAATCTGGCGAAGGAAGCCTCCGCGATCGGCGGCCCCGCCGCGCCGCCAGGCCGCCGCGGCATAGGCCCGCCAGAACTCCTCGATGCCGGGGATGCGGGGATCGCCGATATGGCGCATCAAGCGGACGAAATCAGCGATGGCCTCCGCTTCGCTGCGGGGCGGGGGCGCGAGGGCGAGACGGGCGATGGTGCTGAGCGCGGGCTGGCCGACGCGCGACGAACCGGTCGTGGAAAAAATCGAGGTGAGGCTTTGCACCCGTTCCGGATGAAGCGCCGCGAGGCTCTGGGCGATAATACTGCCCATCGACATCCCGACCACGTGCACCGAAGTCAGGCCGAGCGTGGTGATCAAGGCGGCGGCATCATCGGCCATGTCCTCGATGCGGTAGAGACCTTGCGGCAATCTGCGAAAGAGAAGCTGAGCACGGTTCGGGGTGGGGCTTGTGGCCCGAAAGGAGCGTCCGACGTCACGATTGTCGAAGGTGAGGACGGAAAACCCCGCCCCGGTGAGCGCCTCGATGAGGGGAAGCGGCCAGGAATGGAGCTGAAGCCCAAGCCCCGCGATGAGGAGCGCCGTTCCCTTCGTTGGGGTTCCGTATCGACGGTAACACAAGCTCTCGCCCGGGCGGGGCTCGACAAACCGGTCTTCACCGGAAAGATCGAGCAGGCAGGCGGGATCAGGGGTCATGCCGCTTCGCGGGCGCGAGAGCGGGGGGCGGGGATGAAACGGAGATGTCCGTCCTCGAGCCCGCCGTGACGGAAGAGGTGACGGTCCGCATAGTAATTCCAGGGCATCTGCCAGGGCGCGGCTGCGCCCTGGCGGGGAAGCCGGGCTAGGGCCCGCTGCACATAGCCCGCGCCGAAATCGAGGAGAGGACGGGTGGCGAGCCCAGGCGGCGGCTTGGGCACGGCGACCTCGAACCCCTCTTCCTCCATGTAGGCGAGAAGCCGGACGAGATAATCGGCGACGAGCTCGACCTTGAGCGTCCAGGACGCCGAGGTGTAGCCGATGGCGAAGGCGAAATTGGGCACGCCGCCGAGCATCATGCCGCGATAGGTGATGAGCTCTGCGGGCTCGAGAATGCGCCCGTCGCGGGCGAGCGTCGCCTTGCCAAAGAGTGCGATCTCGAAGCCGGTCGCGGTGATGACGAGGTCCGCCTCCACCCCCCTCCCATCGGCGAGGCGAAGGCCGGTTTCGGTAAACGTCTCGATCTGGCCGGTGACGAGCGTCAATCGTCCGTCGCGGATGGCACGAAAGAAATCCGCATCCGGCGTCACGCAGAGCCTTTGGTCCCACGGCCCGTAGGGCGGGTTGAAATGGGGATCGAGGGGAAAGCCCGGCGGCAGGAGGCGGCGGGTGAGGGCGCGGATCAGGGCACGGGCGGCGCGGGGGTATCGCTGGCAGAAGGAGTATATGAGATGCTGGCGAAAGACGTTCTTGCCACGCGCCAGCCGGAAGCCGAGCCCGGGGCCGAAAAGGCGGATCAGGGCGAGCGCGAACCGGTCGCGCCGCGGAATGGGGAGGATGTAGGCGGGCGTGCGCTGGACCAGAGTGACATGCGCTCCTGCGGCGGCCAGAGCGGGGGCGAGCGTGATTGCGGTCGCGCCGCTTCCGATGAGGGCCACACGCTTGCCGTTGACCTCGATCCCCTCCGGCCAGTGCTGGGGATGAAGGATGGGGCCAGCAAAACGCTCCCGGCCGGGGAAATCTGGAAGGTAGCGTTTGTCGTAATCGTAATAGCCCGTCGCGGCGACGAGGAAGCGGGCCTCCCAGAGGCGTTCAACGCCGGTCTCCTCATCGCGCACCGAAACCCGCCAGCGCCGCCGCGCGCTCAGCCAATTCACCGCGCGGACGAGGTGACGGAAGCGGATAAGCGGAAGAAGGCCGAAATGCGCCGCCATGGCGGTGAGATAGGATTTGATAGCCGGCCCCTCGGCGATCGCCTCTTCCGCCTGCCACGGAAAGAAGGAAAATCCGTAAGTGAAGAGATCGGAGTCAGAACGGATGCCGGGATAGCGGAAAAGATCCCAGGTGCCGCCGATGTCCTTCCGCGCCTCGAGCAGAACGAGCGAAAGCGACGGCAGCGCCTGGTGCAACCGCGCCGCGATCCCGATCCCGGAAAGCCCCGCCCCCACGATCAGGACATCGACCTCGCTCGCCTCCCGCATGTCCTCCTCCCCGT
The DNA here is from genome assembly GCA_000759655.1 of Acidicaldus organivorans. Classification (GTDB taxonomy): domain Bacteria; phylum Pseudomonadota; class Alphaproteobacteria; order Acetobacterales; family Acetobacteraceae; genus Acidicaldus; species Acidicaldus organivorans. The sequence continues at coordinate 25,436 of KN173907.1, read as the reverse complement.
GCCTCCTCCCTTTGGGGAAGGGAGTTGCCGTTTAGGGAAGAGAGAGTAGAGAGGAGCCCCGCATGGCGTCAAGCAAAACGTCGCCCTCGCCCCCGCATGCGGCGCAGCAGACGCCGGGCAAAGGCAAAGGGAGGCGCGGCGATTTGGTCGGGTTTGGGCAGAATCGTGCCTCTTACCGTTTGTCCGGTGGTGATGTCATAGGGTTCCCGCGCCATGATATGGCCCCGGAAGAGATCGGAGCCGAGCGGCGTATAATAGCCACACCCCTCGAACAGATAGTGGGTCACCTGGCTCCAGCGGGTTCGGGTGCGGTCCCGGTGCGTGTCCCCGCCATGCAGCAAATTGGCTGTCCATATCAGCGCCTGGCCTACCTTGGGCATAAAACGCAAGGGAGTAAGACCCAGGGTTTCGGCCATACGCTCCCAGGTGTCCTCGAATAGCGGATAACGCTCATGCGTGTCGGAAAGGGTGGTGGGGTCAATCCCGAGCGCCGCGTTGTCGAGGATTGGCAGGCGATGACTGCCTGGGTAATAAAGAAGAGGCCCTTGTTCTTCACCAATATCTTCGAGCGCCACCCATACCCCACACATCCACCGTTCCGGATAGGAACTGAAATGAACGCTGTCGGAATGGGCGCGCTGCTGCGAACCGAAAGGAAAGTTCAATGTCTGGAAAGGAAAGGTGCGCCGCCCGTAAAGACGGGAAAGCAGGTCGAGGACCGCCGGGTTGCAGGCAATCGCCCGAACGTCGGGGTGAAACTGCCAAGCGTCCTGCAAGCGGAGCGAATGGATACGTCCCTCGCGGAAACCGGCGATATCGAATTTCTTTTCGAGATCTCGCCGGATGCGCGCCGCCCGCTCTGAAAGCTCGGGATCGGGGAAATCGATCACGGCAAACCCATCCCGTGCCAAAGCCTGGGCAATGCCCCGCAGCTCTGGGTCGGCCTCGGCGAACGCCGCCGCCCCGAAAGGACTTTCGATCAAGGGAACTCCTGGCAGGGGATGAGGATCAGGCATCACACATACCTTCGTGAAGCGGGGCCCGTCATGCGGGAACCAACGCCACTACGCTCAATCTGGCGTTACCCTAGCCCAAGCTTACGCTCGCGGCAAAGAGCGCCCCAGCCCTCACGCGAGGCGGGGGCGGGCCATCGCCACCACGCGGCCGGTTCCGGAGAGCGTGACATAGGCCGTCTCCGGATCGCGCGGGTCGAAGCATATATTGGTGGTGAGCGGATCGCCGGTGGGAAGATGGCGGAGCCTCACCCCATCCGGGCTCACCGAGGTGATGCCGCCGTTGAGGAGGGTCGCGACATGGATGACGCCCTCATGATCGACGGCGAGACTGTCGAAGAGATTGAGCCCGCCCGGTCCCGCCACCAGACGCCCGCCATGGGGCGGCCACAGCACCGGCTCCTTGGCGATCGCCCCCGGCCCGGTCACGGCAAAAGCCCAGAGCCGCCCGGTGAAGGTCTCGGCGACATAGAGCGTCCTGCCGTCGGGGGAAAGGCCGATGCCGTTCGGCGCATCGAGCGGGAAGATCACCTCACGGATCTCCGAGCCATCGCCTTTGGCGTAGAATACTCCGGTGATGACGCGCCGCCGGTGATGATCGGTGAGCGCGCCGTGATCGGTGAACCAGAACCCGCCCCATGAGTCGAAAACGAGATCGTTCGGGGCACAGAGCCGGATCCCGTTGCATTCGGTATAAAGTGTCTCCACCCGCCCGCTGCCAAGATCGACCCGCTCGATCGACCCGCCGCGATGAGTGGGCGGCGTCGGCCCCGGAAAGAGCAGCCCCTCCACCTCAACGTAATGAAACGCTCCGCCATTGTTGCACACATAGACCGCCCCATCCGGCCCGATGGCCGCGCCGTTGGGCCCGCCAGGGATGCGGGCGATTTCCTGCACCCGCCCCTCCGGCGTGATGCGGCTCAACCGTTCTCCGGCGATCTCCACCACGAGAAGCGAGCCATCGGCGAGCGCAACCGGCCCCTCCGGGAACCGAAGCCCGCTCGCCACTTCACGAAACGCGACCATGATCGTTCCTCCCCTTTTCTCGGAGCCTTCAGGCAACGGGGCGTGGCACCCGTCCCTCAGACCCGCCCTGATATCCCGGCTTGCGATCATCGGCAAAAGAGCGGCGCGATGCAACACCTCCTTCTGTCCTGGTTTGCTCAGCGTTGGGCGTTCTCCCAATTCGGAGCGACGTAATAGGGGGCGTTGGACGGGGCGAGCAGGGGGCGGCCCAAAATATGATCGGCCGCCTTTTCGGCGATCATGATGGTCGGCGCGTTGAGATTGCCGGTGGTGATCGAAGGCATGATCGAGGAATCGACCACCCGCAGACCGGCAAGCCCGATCACCCGTGTTTCGGGATCGACCACCGCGCCCGGGTCGGACGGGTCCCCCATGCGGCATGAACAGGAGGGATGATAGGCGCTTTCCACCTTGGCGCGGATGAATTCGTCGATCGCCGCCTCAGTCACCACATCCGCTCCCGGCTGGATCTCCCGTCCCCGGTAGGGATCGAAGGGCGCCTGGGCAAAGATCTCACGGGTGAGACGCACACAGGCCCGCATCTCGACGAGATCGTCGGGATGGCTGAGATAGTTGAAGCGGATACGGGGTCTGGCCGAGGGATCCGGCGAGGCAAGCCGCACATAGCCGCGGCTCTTCGAGCGCATCGGCCCGACATGGACCTGAAATCCGTGCTCGCGGGCAAGGGTTGATCCGTCATAGGCGACGGCGAGCGGCAGGAAATGATATTGGATATCGGGATATTTGATGCCGGGGCGGCTCCGGATGAATCCCCCCGTCTCGAAATGATTGGTCGCGCCCAGTCCATTACGGAACAAAAGCCATTGTAGCGCAATCATCATCCGCCGCGGCAGGCTCATCCATTTGTAGAGGGTGATGGGCTGCGTGCAGGCCATCTGGAAATAGAATTCGAGATGGTCCTGCAAATTCTCGCCAACGGCGGGGAGATGGTGCACCACCGGGATCTCGAAAGCACGCAGCTCTTCCGCCGGCCCCACCCCGGAAAGCTTGAGCAACTGCGGCGAGGCAATCGGCCCCGCGGAGAGGATGACTTCGCGCCCCACCCGCGCCTCCCGTTCGCGCCCCCGCCAGAAATAGCGGAGCCCCACCGCCCGTTTTCCCTCGAACAAAATACGCCGCGCTGCGGCATGGGTGCGAAGGACCAGATTGGGACGGCGGAGCGCCGGGCGCAGATAGGCGCGCGCCGCACTCCAGCGCACGCCGCGATGCACCGTCATGTCAAACCGTCCGAACCCCTCCTGCTGATAACCGTTGACATCCGCCGTCTCCGGGTAACCCGCCGCTTTGGCGGCCTCGATGAACACACGGTAGAGCGGATTGGCGAGCCTCCCATAAGAGGTATGGAGCGGGCCCGCGTCGCCGCGGTACTCATCCCCTCCCTCCTCCCGGCATTCGGCGCGGCGGAAATAGGGAAGCACATGCCGATACCCCCAGCCGCTAGCCCCTTCTTCCTCCCACCGGTCGAAATCGAGAGGGTTGCCCCGGATATAGACCATGCCATTGATCGAGGACGAACCGCCAATGACTTTGCCACGCGGACAATGGAGCCGCCGTCCGCCAAGACCGGGCTCCGGTTCGGTCTCATACCCCCAGTCATATTTCGGCATGTTCATCGGAATGGAAAGCGCGCTCGGCATCTGGATGAACAGCGAGCGGTCGGAACCTCCGTATTCGAGAAGAAGCACCCGATGGCGCCCATCCTCGGTCAGGCGGTTTGCCAGCACCGAGCCCGCCGAACCTGCTCCCACGATGACATAATCGAAGACTTCCGTCTCCATGACGGTCACACTCCATCCCTGATGAAAAACTGCTCAATACGGGGATTCTATGTCACCGAGCGCGACATAGACGCTCTTGACCTCAGTATAGGCCTCTATGGCGGCCCGCCCATTTTCACGCCCGATGCCGGATTGCTTGACCCCGCCAAAGGGGAGTTCCACTGGGGTGACGTTATAGTGATTGATCCAGCAGACGCCCGCCCCGAGGCGAGCCGCCACCCGGTAGGCGCGGGTGACGTCGCGGGTGAAGAGGCCCGCGGCAAGTCCGTAGGGGGTGGCATTGGCCCGCGCGATGACCTCCTCTTCCTCATCGAAGGGCAAAACGGTCATGACGGGCCCAAAAATTTCTTCTCGCGCAAGGGTCATCCCATCGTCAGCGGTGAAGATCGTCGGGGCGATGTAAAAGCCGCCCGCCGGCACGCCCTCATGCATCCGGCGTCCGCCAGTGATCAATCGGGCCCCTTCCGTGAGACCGCGCTCGATATATCCCGTCACCCGTTCGCCGTGAGTTGTCGAAATCATCGCCCCGACATCGGTCGCGGGATCGAGTGGATCGCCGATCCGCAGACGCTCGGTGCGAAGAGAAAGCCGGTCGAGAAACGCCGCGAGAATGGGGCGTTCGACGAAAACCCGGGTTCCATTCGAGCAGATCTCGCCCGAGGAGTAGAAATTGCCCAGCATGGCGCCGGTGACTGCTGCGTCGAGATCGGCATCGGAAAAGACGATGAGCGGCGATTTGCCGCCGAGCTCGAGGCTCACCCGTTTAAGCCCTGCCGCCGCTTCCGCCATCACCGCCCGGCCGGTATTCACCTCCCCGGTGAGCGTGATCTTGTCCACCTCGGGATGACGTACCAAGGCGCGCCCCACACGCGCATCGCCCTGCACGACATTGAAGAGGCCGGGAGGAAGCCCCGCCTCGACGAGCAACGCGGCAAGGCGCAGCGCGCTTTGCGGCGTGAGCTCGGAAGGCTTGAACACGACCGCATTGCCGAAAGCGAGCGCCGGCGCTGCTTTCCAGGAGGCGATCTGTAAAGGATAATTCCACGCCCCGATCGCGCCGACCACACCGATGGGCTCACGACGCACATAGCCGAAGGCAGATGGTCCGAGATCGACGTGTTCGGTGGCGAGTGTCGCGGCGAGGGCGCCAAAATATTCGAAACAATCGGCAGCGGATAGGATATCGACGCTCCGCGTCTCGGCGATGGGACGTCCCGTATCGCGGGTTTCGAGTTCGGCGAGCTCGTCATTGTGGGCCCGCAAAACCTCGGCGATGCGCCGGAGCGCCCTTCCCCGCCCGGCTCCGGCAGCACGCGCCCAAGCCCGCGCTGCGCAGCGGGCTTGGGCGACGGCAGCCTCGATCTCCGCCTCCCCTGCGGAAAAAACCTCGCCGATGACCTCACCGCGGCCCGGATCGTAATCGGGAAACCGCGGCCCGCTACCGTCCACGAGCCGTCCCCCTATGAAGTTACCGACCCGGGGAAGAGCGCTCATGACAACACCTCTTCGAGGGCGGCGCGATCGGCGGCATGCCGCCGTCTCTGCTCCCGCAGAAGCCCGTGATAGATTTCCATCTTATCGATCATCCCGATCAGGCGGCCCTCGCCATCACACACGACGAGCGGAAGCCCGCTTGCCACACGCAGGGCAACCACGTCCCGCATGGCAAGCGCGGCCGGCACCGCGACCAGCGATCCGGCAAGCGGCTGAGCGGAGGTCTCTTCTCCCGTGTAAGGATTAATGGCAACGGCGTGGTTCGCCACAAAGGCTTCGATCGGCCGTCCGGCGGGGTCGAGATGCACACGCACGGGCTCCTTCCCCTCCAGCGTGATCCATTCCGCTCCCGCCGGGGCGAGCGGCCGCATCAGAACCTCGGCCCGCAGCACCGCCACCGGATTCATCGAGGCGAGGAAATCGCGCACGTAATCATTGACCGGGTTGAGAATGATATCAGCCGGGGTTCCGAACTGGACCACCCGTCCGCCCTCCATGATGGCGATGCGGGAGCCGATCTTGAGCGCCTCGTCGAGATCGTGGCTGACGAAGATGATTGTCTTGTGCAAACGCTGCTGGAGCTCGATGAGTTCATCCTGCGGAAGGGAACGGATCAAGGGATCGAGCGCCGAAAAGGGCTCGTCCATCAGCAGAATGTCGGCTTCAGTGGCT
>KN173907.1:13021-19383 GCA_000759655.1 Acidicaldus organivorans | reverse complement strand
CCGCGGCATGCCGCGGAGGTCGAGCCCAAACCCCACATTCTCGGCCACCGTGAGCCAGGGCATGAGGGCGAATTGCTGAAAGACCATCGAGACCCGATTGCGCCGCAACCGTCTCAGCACATCGGGCGGACAGCGCGCGACGTCGATCGGCGCTCCCTCGTCCTCTACCCACACCGACCCCCGTGCCACTCGGTTGAGCCCGTTGAAGCAACGCAGGAGCGAGGATTTGCCCGAGCCCGAAAGCCCCATCAGGACGAGAATTTCTTCCGCATTGACGAAGAGGCTCGCCCCATGCACCGCGACCACCGCACCAAGACGGTCCATCACCTCGTCGCGCCCCGCGCCCCGGTCGAGCATGGCGAGCGCCTCCTCCCGGCGGGGGCCGAACACGACATCGACCTCCTCGAACCGGACGGCGGGAAGGGCAGGCCGCGCTGCGGGGCGGGATGCCGGACGGGGGGCGGCGCGGGTCATGTCCGGTGCGGCGCGGCGGATGAGGGGGGCGATAAGAAGCAAAAGGACGCCGCGGCGGGCGCGGCGCGGGCGGGAACGCAGCACGCGGTCGAGACCGATCGCGACGATGACGATGGCGAGCCCCGCCTCGACGCCGAGCGCCACGTTGCTCTGGGCGAGCGCTCTCACCGTGGGCGTTCCGAGTCCGCCCGCGCCGACCAGGGCGGCGATCACCACCATGGAAAGCGAGAGCATGATGCACTGGTTGACACCCGCCATCAGGCTCGGCCAGGCGGCGGGAAGCTTCACCCGGAAGAGAAGCTGGCGCCGGGTGCAGCCAAAGGCCTCGCCCGCCTCGATCAGCGCCTTGTCCACCTGGGAGAGCCCGAGATAAGTGAGACGGATCGGCGCGGGAATGGCGAAGATGACGGTGGCGATCAGGCCAGGCACCAGGCCGAGCCCGAACAGCACCAAAGTCGGCACCAGATAGACGAAGGTCGGGATGGTCTGCATCATGTCGAGCACCGGCGCGAGCGCGTGATAGAACCAGGGCCGGCGTGCGGCGATGATGCCGATCGGCACTCCGAACAGGAGCGAAACGAAGGCCGCAGCGCTCACCAAAACCAGGGTTTCGATGAATTCCTGCCAGAGGCCGAGATTGAGAATGAGGAGAAGGCCGGCAAGCAGGAAGAGCGCGACTTTGAGGCTCCGCTGCAGACAATGGCCGAGCAGCGCCGCACCGAGCGCAAAAAAGGAGGGGAGGGATGCGCCCCAGCAGATCGACCACCGCGTTGATCGGAACGCCGATTCCGTTGGAAAGCCCGTCAAAAAACCGTGCATAATGGCCGGTGAGCCACTCCACCCCGTCGCGCGCCCACTCGCCTAGCGGAAGCTTGTGCGCCCGGATCCAGTCTTCGAGTCGCTCCATCATCGCTCTCCCGCCTCATCCCCGGGCGGCGCGAAGCCGCCCGGGACCCCATCTCAGCTGCCGAGACCGAGCGAGGCCTTCACCGCGGAGAGACCCGGCTTGCCATCAAACGTGCTCACGCCAGAAAGCCAGGCATTGAGCACGTCGGGATGGGCCTTGAGCCAGGCAAGCCCCGCCTGGTCACCGGTTTGCCCCTTGAGGATCGCATCCATCACTTCCGATTCCATCGGCACGGTGAATTTGAGATTGGCGAGCAGGTGACCCACATTGGGGCAAGCCTGGCTGTAGCCCGCCCGCGTCTGGGGATGGACCTGGGCCGCGCCGAACCCATCCGCCTCCCAGCCGGTGAGATAGACGATCTTCATCTTCGCCATCACCGGATGCGGCGTCCAGCCGAGGAAGACGATCCATTTCTTCTGGTTCATGGCGCGTTCGGCCTCGGCGAGCATGCCCTGTTCGGAAGACTTGACGAGTTTCCAGCTCTTGAGGCCGGAGGCCGGGTTGTCGATTTCCTTCTGCACGATCTTGTTGCCGTCGTTGCCGGGCTCGATCCCGTAGAACTTGTAACCGAACTTGGCGCCATTCGGCCCGAGATCCTTGACGTCCTTCACGCCGGCGGCGGCGATGTAATCCGGAACCACCGGCCCATAGCCCGCTCCGGTGAGATCGGGGGGCAACATTTCGATGGTCTTCGCTTCGAGATAGGGTTTGACCCCGTCGGCGTTGGAGGGCATCCAGTTGTCGAGGAAGAGGTCGAGCTTGTTGCCCTTGAGCCCTTCGAGAATGACGGGCAGGGCCAGGACGTCGATCTTGGTCTGATAGCCCAATCCTTTCGTTACCGCATTGAACAGGCCATTTTGTGCCGTGTTGTCGGTCCAGCCGACATCGGCCATGTGGATCGGCCGGCAGCTCTCCGGCTCGGCGGCGGCGGTGGGCGGGGTTGCGGCAAAAAGGGCGGCAGCGGCGAAGGCTGCCGCACCGAGGGTGCGGACGATCATCGATGAGCCTCCTTGGCCAGCGGGTTTCTTTTCGGCGCGGCGCGGGAGGCGGGCTGGGCGCGACGCGGTCCTTCATTCCCGATCCGTCGATGATCCCTGTGCGACATGAGAGCCACCTCCCCACCGTCCGGGGCAGGCGCTGCCCCGTGAGCGATAGTCGGAGGGGGGAGGGATGCGGAGATTGCACAAAAGCGACAGGCGTGGCGCATGGAGCTGACCCCCGCCGCTCGGCCCGAAGCCTCGGCAGGTCAAAGCAGAAATCCCCGTATTCGATAAGGAAAAAAACATCAAAAAAGGAAAAGTGGGACGAGATGAGCCGCATCGCCCGGCCGGTCACTCACGCCCCTTCCTCCGCCTCACGCGCCCTTCGCCCATAGAGGCGGTTCAGTCCCGACATTCGCGGTCCGGGGAGCGGGATCGGAACGAGCCCCGCCGCGTGCAAGGGGCTCTCGATGAAGGCGGGATCGGCCGCATTCTCTCCCTCGACCTCGACCGGCACGTTCGTCACCTCGTCGAGCGGAGCACCAAAACCGGCGAGCACGTCGCCCGCGAGGCCATCGACATCGATTTTGAGGTGAGAGGGAGGCGGAAGGCCGAGAACGGCGGCAAGCGCCTCGGCGCGAAAGGCAGGCACGCTGATCATTGCCGCAGGCGCAAAGGAAACGCCGTGATCGCGCGGCGCCCCAAGCGCCCGGCCCGCCGCTCCCGCCTCGCGGTCGCGTGCGAAAAGAGGTGCAATGCTCGTCCGCGCCGCCCAAGCGAGACAAAGCGGCACGATCCGCTCTCCCACGCCGTTGCGCTCGATGTTGGCGACGAGCGCGGCAAAATTCACCGGATCCGGCTCGATCGCCACCACCCGCACCCCGGGCCGGAGCGCGGCGTAACAGGCGTAAATGCCGATATTGGCTCCGACATCCCGGAGCACGGTGCCTGCGGGCAGCCCCTCGATCCAAGCGAGGGTTTCAGGTTCATCTTCGAAAAATCGGGCGATGGCGGAAGCCGCACCCGCCCCGGCAGCGGCATCGAGGACGAGTTCACCAAGCGGAGTGGCCAGGCGCCGCTCGCCCTTGGCCGCGAGATGAGCGGCAAGGCGCGCCCGCACCCGATCCCGCTGGCGCGGAGAGAGAGGGGAAGAAGGACGCCCTCGACGAGAGACCCCAGCACGGCGCTCAGCCTGCGGCTCATGAGGGGCGTCGAGACCCCACCGCGCCTCTGGTCAAGGCGCAGATCGGTTATCCCTCGCTCCGCCCCGAAAAGGGTGGTATGATGAGGCCGGAAGAGAAGGCCCGATTCATTGATTGACCGGACGGACAATTTATGTCACACCCTCCCCGCCGAGTGGAAGGGAGGAGGGTTCATGCAGGATCCCGTCTCGCAGGAGAAGGCGCGGCCCGCCGCGCCAAGAAACGCCGTCGCCTCTCACGCCGGGCCGCGCTGCCCCGCGCTGTCGCCCGCCACGCTTCCCGCCTCTGCCCCGATCAGCGCAGCCGGGCGGGTCATGTGGCAGGAAGACTGCGCGAGCCAGAGCCTTGGCATGGAGCTCGAGGCGGCGGAAAATGGCGTGGCCCGTCTCAGCATGACCATCACCCCGGCGATGCTCAACGGGCATGGTACCTGCCATGGCGGCTTCCTCTTCACCCTTGCCGACTCGGCCTTCGCCTTCGCCTGCAACAGCCACGGCGAACGCGCCGTGGCCCAGCACTGCAGCATCACCTATCTCACCCCGGTGTGGGGCGGGGAGCGCATCCTCGCCGAAGCGCGTGAAGAGGCGCGCCGCGGCCGCAGCGGCCTCTACCGGGTGGTGCTCAGACGGGCGGATGGCGAAGTGGTCGCCTTGTTCGAAGGCCTCGCCCGTTTCCTCGGCACCCGCCTCAGCGAAGAGGAGAAGCCCCATGCCACGCCCTGACCTTCGCCCCGATCCCGCCACGTTCGAGCCCATCGAACGCGCCTCGCGCGACGAGCTCGCCGCCCTCCAACTCGACCGGTTGCGCGCCACGCTGCATCACGCCTACGCCAACGTGCCCCACTACCGGCGGCGTTTCGAGGAAGCGGGCATCCATCCCGATGATCTCCGCGATCTCTCCGATCTCGCCCGCTTCCCCTTCACCACCAAGGACGATCTCCGCGCCACCTATCCGTTCGGCCTCTTCGCCGTGCCGCGGAGCGAGGTGCTGCGCCTGCACGCCTCATCCGGCACGACGGGACGGCCGGTGGTGGTGGGCTATACCAGGCGCGATCTCGACACCTGGGCCGGGCTCGTCGCCCGCTCGCTCCGCGCCGCCGGCGCCCGTCCCGGCATGATGCTGCACAACGCCTATGGCTACGGGCTCTTTACCGGCGGCCTCGGGCTGCACGCCGGGGCAGAACGGCTCGGCCTCACCGTGGTGCCGATCTCGGGCGGCATGACGGAGCGGCAGGTGCAGCTGATCGGCGATTTCGCCCCCGACATCATCACCGTCACCCCCTCCTACATGCTCGCCATCCTCGACGAGTTCCGCCGTCAGGGCCGCGACCCGCGGGCAAGCTCGCTCAAGGTGGGCGTCTTCGGCGCCGAGCCCTGGTCGGAGGCGATGCGGGCCGAGATCGAGGACGCCTTCGATCTCTACGCGCTCGACATCTACGGGCTTTCCGAGGTGATGGGCCCGGGCGTGGCGATCGAGTGCATCGACGCGCGTGAGGGGCTCACCCTGTGGGAGGATCATTTCTATCCCGAGATCATCGATCCGGACACCGGGGCCCCGCTGCCCGAGGGGTCGCGCGGCGAGCTCGTGCTCACCTCGCTCACCAAGGAGGCTTTCCCGGTCATCCGCTACCGCACCCGCGACCTCACCCGCCTTCTTCCCCCCCTCAATCGCCCGATGCGACGCATCGAGCGCATCCTTGGCCGGTCCGATGACATGATCATCCTGCGCGGGGTGAATGTCTTCCCCTCCCAGATCGAGGACGTGCTGCTCGCCGTGCCTTATCTCTCCGGCCATTACCAGATCGAACTGAGCCGCGAGGGACGCCTCGATCACATGACGCTCCATGTCGAAGCCGCCGCCGAGGCCTGGGCCGGCCTTGATCCCGCCGTCTCGGCGCGTGAGGTGGTCCATCACATCAAAAGCACGATCGGGATCACCACCCGGGTGACGCTCCACCCGCCGGGGAGCCTCCAGCGCTCCACCGGCAAGGCCCAGCGTGTCATCGACAGGCGGCCCAAGGCCTGAGCCGCGGGAAGCCGCCTCTCTGGGCCCGTCCAGGCGCAGGCCGGGACGGGCTTCGCTTTTGATCCCTCGCCCCCATCTCGCCCACCCCCGTTGGGCTCGGCTTGACCCGCCACGCCCTCCGGGGTGAGAATCGGCTGAAAGGATTGAGATCATGGCCCGTCCGCGCGCCAACGATTTCGAGGACAAGAAACGCGCCATCCTCGCCGCTGCGGCGGCGGTTTTCGCCAGCCAGGGCATGGAGAAGGCCTCGATGGCGCAGATCGCCGCCCATGCCGGCGTCTCCAAGGCGCTCCTCTATCACTACTATCCGAGCAAGGAAGCGCTGATCTTCGCCATCATCCACACCCATCTCGGCGAACTCGAGGCCGCGCTCGCCGCCGCCGACGATCCTGCCCTCCCGCCGCCCGAACGGCTACGACGCCTGATCGGCATCATCCTCGACAAATACCGCGGCGCCGATGATGCGCACAAAGTCCAGCTCAACGCGCTCGGTGCTTTGCCTGCCGAGCGGCGCGCCGAAATCACCGAGATCGAGCGGCGCATCGTGCGGCGGGTGGCGGCGGTGCTGGCCGCGCTCCATCCGCCGCTCACCGCCCCAGGTCGCCATCTCCTCACGCCGGTGACGATGTCGCTCTTCGGGATGCTGAACTGGGTCTATACCTGGTTCCGCGACGAGGGTCCGCTCTCGCGCGACGCCTATGCCGGGATCGTCACCACCCTGATGCTGGAGGGGGTGCGCGCCATTTCCTGAACGCACCCCGTTCTTGTATTTGG
>KN173907.1:12878-12942 GCA_000759655.1 Acidicaldus organivorans | reverse complement strand
GCGAGAGCGCTATTCGTTGGCGACCAGGGTGAGGAGCTCGTAGCGTGCGACGGCCTCGTCCCGC
>KN173907.1:6101-12801 GCA_000759655.1 Acidicaldus organivorans | reverse complement strand
TGATTGACCACTTCACACGCCCAGCGCACCTCGCCCCAATCCTGCCCCGGCCGTGGGCTGATCTCGCGGCAGGTGAGCCGCGCTTTCAGCGTATCGCCCGGATAGACCGGGGCGAGGAAGCGGAGCCCTTCGAGCCCGTAATTGGCGAGCACCGGCCCCGGCGCGGGATCGACGAAGAGCCCGGCGGCAAAGGAGAGCACGAGATAGCCATGCGCCACCCGCCCCCTGAAGAAGGGATGGGAGGAAACCGCCTCCTCGTCCATGTGAGCGTAGAACGTATCGCCGGTGAAACGGGCGAAATGCTCGATGTCCTCGAGGGTGACGGGGCGCGTCGCCGTCTCGATCCGATCCCCGACCCGGAGATCGCGCAGGCTGCGGCGGAACGGATGCCCCTCCTCGCGCACCGTTGCGCCTTCGACCCAGCGCCCGCTCGCTGCGGTGAGGAGATCGGGGGCGCCCTGCACCGCCGTCCGCTGCAGGTAAAGCCCAAGCCCGCGCAGGCCGCCGAGCTCTTCCCCACCTCCGGCGCGTCCCGGCCCGCCATGGACGAGGCCGGGGAGCGGCGAGCCGTGGCCGGTGCTCGACTTCGCGCTGCGCCGGTTGCCAATCAGGATGCGCCCATGCCAGGGGGCAAGCCCGGCGGTGAAGCGGGCGGCCATTTCGCCATCGTCGGTGAAGACGGAGGCGACCAGCGAGCCGCCGCCCGCCCGGGCGATCGCGATCGCCTCCTCGACCCCCTCATAGGGCATGAGAGTTGCGACCGGCCCGAACGCCTCGACCTCGTGCACGCGCCGCGCGGTGAGGGGCGACTCACAAAGGAGCAATACCGGGTTGAGAAAGGCGCCGCGTTCCGGATCGCCCGAGGCGGTTTCCACCCGCTCCGGATCACCGAGGATGAGCTCGGCCTCCTCGGCGAGCAGATGGATCGCCTTGCGCACCTCCTCGCGCTGTTCGAGACTGACCAGCGCCCCGAGTTTCGTTGCGGGATCGGAGGGAAGACCGGGACGGAGCGCCCCGAGCGCCGCGGTGAGCGCCTCACGCACCGCGCCGAGCGCGGCGCGGGGGACGAGGATGCGTCGGATCGCCGTGCAGCGCTGGCCCGCCTTGATGGTAAGCTCCCGCACCACTTCACGGATGAAGAGGTCGAATTCCGGCCCGCCCTTCGCCGCATCGGGAGCGAGGATCGCCGCGTTCAGACTGTCAGCCTCCATGTTGAACCGCACCGCCTCGCGCGCCACCACCGGATGCGTCTTGAGCCGCAAGCCGGTTGCCTGCGAGCCGGTGAAGGTGAGCACGTCCTGCGGCCCGAGATGATCGAGGAGATCCCCCGCCTCGCCGGCGATGAACTGCAAGGCGCCCTCGGGCAGCACGCCTGCCCCCAGCATGCGGCGGACGATGCTTTCGGCGACATAAGCGGTCGGGGTCGCCGCCTTGACGATGGCAGGCATTCCGGCAAGCCAGGTGGGCGCGAGTTTTTCAAGCATTCCCCAGCAGGGGAAATTGAAGGCGTTGATGTGCACCGCCACCCCTTGACGCAGCGTGAGGATGTGGGTGGCGGCGAAACTCCCATCCCGCGCGATGGACTCGGCGGGGCCATCGAGCAGGAAGGCACGGTCGGGAAGCTCACGCCGGCCGCGGGAGGCATAGGCTGCAAGCGTGTAGATCCCGCCATCGACGTCGAATTTGGCATCGGCCAAAGTGGCGCCGGTTGCGAAACTTTCGCGATAGAAGGTCTCGCGCTCCGCTCCGAGCGCCTCGGCGAGCGCCTTGAGCATCGCCGCGCGTCGCTGAAAGGTCATCGCCCGCAGGGCGGGCCCGCCCACCTCCCGCGCATGACGCAGCGCGGCGGCGCGATCGATGCCGGTCGCATCGACGATGGCGACCGGTGCGCCCGTCGCGGCATCGCGCACCACGCGCCCCTCTCCGCCTCCCCTCACCCAGGCTCCGGCGACATAGTTCTCCACCCGGCGCGGCGTATCAGACATCGTTGAACCCTTTCCCCCCCGAAATCAACCAGACGAAAAAACGAGAAGGCGCACCCGACACAACGGCGCTTCCTTTTTTTTCTCCATGTCCTTTCGCTCAGACGAGCCCGTAGGGACCGAGCTTCTCGCGGAGTTCGGCCTCCCACAAAGCGAGCAGCGCCTCGTTGGGCCGCTGGCGCAGACCGAAACGGCGGAGCAGAGCGAACCGCGCCGAGCCCGCGTGTCCGAACGTCGCCGCCACCCGCGGCCGCCAGTAACGCACCGAGGCTTCGACCTCGCGCCGCGTTTTCGCATCGGCCAGGAGCTCGGGCAAGGCCTTGACGCCGAGCCTCGTGTGGGCCCGTTCGCGGGGGGCGATCTCGCGTATCGCCTCGGCAAAGGGCGCGTAAGAGGCGCGGCCCAATTCGTCGAGCTGGATGGCGCTCGCCAGCCCCATCAACACGTTCATCACCACCGCATCCGCCCATCCTTCGAGCGGGTAATGAAAGACGGAAAGCCGCATGTCCCCGCCCCAGCGCGCCGCGCCAAGATCGGCCTCGCGAGGAAGCCGCGCCGCCCAGTCATGGTGTGTCTCATACCGTTTGGTATCGGCTCCGAAATCACCCATCAGGGCGAGCACCCGCCCGGCGTGTTCGGCCTTCTCGAGCACGATCCGGCAGGCGGCGATGCGGCTTTCGGTGGAAGGGGCGGTATTGATGACGGTAGCGAAACCGGCGGAGGCGGCAAGCTCGCTATCGACGAAGCTTGCCATCAGCCGCAGTAATTCACCGCGGTAACGCGGCGGCACATTGGCCGGAGAGGTGAGCTGTCCCCCAGCGGCGAGATAGTCCTCGATCCCCATGCTGCCGCTCATCCGCCCCTCCTCACTGATCATAGCTCACCACCACCCGCGCACTCCGCGGATGGGACTGGCAGGTGAGCACATAGCCCTGCCGGACCTCGTAATCCTCGAGAGCGTGGTTGGCGACCATTTCGACCTCGCCCTCCAGCACCCGTCCGCGGCACGTCGAGCACACGCCGGCCTTGCAGGCATAAGGCGCATCCACACCGGCGGCGAGCGCCGCATCGAGCAGGCTCGTCTCCTCGCCGCGGAGGGTGAGGCGATGGCTCACCCCATCGAGGATGATCTCCGCTTCGTGCATCCCGCTCCGCCCGGCGCTCACTCCCGTTGACGGTTTGGGCGCCGGGCGCAGGCGGCCCGGCCGACCCGAGGCAAAGAGCTCGAACTTGATGCGGTTCTCCTCGATCCCATGCGCGCGGGCCGAGGCGGCAGCCGTGAGCATCAGTCCCTCGGGTCCGCAGAGGAGGAGGAAATCGACGCTCGCCGGATCGATCCAGAGGCGGAACAGCTCGGTGAGCTTCGGCTCATCGAGCCGTCCCGAAAGGAGCGGGATCTCCTGATGCCCGGCACTCAGCACGTGAAGGAGGGAGAACCGTTCGAGATGGGTGTTCTTGAGCGCCTCCAGTTCCTCGCGGAACATGATCGTGGAAAGCTCGCGATTGGCATAGACCAGAGTGAAGGCGGAACGCGGCGAGCGGGCCATCGCCGCCTTGAGGATGGCGAGCACCGGGGTGATGCCGGAGCCCGCGGCGATCGCCGCATAATGGCGCGGCGTCTCCGCCTCGATCGGCACAGTGAAGCGCCCCTCGGGCGGCATCGCCTCGAGCGTCATGCCGGGCGCGAGCCCCTCGTTGGCGAATGTGGAGAAGACCCCGCCCGCCACCCGCTTGACGGCGATCTGCAAGGGCTCCCCCGGACCCGAACAGATCGAGTAGCAGCGGCGCATTTCCTCGCCGTCGATCACGTGGCGCAGGGTGAGATACTGGCCGGGGACGAAGCCGAAATGGCCGCGATCCTCGGGGCGCGGGCTCAGCGTGATCACCACCGCATCGCGCGTCTCGCGGCGCAGCGCGGTCACCTCAAGGGGATAAAACCGGCTCACGTCAGATCATCTCCGCAAAGGATGAGAGGCAAGGACGGATCGGTGAGGGCACCCCGCTCCCGGTCATTTTCTCGGACATTTCCATGGTCGTTTTCAGTGACATTTGAAATAATCGAAGGGCTCGCCGCAGGCGCGGCAGCGGAATGCCGCCTTGCACGGGGTCGAGCCGAAGGCGCTGATCATTTCGGTCTCGTTTGAGCCGCAATGTGGGCAGACCACGCCGCCCGCCTTGCCGGAAAGCCGCGCCAGACGCTCGACGCCAACCCCGGCAAGCGGCGGGGCGATCCCGTAGGCGCGGAGTTTCTCGCGTCCTTCCGGCGTGATCCACTCGGTGGTCCAGGGCGGGCTGAGGCGGCGTTCGATGCGGATGGCGCGGATGCCATGCGCGGCAAGCGCGGCCTCGATGTCGAGCGCGATGACGGAGGTGGCCGGGCAGGCGGTGTAGGTGGGCGTGAGGGCAACAACGAGGGTATCGCCGTCCCAGGCGAGATCGCGCACGATGCCGAGATCAAGCACCGACAGCACCGGGATCTCGGGATCCGGCACCTCGGCGAGCCAGGCCCGCACCTCATCGAGGGAGGGGCGTGCCGCGGCCTCTTTTTCCGCCTCGTCCACCATCTCCTGCCTCACCAGGTGCCGCCGGGATAGGCGCGCTGGAGGAACTGCATCTCGGCAAGCAGGTGGCCGAGATGCTCGGTATGCACCCCGCGCCGCCCGCCGCGATGGGTGAAGGTGGAGGACGGGGCGGTGAGCGTGGCCGCTTCCAGCACCTCGCCCACCCGCCGCTCCCAGGCGGGACGCAGCGCAGCGGGATCGGGGGCGAGCCCCGCCCCGCTCAGGGCGGCATCGAGTTCGTCGGTGAGGAACATCTCCCCGACATAGGGCCAGAGATCCTCGAGCGCGTTCTGCATGCGGGCGTGGCTTTCTTCCGTTCCGTCGCCGAGACGGATGACGAGATCACCGGTGCGTGCCACGTGATAACGCGCCTCACGCTCGGCCTTGGCGGCGATCTCGGCAAGCCTCGGCTCGGGCGAGCGGGCGAGCGCAGCAAGCCGCTCCACTTCGAACGCATCGAAGAGGAACTCGCGGAGCAGGGTGCGGCCATAATCGCCGTTGGGAAGCTCGACGAGGAGAAGGTTGCGGAAATCCCATGCGTCGCGGAGGAAGGCGAGCTCGTCGGCCGAACGTTTCTCCTCGCCAAGCGATCCCGCAAGTTCGAGCCAGAGTTTGGCCCGGCCAATGAGGTCGAGGGCGGTGTTGGCGATCGCGATGTCCTCTTCGAGCACCGGCGTGTGCCCGATCCACTCGGAAAGCCTTTGCCCAAGGATCAGCGCATCATCGCCGAGCGCCAGCGCATAAGCGGCGAGCCGCGCCTCGGGAGACGGGGGTAATTCCAGACGGGTGACGGTGAGGGTGCTGGTCATCGCCGCCTCACATCGGTCCCGCTTCTTCGGGAATGTCGAAGAAAGTCGGATGGCGGTAGATCTTGGTATTGGACGGATCGAAGAAGGGGCCCTGGTCTTCGGGCGAGGAGGCGGTGATGTCGCTCGACTTCACCACCCAGATGCTCACCCCCTCATTGCGCCGCGTATAGACGTCGCGCGCGTAAAGGAGCGCGGTCTTGGCGTCCGGGGCGTGCAATGAGCCGACATGGCGGTGGTTGAGCCCGTGCTGACCGCGGATGAAGACTTCGAACAGAGGCCAGTCCTTGCGCGACATCGCGGCCTCCCTGCTCAGGCCGCCGCCCGCGTCCCGCGCCGCGACTCTTTTTCGGCATGCGCGACGAGCGCCTCACGGAACCAAGCGCCTTCCTCCCAGGCCTTGCGGCGCGCCGCCATGCGGTCGCGGTTGCAGGGCCCGTTGCCGGCGATCACCTGATAGAATTCCTCCCAGTCGGGCGGGGTGAAGTCATAGCCGTTCTTTTCCGCATTCCATTTGAGGTTGGGATCGGGGATGGTGAGCCCGAGATATTCCGCCTGCGGCACGGTCTGATCGACGAATTTCTGGCGGAGCTCGTCATTGGTGGCGACCTTGATCTTCCAGGCCATCGACTGGGCGGTGTGCACCGAATCCTGGTCGGGCGGGCCGAACATCATGAGCGAGGGGTACCAGAAGCGGTTGAGCGCATCCTGCGCCATGGCGCGCTGGGCGGCGCTGCCGCGGGCGAGCGCCATCATGATGGCGTAGCCCTGGCGCTGGTGGAAACTCTCTTCCTTGCAGATGCGCACCATGGCCCGCGCGTAAGGCCCATAGGAGGTGCGCTGCAGGGCGACCTGGTTCATGATCGCCGCGCCATCGACCAGCCAGCCGATCGCCCCGATATCGGCCCAGGTGAGGGTCGGGTAATTGAAGATCGAGGAATATTTCATGGTGCCGTCGAGGAGTTTCTCGATGAGCTCGTCGCGGCTCACCCCGAGCGTCTCGGCGGCCGAATAGAGATAGAGCCCATGCCCCGCCTCATCCTGGACCTTGGCGATCAGGATCGCCTTGCGCTCGAGGGTGGGGGCGCGGGTGATCCAGTTGCCCTCGGGGAGCTGGCCCACCACTTCGGAATGGGCGTGCTGGCCGATCTGGCGGATGAGGGTGCGCCGGTAGCCCTCCGGCATCCAGTCCTTGGGCTCGATCTTCTCGCCGCGGTCGATGCGCTCCTGAAAGGCGCGCTCCTCTTCGGTCATGTCCTCACGCGGCTTGACCGCGCCGGCCTTGATCATCTGGGCATACATCGCATCCTCCGCCGGGCCGTGGCCCTTGGTTCCGAGTTTATTGACCGAC
>KN173907.1:5944-6059 GCA_000759655.1 Acidicaldus organivorans | reverse complement strand
TCCGGGGCGCGGGAGAAGGCGGGACAAGAAAACGGCGTCAGGGGCCGAACTGCTTGCCCATCTCCGCCCCCTTGGAGATCGAGGCGAGATAGGTCTCGAGCGCCGTCATCTCGCG
>KN173907.1:5850-5926 GCA_000759655.1 Acidicaldus organivorans | reverse complement strand
CCCCCCCCGCAAGCGTTTTTTGCAGCCTCTCCTCCGGACCAGACCGGAAAAGAGGCCGCGCCCCGCCGCCCTGGAT
>KN173907.1:0-5805 GCA_000759655.1 Acidicaldus organivorans | reverse complement strand
GCTGTCATAGGCGGGCGGCGTGCCATGCAGCGCGCCCTTGATGCAGTTGGCGATCTGGGTGGTGAGCGTGACCACCTGATGCCGCCGCGGGACATAGCGCGGGAATCCGGCCGCCGCGCCCTTGAGGCTCGGGATCTTCTGCCCGTTGGGAAGCTGCCCCTCGCTCAGGCCGCCTTGGAGATGGCAGGTCTCGCAGGTGCCGGAACCGCCGAAACTCTCGCTGGTGAAGAGCTTGTGCCCCTCCTCGGCCATGGCGGCGAGCGCCGCTGCCCCCTCATCGGCCGCCCAAGCGGGGCCGGCGCCGAGAACCATCACCGCTGCCGCCGCCCAAAGCCAGGAATCCAAGAACACCCGTGCTACCGCTCGCGACCACAGTCGGCGGTCGCTCACATCGATCTCTGCCATCGCTTCTCTCCTTCGATGATCAACGACTCGATTACGTCACCTTAACGATCCGAAGCGCTGGTTACCTACCAGCCAATTTACAGCAGCTTACGGACTCAATTCGCGCATCATCCACCAAAACAGTTTTAAAGACGACCCCTAAATATAGGAGGTAAATAGAAATCTACCGCGTTTGGATTATTAGGCCGATCTTCTGGATGTGGTATTTCTGCAGGACCAATTACTAGACAACGATCTTTTCTTAGAAATGTAAATTCCATTGCCGAAATTATCTGTGTTCCAAACAAATCCACAATACCTCCATAATTGTTTGGATGTACATGTACCGGGATATGATATCGCGTCAGTTTGTCAACTATAGAAGAAAACACAGGCCCAAAGAGGCGTTCGTTAATTATATCTCCCATAAAGTGTAGCTCTATTGCAATTATTCTAAATCTCTTAAAAAATTCGTCCTCTATAACAATTAACGATTCGTACTCTGCCCCCTCGATATCTATCTGTAAGAGCAAGTCATCATTTCCGCTATATTTTTCAAGGACCCAATCTGACAACGTCACATTATTTTCATCTGAATAGTATGAAAGTCTTTTCTTCGTGAAAGAAAGATAATTTGGAAAATTTATAGGTCCTTCTACGGAATCATCTAATAAATGACTATTGATTCCATACCGTTCAAAAATATCAATTTCAAACTTGCTGGTGTGTCCAATCCCTGGGGAGAATACCGCAGCGATTCCATGCAAATCGTCAGGGATGAGGTAAGCCCCGTCACCATCACCACCGATTCTTACCAGCTTTTTGTTGGTTTTAAATGGTCTCAATTTCTCTAAAATTTTCGAAAAATTGTTCATACAACCTCCTGCAACTTCCGTTGATCAGGTTTTTTGGTGCGATACCCTCCCAAATCGGGTGGACTAGCGCACACTGTTGATGCTCTCCTACGCCACTGGTGATGTGGCATCCAAACTACTAGAGTACGTCATCCAATGCTTCATTCGGGAAGATCCGCAGGACACGCTCGCAACATCGGATCTCCTCATTGAGTCGCTCCACCATATTGGTTGTGCACAACCGCGCGCGATACTTCTCTAGCAGCGTCATCACAGCCATGGCATCCCAGGAACTGGCCTTCGAGTAGCCCCCTGCCTACGGCTGCCGGCCAAGGCGGCCAAAAGTCGGGTAGCGCAGCTCAATCAGAGCTACCGGCACCTCCCACGGCACCACTTGCTCCATCTCGGCTAGAAAAAGCTTTCGTCGCGTCTTCTTGCGACCGGCTAGATCCTCGCCGCCCCCAAACGACAGCTGCATCGCACTCACCTCTTAGTTGACGACGGCTAACCGATTCTCGTCGAAGGTCAAGTCCGAAATTTGCAGGTTTGTGCATGTCCGCGCATCGTGCTCTCCTCTCACCTCCGGATTTCGTCTGGATCCGACCGCCCCCTGCTTCCGCCGAAACGGCGCGGGGGGAGCGATGGATCATAACACCAATCGGGGAAAGGAAAGCAGGAAACCGTCCCCCACAGGCGTTGCGCCCGATCAGCGTGCCTCAGAGGTGTTACTCCAGAGGCGTTGCCGGTTCCGTCAACCGAACGGCACAATCCGCGGCAGGCCTTCCGCCACCCCCCTCCTTACGCGCCGGCGCCGCTCGCATGGCAGTTTGGACGTGGGTCGTCTGGGAGGAGAGAATTGTGGATTTTGGATCATGGAGCCGTCCGCCACGCCTGACCTCACCGATTCTCCCCTCGATTTCCGCGAACGCCTCGCCCTCGGCCCCGGCGCGGTGCTCTTCTGCCGCGCCGCCGCCGCCCTCGCCCCCGCTCTGCTCTCCGAGATCGCGAAGATCGCCGCCCGCGCCCCGTTCCGCCATTTCACCATCCCCGGCGGGCGGGAGATGTCAGTGGCGATGACGAGTTGCGGCACCTGGGGCTGGATCAGTGATGCGCGGGGCTATCGTTACAGCCCGCTCGATCCGGCGAGCTCTCAACCCTGGCCGCCCCTTCCGCCCCTCTTCCTGCATCTTGCGCGAAAATCGGCCGAGGCGGCCGGTTTCCCCGAATTCCTCCCCGATTCCTGCCTGATCAACCGCTATGCCATCGGGGCGCGGATGGGCCCGCATCAGGACCGCGACGAACACGATCTCGACGCCCCCATCGTCTCAGTCTCGCTCGGGCTTGCCGCCGTTTTTCTCTGGGGAGGAGGAGCGCGGCGCGACCCGCTCCGCCGCATCCCTCTCGGGCACGGGGATGTCGTGGTCTGGGGCGGGCCGGCGCGGCTTCACTTTCACGGGATCGCCCCGCTCAAGGCGGGCGAACCCCCGCTCACCGGCCCCTTCCGCTACAATCTCACCTTCCGTCGCGCCCGGTGAACCGGCCCCGCCGAACCCGGAGGGGCGAACCGCGGGTCGCGCGCGGCCCTCACCCTGCCGCTACCGCCTCCTCGCCTGCGAGCGGCGCGAGCGCGGCGAAGAGCGCCGCATCCGCCCCCTCCCCGGCATTCGGGGTGGTGAGCAGCCGCTCGCCGATGAAGAGCGAATTGGCCCCGGCGAGGAGACAGAGGATCTGCGCCTCGCGCGACAGCGCCACCCGTCCCGCGGCCAGGCGAATCACCGAGCGCGGCAACACCAGCCGGGCGGTGGCCACCATGCGGACGAGTTCCAGCGGATCGGGCGGCGGGCGCTCGCCAAGCGGCGTTGCGGGGACGGCGACGAGCCCGTTGATGGGCACGCTTTCGGGGTGCGGGGAGAAGCGGGCAAGCGTGGCGAGCAGGGCGGCGCGGTCGCGCACGCTCTCGCCGAGCCCCACGATGCCCCCGCAGCAGAGCCGGAGCCCCGCCGCCCGCGCCGCGGCCAATGTGGCGAGCCGGTCCTCGTAGCGGCGGGTGGTGATGATGCGCGGATAGAAGTCCGCCCCCGTATCGAGATTGTGGTTGTAATAATCGAGCCCGGCTTCGGCGAGGCGCGCGGCCTGCCCCGGGGTGAGCATGCCGAGCGTGGCGCAAGTCTCGAGCCCGAGCGCCTTGACCTCGCGCACCATGGCGAGCACCGCGTCGAACTCCGGCCCCTCGCGCACGCTCCGCCATGCCGCGCCCATGCAGAAACGCTGCGCGCCCTCCGCCTTGGCCTGGCGCGCCGCCTCGCGCACCGCCTCAAGCGCCATCAGCCGCCCCGGCACCCGTCCCGGCGCGTAATGGGCCGATTGCGGGCAGTAGGCGCAATCCTCAGGGCACCCCCCGGTCTTGATGGAGAGGAGTTTGGCCCGTTCGAGATGGGCAGGCGGAAAATGGGCGCGATGCACCGCCTGGGCGCGCCCCAGAAGCTCGAGGAGCGGCAGGCGGTAGAGCGCCTCGACCTCCTCCACCGCCCAGTCATGCCGCACCATACCATCGTCCCCTGCCGAGGGCAGGCCACAGGGGGGAAGGAGAGGGCAGGGAAGATGCCGCACCGCTCACCGGGCGTCCTCCGTCCCGGCGGACGCTCCCTTGCTCGCGCCGAAGGGCAGGGCAGGGAAAAATCCGCTCGCCGCGGCGAGGACGGCGATCTTGACGAGATCACCCAGCAGGAACGGCGCCGCGCCCAGCGCCCAGACCCTGCCAGCGGGGACGAAGCGGGCGAGCCAGAGAAGGCCGAGCCCATAGACCGGCACCATGCCGGCCAGCATGGCGATGAGACGTCCCCCCATCTTCCAGCCCCAGCCTGGGCGGCGAGCGAGGAGAGCGGCGAGATGGCCCGCGATCAGCGCGCCGAGCGGGTAACCGGCGAGATAGCCCCCCGTCGGGCCGAGCATGTAGGCGAGGCCGATGCCGCGGGCGGGCGTGCCGGAAAAGACCGGAAGCCCCACGGCGCCGAGGGCGAGATAGGCGGCGATGATGGAAAGGGCCGGGCGCGGGCCGAGGAAGACCGCAAAGCCCATGATGGCGAGCGTGTGCAAGGTCATCGGCACTGGCCAGAAGGGGATCTCGATCTTGGCGGCGAGGGTGAGCAGGGCGACGCCGAGAATGAGCGTGCCCACTTGGCGTGGCAGGGCGTGGCTTGCGGCGCGGCTTCCGGGAAGGGACGGCGTCATGGCTCCTCCATTAATAGATAATCCATCACGAACTATCTCCAGATTCCACGAAACCGCCACCGCCGGCAAGAGAAAAAACGTGAGGCAGGGGCTCAGCCCCCTACTTGCGCCCCTCCTTCAGCCCCTTCATCCCGGAATAATCTACAAACTAGCCAACGCGCAGACGGGAGACGCGTCTCTCTCCCTCCCCGCTCCCCCCGGCGCCCGCCGCCATCGCCCGCACGTGACGGGCGATGGCGGCGGGCGCCGGGGGGAGCGGGGGGGGGGGGAGACGCGTCTCCCCCCCCCCCCGCTCCCCCCGGCGCCCGCCGCCATCGCCCGCACGTGACGGGCGAGCAAGGCGCAGGCGCTCTCCACCTCACCCGCCCGCAACGCCGCCAGAATGGCGCGGTGATCACGCTCGCTGCCCGCCTCCCACCGGGGCTGCCAGCCGAGGAACAAAAACCGGGCGCTCGCCAGGAGAAGATCATCGATCACGGCAAGGAGACGCCGCATCCCGCAGGGCTCGAGCAGAAGACGGTGAAAACGCCGGTTCGCCGCCTCGAACGCGGCGACATCGGCCGCCTGCTCCGCCTCGCGGCTCGCCGCCTCCGCCGCCGCCAGGATTTCCGGGGTGAGATGGGGCGCGGCATGACGTAGGGCGAGGCTTTCCAGCAGCGCCCGCATCTCGGCGATCTCGCGCAGTTCCGCGGCACTCGCCGCCGCGACCCGCACCCCGCGCCGCGGCAGGCGCTCGAGCAGCCCCTGCGCCTCGAGCCGGCGAAAAGCCTCACGCACCGGAACGTGGCTCGCATCGAAATCGCGCGCCACCGCCTCCTGGCGCAACGCCGTCCCCGGCGCGAGCTCGCCGCGGATGATCCGCTCGCCAAGAACCCGGGCGATCGAGGCCGCCCGCGTGTCGTCCTCCCCACGCGAGGCCGCCCGGCGCCGCCGCCTCTCCCTCTGATCCTGCTCCATGAAATTATCGATAATCGCTCGGCGGAGCCGCGCCAAGCCCACGCCGCAAAACGCCCTCAGCAGGCGGTGAAGGCGACGGCAAGCCCGCCTTGGGCCGTCTCCTTGTACTTGCTCGACATGTCGGCCCCGGTCGCCCGCATCGTCGCCATCACCTGATCGAGACTCACCCGGTGCTCGCCATCGCCGCGCAGGGCGAGCGAGGCGGCGCCCACCGCCTTGATCGCCGCCATCCCGTTGCGTTCGATGCAGGGGATCTGCACCAGCCCGCCCACCGGATCGCAGGTGAGGCCGAGATGATGCTCCATGCCGATCTCGGCGGCATTCTCGATCTGCGCCGCGCTGCCGCCCAGCGCCGCAGCGAGCCCGCCCGCCGCCATCG
>KN173906.1:6484-7305 GCA_000759655.1 Acidicaldus organivorans | reverse complement strand
GCGTGGGCGGGGGGTCGAGGCGGGGGATCTCGGGGGGCGGGGCGTCGGCGGTGCTCATCGCGCCCCTCCCTCACCCGTCCCGATCGGGCGCTGCTCGAGGATGTCGATCCCGTAGCCCTCGAGCCCGACCACGGTGCGCGGCGTGTTGGTGAGCAGGATCATGCGGCGGATGCCGAGATCGAGCAGGATCTGCGCCCCGATCCCGTAATTGCGGAGCTCGTGCTGGGGCCGCTCCGCCGCCTTGCGAAGGCGGATGCGCTCGGAGAGCGCGTGCGGGCGGTGGTCGCGGATCAGCACCACCGCGCCGCGCCCCGCCTCGGCGATCATCCGCATCGCGCCCGAGAGGCTCGACTGGTGCGACCCGCCGAGCAGGTCCTCGAGCAGATCGACCGCGTGCATGCGCACCAAGACTGGCGCCTCGCCGCCCTCGCCCCCGAAATCTCCCTTGACGAGATCACCCTTGATGAGGGCGAGATGCTCGGCCTCGTCGATGGCGCTCGCATAGACGCGCAACTGCCATTCGCCGCCGATGGGAAGGGTGATGCGGTCGGCGATCACCTCGCGCACCAGGCGTTCGGTGCGGCGGCGATAGGCGATGAGGTCGGCGATGGTGCCGAGCTTGAGCCCGTGACGCTGGGCGAAGGCGATGAGATCGGGCAGACGGGCCATCGTCCCGTCATCGTTCATGATCTCGCAGATCACCCCGGCCGGGTTGAGCCCGGCGAGGCGGGCGATATCGACCGCGGCCTCAGTGTGCCCGGCCCGCACCAGCACCCCGCCATCGCGCGCGATCAGCGGAAAGACATGGCCCGGAGTGACGA
>KN173906.1:5519-6382 GCA_000759655.1 Acidicaldus organivorans | reverse complement strand
CGGGTTGATGGCGACCGCAATGGTATGGGCGCGGTCGGCGGCCGAGATGCCGGTGGTCACCCCCTCCCGCGCCTCGATCGAGACGGTGAAGGCGGTCTGATGGCGGGTGCCGTTCGAGGGGCTCATCAGGCTCAAGCCCAGCTGCTCGACGCGGGCGCGGGTGAGCGCGAGGCAGATCAGGCCGCGCGCATGGCGGGCCATGAAGTTGATCGCCTCGGCGGTGGCGAACTGGGCGGGGATGACGAGATCGCCCTCGTTCTCGCGGTTCTCGTCATCGACCAGGATGAACATCCGCCCGGCCCGCGCCTCCTCGATGAGCTCCTCGACGGTGGCGAAGGGGGGATGCAGCGTGGCGGCGGCCTCTTTCATGCGCTCTCCATCAGACGTGCGACATAGCGGGCGAGGAGATCGACCTCGACATTGACCCGATCCCCCACCGCGAGTGTCCCGAACCGGGTAAGCGCGGCGGTGTGGGGAATGATGTTGACCTCGACATGGGTCGTATCCCCGGCGCTTTCCACCGCATTCACGGTGAGCGAGACGCCATCGAGCGCAATACTGCCCTTCACCGCGACGAAGCGCCCGAGCGCGCGGGGCAAGGCGAAGCGCCAGCGCACCGAGCCGCCTTCGGCGCGGGCTTCGACCGCTTCTGCGGTGCCATCGACATGGCCGCTCACGAAATGCCCGCCGAGCTCATCGCCCACGCGCAGCGCGCGTTCGAGATTGACCGGATCGCCCACGCGCCAGGCGCCGAGCGTGGTCCGCGCCAGGGTCTCGGCGGAGACGTCGGCGGCGAAGAAGTCCGCCCCGCGCGCCACCACGGTGAGGCAGCAGCCCGAGCAGGCGATCGAGGCGCCGAGCGG
>KN173906.1:3575-5430 GCA_000759655.1 Acidicaldus organivorans | reverse complement strand
GATCTCCGCCGTATCCGGCCAGGGGGCGCTGATCTCGATGCGGAGATCGCGTCCTGTCGCGGGGGACTGCAGGGCGCGCACGCGGCCCAGAGCGGTGATGATGCCAGTGAACATTCAACCCCTGAACACTCAGCCTCTGACCATTCAGCCTCTGAACACTCAGCCTCTTCGGACGAATTCCATCATCATGTCATCCCCGATCCGCCGTGCCGCAACCGGCGTGAAGCGGGGCATCACGGCCAGTTGCCCGATCCCGAGCGGGGCGATCGCCGGCCAGCCATCCCCGCCCATCAGGGCGGGGGCGGTGAACCATACCAGACGGTCCACCAGATCGTCGCGCAAGAGGGCGCGGCTCGCCGCCGCCCTCTTGCGCGACGATCTGGTGAACCATACCAGACGGTCCACCAGATCGTCGCGCAAGAGGGCGGCGGCGAGCCGCGCCCCGCCCTCGACCAGAAGGCGGGTGAGCCCGAGGGCTCCGCGCGGGCCTTAAAGCGCTCGGAGCCCTCGGGCTCCCCCGCCTTCTGGTCGAGGGCGGGGCGCGGCTCGCCGCCGCCCTCGACCAGAAGGCGGGTGAGCCCGAGGGCTCCGAGCGCTTTAAGGCCCGCGCGGAGAACGACCCCGGCGGGGCTCCGCGGCAGGGTAATGAGGTGCGCCCCCAGCGCCTCGAAGGCGGCGCGGCGGGCGGGGTCGGTCTTCTCGTCGATGAGGAACCAGGTGGGCGCCTCTTTCATGGTGACGGCGAGGCTGGTGGTCAGCCCGGTGCGGAGATGGGAGTCCACCACCACCCGCCCGAGCGGGCGGTGCCGGTAGCCGGGGAGCCGACAGGTGAGGCGCGGGTCGTCCGCCATCACCGTCCCCACCCCCACCATCACCGCGTCCATCTCGCCGCGCAGCGCGTGGGCGGCGCGGCGGGCGGGCTCGGCGGTGATCCATTTGCTCTCGCCCTCGCGCGTCGCGATGCGGCCATCGAGGGTGGCGGCGAGCTTGAGGGGGACCTCGGGCCGCCCTTCGGCCAGCCGGCGGGCAAACCCCGCGATCAGCGCGCGGGCCGCCTCGCCCTCCACCCCTTCGGTGACCTCGATCCCCGCGGCGCGGAGGCGGGCGATGCCGCGACCATCGACGCGGGGGTCGGGATCGCGCGCCCCGATCACCACGCGGGCGATGCCGGCGGCGATCACCGCCTCGACGCAGGGGGGGGTGACGCCGGTATGGGCGCAGGGCTCGAGCGTGACGTAAAGGGTCGCGCCACGCGCCGCCGCGCCGGCCTCGGCCAACGCCTGGGGCTCGGCATGGGGCCGGCCACCCGGGGCGGTCGCCGCCGCGCCCAGGATCCGCCCCTCTTTCGCCACCACCGCGCCCACCGCCGGGTTGGGCCAGGTCTCGCCGAGGCGGCGGCGGGCCAAAGCCAGCGCAAGCCCCATCCGCGCCCGATCGAGGCGGTCGCGCTCAGAGAGAGCGCGCTCAGGAGGGGCTGCGCTCATCGAGCGAACCGAGGAAGGTTTCGAAGTCGCGCGCCTCGCGGAAATCGCGATAGACCGAGGCGAAGCGGACATAGGCCACTTCGTCGAGCTCGCGCAGCGCCGCCATCACCAATTCGCCAATCCGCTTGCTCGGCACTTCCGCCTCGCCCCCCGATTCGAGCTCGCGCACCACGGAGTTGATCAGCCGCTCGACGCGGTCCTCGGCGATGGGGCGCTTGTTCAGCGCGATGCGCACCGAGCGGGCGAGCTTCTCGCGGTCGAACGGCACCCGCCGCCCATCCGCCTTGACCACGGTGAGCTCGCGCAGCTGCACCCGCTCGATGGTGGTGAAGCGCCGGCCGCAGTGGCTGCAATGGCGGCGGCGGCGGATC
>KN173906.1:415-3109 GCA_000759655.1 Acidicaldus organivorans | reverse complement strand
CCGGCAGAGCGCGATCACCTCCTCGCGCACCGCCGCCTCCACCTCCGGATTGGCCCCGTCATTGCGCCCGGCGATGCCCTCGATCACCCGGCCGATCAGCCCGGCGAGGGTGGTGAACTCGGCGGGGCCGAAGCCGCGGGTGGTCGCCGCCGGCGTGCCCAGCCGGATGCCGGAGGTGATGGCGGGTTTTTCCGGATCATAGGGGATGGCGTTCTTGTTGACGGTGATGGCGGCGCGCTCGAGGGCGGCTTCCGCCATCTTGCCGGTCACCCCCTTGGGGCGGAGATCGACCAGCATGAGGTGGCTGTCGGTGCCGCCGGTGACGATGGCGAAGCCGCGGGCGATCAGCGCCTCGGCAAGCACGCGGGCGTTTTCCGCCACCCGCTCCTGATAGCGGCGGAATTCGGGGGTGAGCGCCTCGCCGAAGGCCACCGCCTTGGCGGCGATGACGTGCATGAGGGGCCCGCCCTGGAGGCCGGGGAAGACGGCGCTGTCGATCTTCTTGGCGAGCTCGGCGTCGTTGGTGAGGATCATGCCGCCGCGCGGCCCGCGCAGCGTCTTGTGGGTGGTGGTGGTCACCACGTGGGCGTGCGGCAGCGGGCTCGGATAGAGACCGGCGGCGACCAGGCCCGCGAAATGCGCCATATCGACCATGAGCCAGGCGCCGACCTCATCGGCGATGGCGCGGAAGCGGGCGAAGTCGATGATCCGCGCATAGGCCGAGCCGCCGGCGATGATGAGCCGGGGCCGCGTCTCGCGGGCGCGCGCTGCGACCTCGTCATAGTCGATCCGCCCGTCCTCGCGCCGCACTCCGTAGCTTGCTGCGCGGAACCAGCGCCCGGAGAGATTGACCTTGGCGCCGTGGGTGAGATGCCCGCCGGCGGCGAGGTCCATGCCGAGGATGGTCTCGCCCGGCTGGAGGAGGGCGAGGAAGACCGCCTGGTTGGCCTGGGCCCCGGAATGGGGCTGGACATTGGCGAAGCCCGCCCCGAACAGGCGCTTGGCGCGTCCGATGGCGAGCCGCTCGACGACATCGACCGCGCTGCAGCCGCCATAGTAGCGCCGCCCGGGATAGCCTTCGGCATACTTGTTGGTGAGGATGGAACCCTGGGCTTCGAGCACGGCGCGCGAGACCATGTTTTCGGAGGCGATGAGCTCGACCCCCTCCGATTCGCGTTCATGCTCGCGGCGGATCGCCTCCCAGATCTCGGGGTCGCGTTCGGCGAGCGGCGCGCCGAAGAACCGCGCCTCCTCCGCCCCCGCCGCCGCCTGCCGCGCATTCGCCTCTCTCGCCATCCTCGTCACTCCTCGACTCTCAAAGATCACGCCCGCACGTTCACGCCGGCCCATTCAGGCCAGGGGTCTTGCCAGAGCGGTTTTGCCAGAGGGGTCTTGCCGGAGGGGCCGCAGCGACCCCCGCCAAGCCTCCCCTCGGGCGTCCGTTCAAGGCAAACCGCCTCAAGGCCCGCCCCCTCAGGGCATACCGCCGCCCATTCCCATACCGCCGCCGCCCGGCACCATGCCGCCTCCCATCGGGCCCATGCCGCCCAGCATGCCGCCCAAGGGGTTGATCATGCCGATGCCGCGGGTGATCTGGTCCCAGACCGAAATGTTGCCGCCCGGCGAGGGGGTGATACGATCGACCATGGCGACCGGCAAGGCGTCCTTCTTGTCGAGCACCTTGATGCTGCGCAGGACGCCCTTGCTGTCGAAATTCAGCACCACCACTTCCTGCTTGTCGATGCCGGTCTTGCCCGCCACCTGCTGGTGGGTGATCTGGCCGATATAGATCCAGGTATTGTCATCGAAGCTCGCCTTGGTGGTGGGCGAGCCGAGCAGCGATTCGGCATCCGCCTTCATCGAGACGCCGGGGACCAGTTCGGAGAGCCGGTCGGGATCGACCGGATTGCCGCGCACCTGCGGGATGGGGGCGAGCGGCCCGCATGCGGCGAGCACGAAGAGGAGCGCGCCTGCCGGAAGCCACCCGCGCCCTCTCCTTCCTCTCCTCATCATTGAGACCCTCTCACGCACGACGCCCGCTCACGATCACCTCTCTGCCTGCCACCTCTCTGCCGGCGCCCGAACCGCGCGCCGCCTGCCCATCGCGCCCTCTGCCGTGCCCCGGCCTTCCCCAGCGCCGCCGCGCTTGCCCATATGCGGAGCGCGGGGTGGCTTTCCAAGGGCTTGCCCAGAGCCTTACCGGGAGCCTTTCCCGAAGCCTTGCCCCCAAGCCTTGCCAGAAGCCGTGCCGCCGGCGGCGGCGCGCCGGGCCGCTTTCCTTTGCGGCGGCAGCCCTGGGCGGCGTGAGGCCTTCGGCGCACTGGCTTTAGGAGGGCGGCTCGGTTAAGGCAAGGGACGGGGACGACGGCAGAGGAGCACGGAACCGACGGTGGGCTGGCTCGGGGTTTTCGGTTGGGGCAGGAAGCGGCGCTTCGAGCGGGTGGGCTTCCTCCTCTATGGCAAGGTGGTGGCGGCGGCGCGACGGCCCTTCCTCTTCGCCGCCTGCGGCGTGCCCGACACGCTCGATGGCCGATTCGACGCGATCGCCCTCTTCGCCGCCCTCCTCGTGCGGCGGCTGCGCCACGACGTCCCCCCCGGCCCGGACCTTGCCCAGGCGCTGTTCGATGCCATGTTCAGCGACATGGACCTCAATCTGCGCGAGATCGGCGTGGGCGATCTCTCGGTGGGCAAGAA
>KN173906.1:0-337 GCA_000759655.1 Acidicaldus organivorans | reverse complement strand
GGTGCGGGCGATGTGGGAGGCCTTCCACGGCCGCGCCCTGGCCTATGAGGAGGCGCTCGACGCCGGGGACGAGGCGGCGCTCGCTGAGGCGCTCGCCCGCAATGTCTGGCGCGGCGCCCCGGCCCCCGGCGCCTCCGCGCTCGCCCGGCTCGCGCTTGCCTCGGCGAAGGCCCTCGATCGCCAGAGCCTCGCCGCCTTCGCCCGCGGCGAGGCCGATTTCCCCGACCCCCCTTCCGGCTTGGGCGGAGAGAGCGCCCCGAGCCCACCCAATCACGAGCCCACCCAACTATGAGCCCCCCAAGTCTGAGAGTCCCTCATGAGTGCCGGCCCTGACACC
>KN173905.1:5394-6070 GCA_000759655.1 Acidicaldus organivorans | reverse complement strand
GCCCGGCCACCGTCGAGCGCGCCCATGAAGCGGGTCTGCGCGGGATCGCCTTCGAGGCGCATGGCACGCTGCTCAGCGACCGCCCGGCGATGGTGCGGGCCGCCGACCGGCTCGGCCTCTTCCTCATCGCCATTGATCCCGACGCGCCCCCTTCCCTTTCCCTCTCAGCCAAGGAGTTGAGGCCATGAGCGAGACCCAGGGCTATCGCTATCTCCACACCATGCTGCGGGTGAAGAACCTCGAAAAGAGCGTCGATTTCTAT
The DNA here is from genome assembly GCA_000759655.1 of Acidicaldus organivorans. Taxonomy (GTDB): domain Bacteria; phylum Pseudomonadota; class Alphaproteobacteria; order Acetobacterales; family Acetobacteraceae; genus Acidicaldus; species Acidicaldus organivorans. Next base: position 5,808 of record KN173905.1, on the reverse strand, counting down.
ACCCGCCTGATGGGGATGCGGGAGCTTCGCCGCCGCGAGGTGCCGGAGGGGAAATACACCCTCGTCTTCGTGGGCTATGGCGACGAGGCGACCCATACCGTGCTCGAGCTCACCTATAACTGGGGCAAGGATGACGGCTACGAGCTCGGCACCGGTTTCGGCCACCTCGCCATCGGCGTGCCGGATGTTTACGCCGCCTGCGAGCGGCTGCGGCGCGAAGGGGTGAAGATCACCCGCGAGCCGGGGCCGGTAAAATTCGGCACCACCGTCATCGCCTTCATCGAGGATCCGGACGGCTACAAGATCGAACTCATCCAGCGCTCCTGACGCCCATCCAACCGTGGCGCTGGACGGCGGAGTGTGCGCCGCCGTTCAGGCCTTGCGGATCGCATCCCGGATGCGGGCGATGTGGCC
>KN173905.1:855-5303 GCA_000759655.1 Acidicaldus organivorans | reverse complement strand
CCCCTTGTCGACGAGGAAGACGTCGAACCGGATCGCCGGCCGCGCCCATTCGGGATGCTGCGCGAGCGCCGCCTCGGCGGCCTGATAGAGGCGGCGCTGCTGACGGGCCGAGAGGGCGAAGGCAGCCTCGTAATGCGTGGGCCGTGTCTTGACCTCGGCGAAGACGAGGACGTCAGCGCGCGCGGCGATGAGGTCGATTTCTCCCGCCGGGGTGCGGAGATTGCGGGCGAGCAGCGTCCACCCCGCGGCTTCGAGCCAGGTCGCGACCTCGGCTTCCGCCGCGTGACCCTCTGCCTGGGCGATCGCGCCGCGCTTGCGGCGGGCGAGAGAGGCTTCAGGAAAGATTGCGCTCGACGATGTCTGCGCCGACCGTCCCGGGAAGAGGTCCGAGGTTGGTCTGCGCCGCTTCGGCGCGCCGGTCACGGGCGATGAACTCCTTGGAGAGGTTGAGGCCGATGCCGAGCAGCACGGGGCCGAGGAAAATGCCGAGCAGGCCGAAGCCGATCGCCCCTCCCAGCACGCCGAGCACGGTGGGAAGGAAGGGAAGCCGCGCCCCCCGCGCGATGAGGATGGGGCGGATCACGTGATCGAGGCCAAAAATGACGATCACCCCGTAAGCGCCGAGGAACATCGCCGAACCCGTCGCGCCGCTGAAAAAGAGCCAGAGCATGGCGGGCACCCAGGCCAGCGGCGCGCCCACCGGAATGGTGGCGAGGAAGCCGGCGAGCAGGCCGAAGAAGGGCGCGCGCGGCACGGAGGCGAGCCAGAGCCCGATGAAGGTGAGGAGGCCCTGCACGATGGCATTGCCGAGGATGCCATAGACGGTGCCGCGCACCGTCTGCTCGATGAGCTCTTCGAAACGCACCGCCTCCGCGCCGAAGAGCCGCGCCCAGAGGCGGTTGAGCCAGCGGGCGAGGGGCTCGCCGGGGGAATAGAAGAAGAAGCTGATGAAGAGGGCGAAACCGAACCCCGCCACGCCATTGGCGATCCCCATCAGGAGCTTGAATCCGTGTTCGAGGATCACCCCGAAATAGGGGCGGAAGAAGGCGACCATCACGTTGACGTCAGCCGCCCAGGAGTTCCAGAGATCGGCGGCCGCGCCCCCCACCACCGGCACCGTGCTCACCCAGTCCGGGGAGGGCGGCAGGCCATCCTGAAGCGCCGTCTGAAAAATATCGCGCAAGTGTTTGACATCGCGTGTACCGCTCGGCAAGGCAAGCATCAGCGGCAAAAGGACGACGACGGCGGTGCCGAGCACCATGCCAAGGGCGGCTAGCCCGCGCGGCAGGCCGAAGCGGCGCAGCCGCAGAAAGGCGGGCCAGCTCGCCAGCACCAGGAACGCCGCCCAAAGCAGCGCCGAGAAGAAAGGCGAGAGCACATAGAGGCACCCTGCCGTCAGCACGACGAGCAGGGTGAGGCTGATGAGCCGTTCGATCATGGCGGGCATCCCCTGCCCGGCCCGCGCCTCAGCCCGGCTCCTTGCCGCCCTTGGCGCCGCTCACCGGAAGCGGGACCCAGCGCAGCCCATCCTGGCCCTGGATGAGGAGCAGCACCATCTTGCGGTTCTGCTTGCGGGCGCGGGTGATGCGCTGCTCGACATCGGAAGGCGAGTTCACCTCCTCCTGCTGGACCTGGACGATCACGTCACCCGGGCGGAGCCCACGCTCGGCGGCGTTCGAATTCGGCGCGACGTCGGTGATCACCACGCCCTTCTGGTCGGGGGCGAGGCCGAACTTGTCGCGGAGATCGGGACTGATCGGCGCGATCTTGAGTCCCAGTCCGGACAGGGCAAGCGGCGCGTTGGCGGGAGGCGCGGGCGTGGCGGCGGCAAGCTGCTTTTCCTCATCCGGCATTTCGCCGACCTTGACCGTCACCGTCTGTTCCTGGCCGTCGTGCCAGATCACCACCGGCACCTCCGTGCCGATCGGGGTTTCGGCCACCATGCGCGGCAGGTTGTGGAGTTCCTTCACCTCCTGATTATTGAACTTGAGGATGATGTCGCCGTTCTGGATCCCCGCCTTGTCGGCCGGGCCGCCGGCGGTGACGCCCGCCACCATCACCCCTTGGGCGCTCTTGAGGCCGACACTTTCGGCGATGTCGGGGGTGACCTGCTGGATGCGCACGCCAAGCCAGCCACGGCGCGGCTTGCCGTATTTGACGAGCTGGGCGACGACGTTCTTCGCCATGTTGGAGGGGATGGCGAAGCCGATCCCGATCGAGCCCCCCGAGGGCGAGAAGATCGCCGTGTTCACCCCGATCACCTCGCCGTCCATGTTGAAGAGCGGCCCGCCCGAATTGCCGCGGTTGATCGGCGCATCGGTCTGGATGAAGTCGTCATAGGGGCCTTGGCGGATGTCGCGCCCGCGGGCCGAAATGATGCCAGCGGTGACGGTGCCGCCGAGCCCGAAGGGGTTGCCGATGGCGAGCACCCAGTCGCCGACGCGGGCCTTTGAGGAATCACCGAAGCTCAGCGCATGGAGGGGCTTCTCCGGCTTGACCTGGAGGACGGCGAGATCGGTGCGGTCATCGCGCCCCAGAACCTGCGCCTTCATCGCCGTGCCGTCCTGCAGCGTGACGGTGATCTCGTCCGCCCCTTCGATGACGTGGTTGTTGGTGACGATGATGCCCGAGGGGTCGATGACGAAGCCCGAGCCGAGGCTCTGCATCTTGCGCACCGGGCCTTCGTCGCCGCCTCCGCCATGCTGGCCCTGGCGGTTCCGTTCCATGAAGTCGCGGAAGAACTGCTCGAACGGCGAGCCCGGCGGCAGCATCGGCATCTCGGGCAAATCACCCGCACGGGCCTGAACGCTTTGCGTGCTCGAGATGTTGACCACGCCGGGAAGAAGCTCGGCGGCGAGATCGGCGAAGCTCGGCGGCGCTTCCCGGCTCAAGGCGCTGGGTGCGGCGGCGAGACTGAGGAAGAAACCCGCGGCAAGCCCGAAGAGGGCGCGGCGGAGGAAGGAGGCGATCGCGTCGGTCATGGGGGTCCTCGTTTTCATCATAGTGGGGCGCCCGCTCTCACTTGCCAAGGCGGGGACGCCTCTCTCGTCCTTCCTTTGCTCCCTCCCCGCTCCCTTCCTCCCGCTTTCCCCGCTTTACCTGTCTCAGGGCGCGGTCTTTCCCGGAGGAGGGGTAGCGGCGGGATCGGCGGCGGCTTGCGGCATCTCGCGGAGGAGACGGAAGAAATCGCCCTCGGCGCCAAGGATGACCGGCCCCGCCCCCGGCACCGCCGTCCCGAGCCCGTTGCGGTAGGCCTCAAGGGTGCGCCAGACGACGAAGAACTCGGGATCCTGGCGGTAGGCGGCGGCGAGCAGCTCGATCGTCGCCCGTTCGCCTTCGCCGCGCAGCCGCTCCGCCTCCCCGCGCGCTTCGGCGAGCAACACGGTGCGCGCCCGGTCGGCGTCCGCACGGATGCGGGCCGCGGCCTCCGCCCCTTCGGCGCGCGCCTGCTTCGCCACTCGCTCCCGCTCCGACTGCATGCGCCGCAGAATGGCCTGGGTGTTTTCGGCGGGAAGGTCGGCGCGGCGGATACGGACATCGACGATCGTCACCCCGAAGCCCGACATTTCGCGGTTCACCTGATCGCGGATGCGGCCCATGATCCGGTCGCGGTCGGCAGAGAGCACGGCGAGCAGCGTCTCCCCGCCCAGCACCCGGCGGAGACTCCCCGAGACCACCGCATCGAGCCGGCTCCGGATCGCCTCCGCCTGCGGCCCGACCGCCTGATAGAAGCGGAGCGGGTCGGTGATGCGGTAGCGGGTGAAACTGTCCACGATCAGGCGGCGCTGGTCGCCGAGGATGACCTCCTCGCCGCCCATCTCGTCATCGAGCAGGCGCCGGTCGAATAGGATGACGCTTTGCACCAACGGCCAGCGCGCATAAAGGCCGGGGGTCACGATCACCCGCCGCGGCTCGCCGAGCTGGACGATGAGCGCCTGATCGGTCTGCGGCACGACGAAGAGGCTGGCGCGCAGCAGGAAAAGGACGAGAAGGACGAGCGCGGCGAGGAGCAGGTGCGGCCGGCGCGGCGAGGGCGGGATCGAGAGGGGAACGCTCATGGCGCGCTCCCATTGGGCGCACTCCCACTGGGCCCGCTCCCCTTGGGCGTGTTTCCTGGCGCGGCTGCAGCGGGCGCGCCGACGGCGGGAAAAGCGGGAATGGGGATCACCGTCTTGAGCGCGGGATCGACCAGGCTCAGGCGGCCGCTTTTCAGGACCCGTTCCATCGTCTCGATGTAGAGCCGCGCGAGGGTGATGTCCTTGTTGGCGCGGTAGGCGGTGAGCACGCTTTCGAACCGGGCCGCCGCCCCTTTTGCCTCGGCGATCGCCGCCGCCCGCTCCCCATCCGCCGCGGCGACGATCTGGGCCGCCTCGCCGCGGGCGCGCGGGATGACGTCGTTGCGGTAGGCCTCGGCCTCGTTGCGCATCCGCTCGGCATCCGTATTGGCG
>KN173905.1:0-769 GCA_000759655.1 Acidicaldus organivorans | reverse complement strand
CGCTGGACGTCACGGAAACTGTCGATCACGTCGGGCGGCGGATCGACCTTCTGCAGCTGCACCTCGGTGATCTCGATCCCGGCGCCGTAGCGATCGAGGATCGCCTGCGTTCCCGACCGCACCGCCTCCTCGATCGCCCCGCGCGCCCCGGTGAGGGCGGGCTGGATCGGGGTGCGCCCGATCACCTCGCGCATCACGCTTTCGGCGACCGATTTCACCGTGCCGGCCGGATGGCGGATGCCGAACAGGTAGTCGGGGGCGTTCCGGATGCGCCAGAAGACGGTGAAGTCGATGTCGATGATGTTCTCGTCGCCGGTGAGCATGAGGCTCTCCTCACTCACCTCGCGGGTTTCGTTCTCCGCCGCCATGCCGCTGCGAAAACCGATCTCGACCCGGTTGATGCGGGTGACCGAGGGGCGGGTTACCGTCTCCACCGGCCAGGGGAGGTGATAATTGAGCCCGGGCGAGGCGATACGGACGAAGGCGCCGAAACGCTGCACCACGCCGAGCTCGTCGGGCTGGACCCGGTAAAATCCGGAGGCGAGCCAGAGGAGGACGAGAAGGCCGACCAGGAGACCCATCCGGCGCCGCCCCTGGCCGGGGGCGCCGAACCAGGCGTGGAGGCGGGCGGCGAGGTCGCGGAGGAGGCGAAAGAGGGGAAGCTCGGGGCCATGAAGCGGACCTTGCGGGCCTGGGCCCCGCCAGCCCGGCTCCCACGGTCCGCCCCCTCCCCCACCATGCCATGCCGCCACGCGCTTTCTCCTCGCCG
>KN173904.1:2873-4834 GCA_000759655.1 Acidicaldus organivorans | reverse complement strand
GCTTCGCCGATGTCTTCGCCGATACGCTGCATGCCGCCCGCCGCCGCCCCGCCCTTGCCGCCCCCGCTCCGCCCGGCAAGGCGGCAGGAGGCGAGATGGTGCTGCGCGTGGCCCATCTCAACCGCTTCTTCGGGGATTTCCACGCGGTGCGCGACGTCACCTTCGACGTCCGCCGCGGCGAGGTGTTCGGCCTGCTCGGCGCCAATGGCGCGGGCAAGACCACCACGTTTCGCATGCTCTGCGGGCTCCTTCCCGCCTCCTCCGGCCACCTCGAAGTGGAGGGGGAGAACATGCTGGCCGCGCCCGCCGCGGCGCGCGCCAAGCTCGGCTATGTCGCGCAGAAATTCTCGCTCTACGGCATGCTGAGCGTCGCCCAGAACCTCGCCTTCTTCGCCTCCGCCTATGGGCTGTCCGGGGCGCGCAGGCAGGCCCGCCTCGCCTGGGCCGAGGAGAGTTTCGATCTCGGCCCCTATCTCGACATCAACGCCGCCGACCTACCGCTCGGCTACAAGCAGCGCCTGGCGCTGGCCTGCGCGCTCCTGCACGAGCCGCCCGTCCTCTTCCTCGACGAGGCGACCTCCGGCGTCGATCCGCTGACCCGCGCCGAATTCTGGCAGCGTATCAACCAGCTCGCCGCCGCCGGCACCACGGTGCTGGTCACCACCCATTTCATGGAAGAGGCGGAATATTGCGACCGCATCGCGCTCCTCTGGCGCGGCGCGATGCTCGCGCTCGGCACCCCGCGCGAGGTGCGGGCCCGCGCCGCCCCGCCGGGCGGGCCGCTTCCCTCGATGGACGAGGCCTTCGTCATCCTGATGCAAAGGGCCGAGGAGAGCGAGCGGGAGAGCCCTCCCCGCCGGAGCGCGGCATGAGCTCCCGGCGCCTGCTCGGCCTCATCCGCAAGGAGAGCCTCCAGATCATCCGCGACCCCTCCGCGCTCGGCATCGCCTTCGCCCTTCCCCTCTTCCTCCTCCTCCTCTTCGGCTACGGGATCTCGCTCAATGCCGAACACGTCCCCCTCGGCGTCGTCATCGAGCATCCCGATCCCACCACCGACCCGCTGGTTGGGGCGTTCCGGCAGTCGCGCTATTTCGATGTCAAAATCTTCCCCGATCTCGGAGAGGCCAAGTCCGCCCTCATCGCCCGCCAACTCGATGGCATCCTCTGGACGCCCAATGATTTCTCGCGCCAGGCGCGGCTTGCCCCGCCCGCCCCGATCGGGCTCATCGTCAACGGCACCGATGCCAACACGGCGCGCCTGATCGAGGGCTACGTCACGCAAACCTGGATGATCTGGCTTGCCCAGGAACAGACCCACCGGCGGCTTTCGGCAGCCCTTCCCATCGCCCGCCAGATGCGCATCTGGTTCAATCCCGCGCTGCGCAGCCAGGATTACCTCGTCCCCGGGCTGATCGCGATCATCATGACCCTGATCGGGGCGCTGCTCACCGCTCTCGTCGTCGCCCGCGAATGGGAGCGCGGCACGATGGAGGCGCTGATGGCGTCAGAAGCGAGCATGGCCGAGATCCTGCTCGGCAAGCTCATCCCCTATTTCGTCCTCGGCATGGGCGGCATGGCGCTCACCGTGGCGATGGCGATCGGCCTCTTCCACGTCCCCTTCCGCGGCGATTTCGCCCTGCTCGCGCTGGGCTCCGCCGCCTTCATGCTGGTCGCCCTCGGCATGGGGCTCCTCATCTCCTCGATCGCCCGGCTGCAATTCGTCGCCGCCCAGATCGCCATCGTCGTCACCTTCCTCCCCGCCTTCATCCTCTCGGGCTTCGTCTTCGACATCCGCTCGATGCCGGTCGTGATCCAGACCCTCACCCGCATCCTGCCCGCCCGCTATTTCGTCTCCTTCCTCCAGACCATCTTCCTCGCCGGCGACGTGGGCGCGGTGATCTGGCCCGACATCGCCGCGCTCGCCGTGCTCGCCGCGATCTTTCTCGGTATCACCACGGCGC
>KN173904.1:1578-2580 GCA_000759655.1 Acidicaldus organivorans | reverse complement strand
CAGCGCCTCCTCGCCCTGGTGCACAAGGAGTTTCTCGCCCTGCTCCGCGACAAGGCGAGCCGCTTCGTCCTCATCGGCCCGCCCCTCATCCAGCTCTTCGTCTTCTCCTACGCCGCGACCTTCGATCTCAACCACGTCGCGCTCGCCGTCTTCAACGAGGACCCCGGCCTCGCCGCACGCCAGCTCGTCGCCCGCTTCGAGGGCTCGCCCATTTTCGAGCGGGTGGCGACCCTCACCCGTGACGCCGACATCGCCCCCCTCATCGATAGCGAACGGGTCCTCCTCGTCCTGCATTTGGGCCGCGATTTCAGTCGCAACCTCGCGGAGGGGCGCCCCGCGCCGCTGCAGATCGTCATCGACGGGCGCAACTCGAACACCGCCACCATCGCCCTCGACTACGCCAACACCATCATCTCCGATTTCGAGACGGCGTGGCTCGCCGCGCACGGGCGGCCGCTGCCCGCCGCGGCCCCCATCCCGCGCGCCTGGCACAATCCTGATCTCCTCTCGCGCTGGTTCATCGTGCCGGGGATCGTGGGGCTGCTCACCTTCGTCGTCACCATCCTGGTGAGCGGGCTTTCCATCGTGCGCGAGCGGGAGCTCGGCACCTATGACCAGCTCCTCGTCACCCCCTACCGGCCGTGGGAGATCCTGCTCGGCAAGGCGCTGCCCGGCTTCATCATCGGCGGGCTCGAGGCCTCGGTGATCATCACCGTCGCCGTGGCGGGCTTCGGCGTCCCCTTCACCGGCAATCCGCTGGCGCTCGCCGCGGGGCTCGCCCTCTTCCTGCTTTCGGCGCTCGGCATCGGGCTGATGATCTCCGCCTTCGCCGCCACCCAGCAGCAGGGGCTGCTCGGCGCCTTCCTCTTCCTCGTCCCCGCCATCATCCTCTCCGGCTTCGCCACCCCGATCGAGGACATGCCGCCGCTGATCCAGCACCTCACCCTGCTCAATCCGATGCGGCATCTGATGACCATCCTGCGCGGCGTCTTCCTCGAGGGC
>KN173904.1:644-1481 GCA_000759655.1 Acidicaldus organivorans | reverse complement strand
GACGGATTCGGCGATCTCGTCTTTCCCTTCGCCGCGCTCGGCCTCTCCGGGGTGCTGAGCCTCACCGTGGCGGTCTTCCTCGCCCGCCGGCGCATGGGATAGGGGCAGAGGGGAAAGAGAGGGTCGGGGAGAGAAGAGCGGCGGGAGGGGCGGCCCCTTCCCACGCAATCGGGACTGGAACAGGGGGTCCCCCTCTGGCATGATGCCGTCCTCTCGCCTGAGGCAGAGAGGGGTTCATTCCGGGTTTGGGAGGTTACGCATGGTCCAGCATCTTTCACGCCATCCTGTTTCACGCCGCGCCCTCGCCGGGCGCCTTGTGCTCGGGGCCGCCCTGGCGGTGGCGCTTGGGCTCGGGGCGGCGCAGGCGGCGCCGATGACGTTCGACGTGCCGCTTTCGGGGGCGGAGCAGGTCCCGCCGGTGAATACACCGGGCAGCGGCACCGCGCATCTCACCTACGATCCCGACACCCATGTCCTGAAGTGGCAGATCACCTACCAGAATCTCTCCGGCCCGGTGACGATGGGCCACATCCACGGTCCCGCCCCCAAGGGCAAGAATGCCGGGGTGAAGATCTGGCTCACCGAGAAGGGCAAGGAGGCGTCGAGCCCGATCACCGGCGAGGCCAAGCTCTCGGCGGCGGATGAGAAGGAGATGATGGCCGGGCAGTGGTACATCAATCTCCACACCAAGGCCCATCCGGGAGGCGAGGTGCGCGGCCAGATCGTCCCCCAAAACCCGATGTGATCGCTCTCCCGAGGTGATCGGGGGGACATGATCGGAGGTCCCGGCCCGGACGCGCCCCGGCCGGGCCGCTTCGCTTTTGCCGCTCAGAGCCA
>KN173904.1:0-571 GCA_000759655.1 Acidicaldus organivorans | reverse complement strand
GCGCGCCACTTCATAGGCGAGCGCGAAGCCTGCCGCGTACGTGAGAAGGGCGCGGATGAGCGGCGCGGGCTGCGGTGCCGGCATAGAGGCGGGCAGCATCTTCCAGCCCCGGGTCATGGCGCGCAGCAGCCGGTGCCCCTTTGCAAGCTCATAAAACCCCACCGCCGCGACATGCAGCGCAACAAGACCGAGCAGAGCATACCACAGCATGCCATGCAGCGCGGTGATCGCGTTGGCGAGTACCGCCGGCATCAGCTCGGTAAGTGCGCTCTCATTGGCGATGTCGTTGTTGACGACGATCCCGCTCAGCGCTTCGGCGAGCAGCAGGAGGAGAAAGAGCAGCACCACCAGGCCCCCCGCCGGATTGTGCCCCACCGCGTGATCCGGCTCTCCCCGCCCGAGCGCGGCGAGATGGGCGAAGACCGCGCGGGGCGGCTTGAGCATGGGCGCGAGGCGGGCCGTCTCGCTTCCCCACACGCCCCACATCAGCCGGAAGAGGACGAGGCCCAGAAGCGCCGTCCCCGCTCCGATATGCCAGCCCATCCACGCATCGGGCCAGGTGAACGAGCAC
>KN173903.1:5836-6454 GCA_000759655.1 Acidicaldus organivorans | reverse complement strand
GCTGCCGGAAGACGGGTCTCGGGCGGCGGGGGCAGGGCGTGAGGTTGGGGCGGGAATGGTCACGGCGCTCCTCTGCGCGGTCTCTCCCCCGTCCGGCAGGCCGCGCCGTGCTCTCTGCTCCCGCGCTGCCGCTGAAGGGGGCGAGGTGTTGGGGAGGCGAGGTGTTGGGGGAAGCGCGGTGAAGGGCCCGCCGGGCGCGGCGCGTGCTTAACCGAGTCTCAACTTTTCAGACGTAAAACCGGGGTGAAGCAAGTTAAACTTTGCCGAAAAGGTGAAAGGCGGACAAGAAAGGCGGACGAGAGAGGAGCGGGCGGGGGCTTGGGGCAGGGGGCCGGGCGCTTCCACCGCGAGAGGAGGGAAGAAGGCGCGTGTTGAGCGGAGGCGGGTGGGCCGGAAGGGGGGTTTGGGCATCGGATGGTTAGAAAAAATGACGGAAAGCGCGGTCCCTCGCGTCCTGCGCCGCCCCCAGCTCCCAAGGGGGAGCCGCCAACTCCCACGGGGGAGCCGCCGGCCCCCGAGGGAGGGCTGCCAACTCCCAAGGGGGCGCTGCCAACTCCCGAGGGGGGGCAGCCAGTACCCAAGCGGGGGGTGCCAACTCCCAAGGAGAGGGGGCCAGCT
>KN173903.1:0-5824 GCA_000759655.1 Acidicaldus organivorans | reverse complement strand
CCAGCCCCCGAGGGGGAGCCGCCAGCCCCCGAGGGGGGGCGCCCAGCCCCCGGGGAGGGGTCAGCGACGCCCAGGTCGGGGACGAGCCCCACGATGGGGACGAACCCCACGTTGAGGTCGAGCCCCACGTTGGGGATGGCGGGGCGCCTCGCCGCGCTCCGCCGCCGCGAGGGCCAGTCGCAGGCGGCGCTCGCCCAGGCGCTCGGGGTGAGCCGTTCGGCGATCGCCCAGTGGGAGACCGGGCGGGCCGCGCCGCATCACGCCCATCTGCTCAAACTCGCCGCCCATTACCGGGTGAGCCTCGAATACCTCCTCTTCGGCGAGGACAAATACGCCGCCCTCGCCGCCCAGACCGCGGATGAGGCCGCCCTGCTCCGCCTCTTCCGCGAACTCACCCCCGAGGACCGCGCCGCCCTGCTGCGCGAGGCGCTCGCCCGCGCCCGCGGCTCCCAACCGCGGAAGAGCGAGGAGGGCAAGAATGAGGAGCGGAAGGGTGGGGAGCGGAAAGGGGAGGAGCGGGGCGGGGCAGACCCCGCCGCGCCACGCTCCGCCGCCCCTCAAGCCGCGGCGGCCAGCGGCAAGGGAGCGGGGCGGGCCAAGCGCCGCCCCCCCCGAAGCCGACGGGGCGATGCGCCCGATGAGCCCGAACGCAAGGCCGCCTCCCTCTTCCGCGACCGCCGGGGCGGGAGTTTGACCCTGGAGACAAATCCACATCAAATTTACGCAAAAAAATCATAAATCACGTCTTGCATAGTGAAACCAGCGCGCCTATGTCTAGGGCCCCATGGGGACCCCATATTGAGGGCCCAAGCCGCGAGGTGCCGCGCCAGCGGCCCCCGGGCGCGCGCAAGGAGGAGAGGCAAGGAGGAGAGCATGACGACCGAACCGCACTGCCTGCGTATTGGCGACATCGCCCCCGATTTCGAGGCCGAGACCACGGAGGGGCGCATCCGCTTCCATGAATGGATCGGCACGTCCTGGGCGATCCTCTTCTCGCATCCCAAGGACTTCACTCCGATCTGCACCACCGAGCTCGGCGCCTTCGCCCGGCTCAAGCCCGAGTTCGACCGGCGCAACGTCAAGCTGATCGGGCTTTCGGTCGATCCGGTGGAGGATCATCGCCGCTGGGCCGACGACATCGCCCGCACCCAGGGCTCGGCGCCCAACTACCCGATCATCGGCGATGCCGACCTCAAGGTGGCCAAGCTCTACCACATGCTGCCCGCGGAAGCGGGTGACAATGCGGCCGGGCGCAGCGCCGCCGACAACCAGACGGTGCGCACCGTCTTCATCATCGGCCCCGACAAGCGGATCCGGCTGATGATGATCTATCCGATGACGATCGGGCGCAACATGGACGAGATCCTGCGCGTGGTCGATGCGTTGCAGTTCAACGAGCGCACGAGGCTTGCCACGCCGGTCAACTGGCGGCCGGGCGATGAGGCGGTGATCCCGACCTCCATCCCGGACGAGGAGGCGAAGAAGCTCTTCCCGCAGGGCTTCCGCGCGCTTACTCCCTATCTGCGGCTGACCAAGGTCCCGGCCTGAGGGGCTCCGCCTGAGGCCCGGGCCCCTGGGCCAGCGGGCGCAGGCAAGGGGGAGCAGGCCAGGGGGGCGGGGCGTTTCGCTGCCGCCCTACCAGTCCGTATTACGGCTTGATTACTGCTTGCCGCAGGGCAGTTTGTACCGGTCGCGCAACTCTTTTTCGACCCGCATCCGGGTCGGCGCGTCGCAGTAGAAAGCAGCAACCTGCCAGCGCGACGATGTCTGGCGGTTCCAGCACTCCTCCCGGTCATGGCTCTTGACCCGGGTCCACAGGTCGCCGGACTCACCGATGTCCAGGACCTTCCAGCGGCCATTACCAAGCGGATCGAGAATGGCATAAACACCGGAACGGCTCTGAAGGCTGTCGGGGCTGGGAAACGGGCCATCGAAGATGTAGCCACCGATTGGGATCGCCATCACGATCTCCTTTCATGAACGAGGTTGCGGGATAACCCGCCGGCGTTGGCGCGCCGGCGGATCGACGATCGCCCGGGGGTGTAGGTGCACCTCCGGGCGCTTTCGTTGATTGTTCGATCAAGCTGAACAGCAGCGAATTTTGGGCTGCGGTGAGGCGCCAATTGGCGGCCGAGATGGTGTCAGGGATCGTCCCTGTCAAGCGGGAAAATGAGGCCCACAGCGCTTGTGACGAATTTCGTCTGCTTGAAGGATTGGTTTCGGAGGAGCATCGATCAGACTGGTCGCGCAGGGCACGTCGCCCCCGCCCGGGGCTTGAACCGCCTCTGGCCCGCCCCCACATCGCCTCAACGTTCGTCAGACGGGCGGACGCCGGTGGCCGGGCGCCGTCGATGCCCGAAGGTCAAGGAGTTTTCGACATGGTTAAAGAGTATGAATTGGAATTCGTTCGCTTTTATGAGGAAGAAGAAATAAGTAACATCGGAAAAGGTTACGATATCTATCGGATTCACGCGGGTAAGAAAAAGGGGAGTGGCAGTCTTTCATCAAATCGCGTCCTTTACATCGGCCAATCCAAAAACGCTCAGGAACGCCTGGACAACCACGACATGCGGTCTGAATGGAAGAAACATCTCAAGGAGGATGAGATTATTCTCGTGAGTGTGGCAAAAATAGTGCCGCGTTCCGGAACGCGGGTCACAAAAGAAGAGCGTGAAAGGGTGGAAGCCGCATTAATTTACAAAATAAAACCGGAGCTCAATGAGAGTAAAACCGAAAATTTCCTTTACAAAAAAACCATAATTTATGTGACATATGTAAACGGCGAAGAAAAGAAAATCACTGCCCCGTGAACGTCATAATAAACCGTCCGCACGGGGCGCGACGATGTCCAGCTGATCTGCCGTCTCGCACCCTGCCGCAAGTGTCGCTTGTTCAGTTGGCGGGACAACGCGGCGCTCGTACCATCCCCTGACCCGTGCCGGGCTGCTCCTCGCTGATCCCGCGGCGGCAACGGGAGGTCTCCTCAGGCGGCATGCCCTGCCTCATCGGCGCATCGGACGGGTTCGGGTTTGCCGCTGGCGTGGCGCCCTATTTTGATCCCGCGTTTTACTTGCTCCGGCGCTTTCGCGCTTTTTGTAAGCGTTCGCGATCCCCGTCTTCATTCCGGCTTTTGAGCAGAATGAAGGCGCAAAAACCGCGTCGATCCTCTTCCGGTGCAGCCTCGAGGCTGTCTATGGCAACCTCGGCAAGGTCGATGACATCCATAACGGCTTGTTTCGTAAATCTCATGGGCGGATCATCGGAGAGATCCGGAAAAGGGTCATAATCAGCAGAATGGCGTTTTATTTGAAAATCCACGAAAGCATCGGCAAAATACAGGATGTTTTCGCCAAACTCTTTTATTTCTTCCTTCAGGCATTTTTCTTTGGCATCGCCATGATTGAGCGCACGATAGACGTGACGCCAGATTTCACGCCGCTGTTCTCGATCTTCGAGCCTGCCGATGAGGAGATCCGCGCACTGCCGGGCCAAAGCATGGAAGAGCGCGTAATAACAGGAGCTCACGGCGCGGCGAAGAGCAGCCTCCGTCCAATCGTTTTCCTCCGCCGCGAGCAGGAGCCGCGCGGTCTCGATCAGATCACGCGGTTTCAAACCTCAGCTTCCTAGCCTCATCGCTAGAATAGAAGCTCACTACCGGGAATTCATCGTGGCCGATCTCGGCAAGCCGCGTCCGCAACTTCCTGATCAAGCCGAGCCGAGCCTTGGGGTCGAGCTTCTCTTTCGTATTACCCAGCACCACGAAAATCCGTAAAATCGGGTCGCCATCATCATCGACCATGGGGTTGGGGAAGACGTCCTCGATCGGGGCGTCCGGGAACAGCTCCATGAGCACCTCTTTGATCGTGGCTTTCAAACCTTCCTGATTCGTGCTCATAACTATCCCCTCGGGAGGTGCCAGCGAAAGCCCCCCAACATATAAACTCTGGTGCGGTATATACCTCGATCGACGTTTCTATATACCCACAGACCGCACCTGCTACCTGCCCTTTCAGGGCAAGCGTATTTCATAGCATCACTCTACCCCCAGCGTCAACCAAATCGACCCTGACTCCCGCCGCGCCCACGCGACCGGCGCGTTCGGGAACAGGCCCCGCGCTGTCGCGATGATCGCAGCCCCCGCGATGGATCCCGGATTCCGCTCCCGCCCTCTCTTCGGCCTCCCTGAGGCGCGCCCACGCCTCACCGGCTCGTGATCGGGGGTCAACCCCGAGATGCGCCCCCCTCGACGCAGGGCAAGGACGCCAACGCTTGCTTGTGATACTCCCCTTTTGACCTCCTCCCCCTAACCGCCCGTTTTGACATGGATCAAGGACCGACCCGGCCGGGCGCTGATCCTCGGTGACAGGGGCAAGGCCGCCCCGCGCCTTGTCCCGCTCCGCTGCCCCTTGAGGCTCCGCCGAGCGGCTCCGACCCCCCGGCCGAGAACGTCGCAGAAGCCCGATCATGCCACGGATCCTGCTCATCCAGCCCACCCTGCTCGCCTCCCGCGACCGCCCGGTTCCGTTTCGCATACGCAAGCGGAAGATCATCGGCGCGGTGCTCCCCTATCTCGCTGCCCTCGTCCCGCCGGACTGGGACGTCCTCCTCCACGACGATGCGATCGAGGAGCCGGATTATGAGGCAAGGGTGGACGCGGTGGGGCTTACCGTGCGCACCGTGACCTCATTCCGCGCCTACCAGATCGCCGATACGTTTCGAAAGCGTGGCGTTCCCGTGATCATGGGCGGGCCACACGCCACGTTCCATGCCGAGGAAATGCTCGAACACGCCGATGCGGTGTGCGTGGGCGAGGCGGAAGAGGTCTTCCCCCGCATGCTGCGCGATCTCGTGGCGGGGCGGCTCGCTCCCATCTATCGCCGCGACACCCCGGCCAACCTCCGCGGATTGCCCACGCCGCGCTGGGATCTCCTCAAGAAGAGGAATTACGCCTTCTACAGCCCGGTCGTCATCCAGCATTCGCGCGGCTGCCCCTACGCCTGCGATTTCTGCGCCGAGCGGCGACTGAATGGCGATTTCGGCTACCGTTTCCGCCCCGTCGAAGACATCGTGCGCGAAATCGAACTCTCGGGCAAAAGCCACGTCTTTTTCGCGGCAAGCCAGTTCGTCGGCAACCGAGTCTATACCCGCGCCCTGCTCGAGGCGCTCATTCCGCTCCGCATCCGCTGGTCCGCGCTGTTCTCGGCCCATTTCTGCCTCGATGAGGCCTTCCTCGATCTCGCCAAGCGCTCGGGCCTGCTCCACGTCAACATGGGCGTGGAAAGCATCAGCGAAAAGACGCTCAAGGCGATGAACAAGACGTTCAACCACGTCCACGACTATGTCCGGGTGATCCGCAATCTCAAGAAACGCGGCATCAGTTTCTCGTTCAATTTCGTGATCGGTTCGGATGAGGACGACCCGTCCGTCTTTCGCGCGATCTATGATTTCCTCACCGAACACCGGGTCGATGCCGCCTATTTCAACGTGATGGCGCCTTTGCGCGGCACGCCTCTCTACGCGCGGCTCAAGACCGAGGGGCGGCTGATCGATGAGGCGAACATGGACCGCTGGCCGGGCGTTCATTGCCATTTCGTACCCAAAAACTTCACCCCCGAAGCCCTCGTCGCCGGGGTGAAGGAGCTCCAGCGCCGGTTCTACTCGGCCCGTTCGATGGCGCGGCGCCTGCCGCTTCCCTTAAGCGAGGCCGCGCTTGCCTCCTGGCAGATCAACCTGCTCGAACGCCGCGTGGCGCGCAACGCCGCCGTGATGAATGAATTCGAGGAGTTCTGAGACGACGCCTTCCCCCACCCCTTCGTCCCCCCAC